>NZ_JBHFFD010000007.1:0-83168 GCF_043359565.1 Shewanella sp. S23-S33 | reverse complement strand
TCATGAAATGTTTTTAATCAAGGAGTTAAGATGAACATTCGAGCCGCAACCTTAACTGATATCCCTGAAATAAGCGTATTACTCACTCAATTAACCCAAGAATTTATCGCCCCAACTTGCACTGCAGAGGGCGCTGCAATCTTAGTTAATGCCATGTCGATAGAAGCGATTGGTAGCTACTTTGCTATGGGTTATCAGTACCATGTTGCCATAACGGACTCGGGCCAACTCGCAGGTGTAGTGGGGATGAAGGCGAATAGTCACTTATACCATCTCTTTGTCGCCTCCCATGCGCAGGGGCAAGGCGTGGCGCGAATGTTGTGGGAACATGCCAAAGCTCAATGTTTAGCCCAAGGCAATTCGGGCATATTTACCGTGAACTCGGCGCTGAATGCGCAGGCTGTGTACTTAGGCTTTGGCTTTGTGCCCCTTGGACCCGAGCGAGAACGCGGCGGGATCCGTGATATTCCCATGCAGCTAGTGCTTTAGGTTGACTGTACTCATTTATCATCCAAACACGAGCACTATTATTCGACTGAATAGTAATTCAACGAAAAAGCTTGAGCGAAAAGAGTTTGAACGAAAGCACTAGAGTGCAAATAACTTGAATAAAAAGAACTTTACCGAATAGAACTAAAAATAGAGGAATTATGGCAAATTTAACATTTTATCCCATCGGCACCGTAGGCGAAAAATGGGGCGAGGCTGAAAAAGCTGCATGGCTGGCGAGCACCCAAATCAAGCGTTCATATCAAGATGATGTCGTGATGCCACTCAAGGCGATGGAAGCAAAGCTATCTACGCTTGGGCTTGGCATTGTGCAATATGGCGCCTTGTCGATTAACGCCGAGCGTTACCCATTATTTGCGGTAAAAAGCCAACAGTTTGATCCACAAAAGCCAACCGTGCTAGTCACTGGCGGCGTGCATGGTTACGAGACCAGCGGCGTGCATGGCGCATTGGCCTTTTTAACGAATGAAGCGGCGCATTACGTGCAACAGGTGAACTTAGTGGTTGCCGTTTGTGTGAGTCCTTGGGGTTACGAGACGATTAATCGCTGGAATCCCAAGGCTATCGATCCAAACCGTTCATTCTATGCCAACAGCCCAGCAGAAGAATCGGCGGCCTTGATGGCTTTAGTTGCTTCCGTTACTTCAGTTGAGCAATGTTTTGATGTGCATGTGGATTTGCATGAAACCACAGATTCAGATGAGTTAGAGTTTCGTCCAGCGCTGTGCGCCCGTGATGGCATTGAATATGACAAAGGCACTATCCCTGATGGTTTTTATGCTGTGGGCGATACCGAACATTCAATGGATGCTTTCCAAAAAGCCATTATCGATGGCGTGAGCAAAGTGACCCATATTGCCCCTGCCGACGAGAAAGGCGAGATCATTGGCTCGACAGTGGTGCAACACGGAGTGATTAACTATCCGCTTAAGTCATTAGGGCTTTGCAGCAGTGTCACTGGCTGTATCTATAACACAACGACAGAAGTGTACCCAGATAGCCCAACGGCCACGCCTGCCGAATGTAATCTGGCGCAGGTTGCAGCCATCACCAGCGCCATTGATTATGTACTGGCACAGCGTTAGTCACAGTTTGTTGTGATGTTCATCTTAGTGATCGTAAGTGAGTGATGCCCAGTTGAGTTAGCTGCTAGTGAAGTCATTTTGCGTGCGATCGATTAACGCATCGACCCCTTAATTAGGTCATTCACGGAACATCACGCAATAAAAAGCCCTCATTCGAGGGCTTCTTCATTTATGTCGCGCGGCTTTTATTAAGCACGAGCCTAGCATTGGCAGGCGATAACCTAGTTGTTGTCGCTATAGTCACGGCCATAATAGCTATCGAGGAACAGTTGTTTCAGCTCGTTAATCAATGGGTAACGTGGGTTGGCACCGGTACATTGATCATCGAACGCATCTTCGGCTAATTCATCTAACTTGGCGAGGAAGTCGGCTTCGTTGACACCGGCTTCTTGGATAGAAGCAGGAATGCCAATCGTCTTCTTGAGGTGTGTGATTTTCTCAAGCAATTTTTCGACTTTTTCTTCATCTGTCTTTCCGCCTAGTTTCAAGTGATCTGCGATGGCAGCATAACGGCACAGGGCTTTTGGCCTGTCGTATTGGCTAAAGGCCGCTTGCTTAGTGGGCAGATCCGTTGCGTTAAAGCGTATTACGTTGTTGATCAGCAGCGCATTGGCTAGGCCATGGGCGAGATGGAACTCGGCGCCCAGTTTGTGTGCCATTGAGTGGCAAATCCCAAGGAAAGCGTTAGCAAAGGCGATACCCGCAATAGTGGCGCCATTGTGGATCTTTTCACGGGCGATAGGTGATTGTGAACCCAAGTTGTAGGCATCGGGTAAATATTTGCACAGTAAGTCGAGGGCTTGTAGCGCTTGGCCATCGCTGTACTCATTCGCCATCACGCTGACATAGGCTTCTAATGCATGGGTCACCGCATCTATGCCACCAAAGGCGGTGAGGGATTTAGGCATGTCCATCACAAGATTTGGATCAACAATCGCCATATTGGGCGTGAGTTGATAGTCGGCAATCGGGTACTTTTTACCGGTAATTTCGTCTGTCACTACCGCAAAAGGTGTGACTTCTGATCCAGTGCCTGAGGTGGTAGGAATTGCCACCATCATGGCTTTGGTGCCCATTTTAGGGAATTTGTAGATACGTTTACGAATGTCCATAAAACGCAGCGCCAAATCGGCAAAATCCACATCTGGATGCTCGTACATCACCCAAATAATCTTAGCCGCATCCATTGGTGAGCCGCCGCCGAGCGCAATTATCACATCGGGTTTAAAGCTTTGAGCGACCTTAGCGCCTTGACGGACTATGGCTAAGGTGGGGTCGGCTTCAACATCGTAAAAAATTTCGGTTTCAAGGCCTTGGGCTTTTAAAATCCGCATGGTTTCATCGCAATAACCGTGGTTGAACAAAAATCTGTCTGTGATGATTAAGGCGCGCTTTTTATCGCTCAGTTCTTCGAGCGCGATGGGCAAACTGCCGCGGCGGAAATAGATAGATGCAGGAAGCTTATGCCACAACATGTTTTCGGCCCTCTTAGCGACGGTTTTTTTATTGATCAGATGACTCGGGCCAACGTTTTCTGAAATCGAGTTGCCGCCCCAAGAACCACAGCCTAACGTCAGCGAAGGCGCCAGTTTGAAGTTGTACAGATCGCCAATGCCGCCCTGTGAAGCTGGGGTGTTGATCAAAATACGTGCTGTTTTCATTCTAAAACCAAAGGCATGAACACGTTCGGTTTGGGTATCTTGGTCGGTATAAAGTCCTGAAGTGTGGCCAATGCCGCCGAGTGCGACTAAGGCTTCGGCTTTATCCATGGCATCGTTAAAGTCGATGGCGCGGTACATGCCAAGTAATGGCGATAATTTTTCATGGGCGAAGGCTTCGCTGTCGCAAATGTCGGTGACTTCACCTATCAACACTTTTGTCCAGTGTGGCACTTCAAAGCCTGCCATTTGCGCGATACTGGCAGCACTTTGGCCAACGATATCGGCATTCAAACCGCCATTTTTTAAAATGACCTGCTGCATCGCAGCGGTTTCATCCTTCGATAACATATAGCCACCGTGGGTTGCGAAACGCTCTTTAACCTGCTCATAAATACTGTCGACCACAATTACCGCTTGCTCTGACGCACAAACCACACCGTTATCGAAAGTTTTTGACATGAGAATCGAACTGACTGCGCGTTTGATGTCGGCGGTTTCATCGATAACAATAGGCGTGTTACCCGCACCTACGCCAATAGCCGGTTTACCGGAAGAGTAGGCGGCTTTAACCATGCCTGGGCCTCCCGTTGCAAGGATTAAATTGACCTTAGGGTGAGTCATTAATTGATTCGACAGTGCGACACTGGGCTCATCAATCCAACCAATAATGTCTTTGGGCGCGCCCGCGGCTATGGCAGTATCAAGCACTAATTTTGCTGCAGTTGTGGTAGATATTTTGGCCCTAGGATGGGGCGAGAAGATGATCGCGTTACGGGTTTTAAGGCTGATTAAGGCTTTAAAAATGGCAGTAGATGTGGGGTTCGTGGTGGGGACTATGCCACAGATGATGCCTACGGGTTCAGCAATGGTAATAGTACCGAAGGTGACATCTTCAGATAAAATCCCGCAGGTTTTTTCATCTTTGTATTTGTTATAAATGTACTCAGAGGCAAAGTGGTTTTTAATTACTTTGTCTTCAACCACGCCCATGCGGGTTTCTGCGGCGGCCATTTTCGCCAGCGAGATACGCGCATCGGCAGCGGCAAGGGCGGCTGCACGGAAAATTTTATCGACTTGCGCTTGGCTGAATGTTGCATACTCGGCTTGTGCTTTCGCTACTCGCTCGACCATGAGATCCAGTTCTTGTGCATTGGTCACTGTCATGATTAATACTCCTAAAAAGATTTAGTGAATCAAGGCATTCACTAAATCCTCTTTATGGTAGAAAATTACACCTAAAGCCGCGTTGAAAGTGTGATATCAACGACAATATCGTGCTTTTATGTAATAAAACTACACTTAGGGTAACTTGTTTGTTTAAAATTGCGCTGAAAATGCATCGGCTTCGATAACTAAATATTATTCGAAGTTGTGATTTAACCTCAAAAATCTCATTTTTCAGTCAATAGCGCTTGAGATACTATACTTGCCCTCAAGCTTATTTTGATGAAGACGGCGTGACACGCACATAAGGATAGTCCCTTGGAGTTAACTCTTTACGTTAAATTTTTTCTTGGCCTCGTTGCCATCATTAATCCGGTTGGCTTGTTGCCTGTGTTTGTGAGCTTAACCAGCCATCAAACGGAGGCTGAGCGGAATCACACGGGTAAAGTAGCGAACTTTGCAGTTGTGGTGATCCTCTTAGTCACGATTGTGGCGGGGCAGCACATTCTGAATATGTTCAGCATTTCGTTATCTGCCTTTAGAATTGCTGGTGGCAGCCTGATTGCCATTATTGCGATGTCAATGTTGCAAGGTAAGTTAGGCGAAGTGAAGCGTAACCAAGAGGAAGACCGCGAATCCTCGGCGATGGAATCTGTGGCGGTTGTGCCTTTGGCTTTGCCACTGATGGCGGGACCTGGCGCTATCAGTTCGGTGATTGTCTTTGCCGCTGAGCATAATTCATTGTCGAACATTATTGCGATGTTCATTACTGTGATAGTGTTTGGTTTAGTGAGTTTTGGCTTGTTTAGAATGGCATCTATCATTTATAAGATCCTCGGCAAAACGGGTATTAACGTGATTACCCGTCTCATGGGACTCTTGATGTTATCCATTGGTATCGAAGTCATTGCGGCTGGTGTGAAGGGATTATTCCCACAGCTTTTCAGCTAGAGTCATCTTCATTCACAGATTAAGTGTTCCTTTCTCTAGAAAAACGTATTGGAATTTTCAATGCGTTTTTTATTTCTATCTTATTCTTGTTTGACGTTTCTCAAGTTTGCTCTGCGATTAGCAAAATCTAAACAATTGATGGAATATGGGGGAAATCCTCGTTTATCAGGATATTAGCTTGTGCAATTTCAATAAACCTTAGTCGTCCTACGGTTGATATTATGCTATACCTAGTGTTCGGTATTTGGATCTAAAACTAAGTTTAAAAGGATATTTCTATGAAATGGCAATGGATTGGTAATCTCAGTCTAAAACAAAAATTATTAATGGTTGTCTTGCCTCCACTGTTAGCCTGTTTTTTATGTGGCACGCTTTACCTCATTGAAAAATATGAATATAGAAAAGATTTAACCTTAGTGGTGCAATTAAGCGAGCTAGCCGTCACCAACAGTAATTTAGTGCATGAGTTACAAAAAGAGCGCGGCATGAGTGCTGGATTTATTGGCTCAGCAGGAAAAGCGTTTGCGGGTAAAATACCTGATCAAAGACAATTAACGGATACGCAGCTCGGCCTCTATCAGCGTTTTATCACTGAGAATCATCTGCCGGAGATATTTGCCCCAAAACTTAGAGAGCTAAACGCTCAACTCGGGCGTTTAAATGCAATCCGCTCGCAGGTGGATAGTTTAAGTATCAGTGTCGCCGATGAAGTTGCCTATTACACTGAGTTAAATAAGTTATTACTGACAATAGTCGATGAAACCGCAAAAACGGGTGCTAATCAAGAAATCGCCATTAAAGCGACGGCTTTTAGTGCTTTTTTGCAATTAAAGGAAAGGGCGGGGATTGAAAGGGCGGTACTCAGCTCAACCTTTGGCCAAGCTGGATTTAAGCCTAAGGTTTATGCCAAATTTATCACTTTGGTTTCAGAGCAAAATACCTATCAAGAGCGTTTTTTAGCGCTAGCAAATTCTGATTTATTATCCTCGTTTAACCGTTTACAGAGTTCAGCTGCAATGCATGACGTTGAGCTGTTACGTCAAATCGCATTCGAGCAAGATAATCAAAAAATCCTGCAACAAAGTCCTGAAGAGTGGTTCAGTAAATCGACCGCGCGGATTGAGCTATTACGTGAGTTTGAACAGCAAGTCTCGGCAGATTTACTTAATACCACCCATGAAAGATTAACATTAGCGAATGAGAAAATGTTCTTAGTGCTCGCGACCTTAATCTCAGTATTGGCGATAGTCTTGATATTGAGTCTATCTGTTATCCGTTATTTGCATGACAGTGTGCATCACTTATATTCGACCATCACGCAAGCCCGTAAACATTACGACTTAAGTGTGCGTCTGACTCACTCTAGCTCCGATGAATTCGGTGAACTCGCCATCGCCTTTAACGATATGATGAGTGATTTTGAAAAGGTGATCCTACATGTACGTTCCAGTGGCGCTAAATTGCAACAAGCTGTGGCGCAAATGGATCTCTGTACCCATGCCATGGAGCAAGATGTGATGGCGGGCCACAGTGAGGCAGAACAAGTAGCCTCCGCTATGACAGAAATGAGTGCAACAGTGGCCGAGATTGCCAGCAATGCAGTGCAGGCATCCGAAGCGTCTTCCGCCGCCAATATAGAGGCTAAAGAGGGCAACCTCGAAGTCGGCCGAACCAGCAAAGCGATCAAAGCGTTAGCCGACGATATTAGTGGAGCTTCTAAAGCCATTAACGATTTAGACCGTGAAATTCACGGCATAGTGGTAGTGCTTGAAGTGATCAGCAGTATTGCTGAGCAAACTAATTTACTCGCGCTTAATGCCGCCATTGAAGCTGCCCGCGCAGGGGAAATGGGTCGTGGTTTTGCTGTAGTTGCAGACGAAGTCCGAAGTTTAGCGCAGCGCTCACAAACCTCGACCTCGGACATTAAAAATATGACAGATAGATTGAAGGCGGGAGCGAGCATTGCAGTAAAAGCCATGGACAGAGGATTAGCTCAGGCTAATAGCAGTGTCCATGAAGCTGAACAGGCAGGTATCGAATTGAAACGTATTGTGGAGCAAGTAGACATTATTGACCGCATGAACGAGCAAATTGCTACAGCAACTCATGAGCAATCGGCGGTATCCGAAGACGTAAATCGTAATGCACTGAAGATCAGTGAGATTTACCTTAATACTCAAAGGATCTCCGATGAGCTTAGGGAGCTGACCAAAGCTCTGACGTTTGACGCGAATTCAATGTCAAAAGAAGTGCACAAATTTACCGTCAATTAACGGTATAAAACGGTGAAAAGATTCAAGAAATCACGTCGTTTGTTTAGCAATTGTGCAACCGCCTGAAACTGAGTCTTTTTTACTTGACCCCCTTTAGGCTTTTGCGTACAGTACCGCTCCGTTAACGATGAAAGCCTCTCGGCAAGGCTATACGAAATCGTTAGTGATTCTTGAACGTGAAAGATTAACCACGCTAACATAAATCGACATATGGTGAGGTGTCCGAGTGGCCGAAGGAGCACGCCTGGAAAGTGTGTATACGGTAACGTATCGAGGGTTCGACTCCCTCTCTCACCGCCAAATTCTAAGAACCCGATCACATGGTCGGGTTTTTTCATTTCTATCAAAAACTTATTGAATTATAGTTGCTTAATCCAATGGCTAACCAACCTTTGGCACCTTAAGGTGGTACAAAAGGGTGGTACAAAACGATGGCATTTATGATCCAACCTCGCAGAGATCCGAAGTCTGGAATGTGGAAAATCCGCAAGGGTATTCCTGCACATTTACGGCCTTTCTTAGACGGTAAAACAGAGCTTAAAAGAAGTCTTGAAACTAAGGATGCAGCAGAAGCAAAATCTCGGGCATCAGTCATTGTTGCAGAGTTTGAAGCTATCACGGCTAATGCCCAGTTGCGTTATGATAATCAAGAACGAGAGCAGCAAGTTAACCCTGCCCAATTAGATGCTATCGTAAGTCATTGGTTCGTTAATGAACGTCAACGATTAAGCCAGCCAGATATCCTCGCTCGATATACCCTAGAGACATCCGATGGCCTTGAGGCGATGGCAGAGTGGTTTAGCGAGCCGTTAGAGGCGTTAAATGACGCTGAAGGTACTCTCCACCAGCAATCCGCAGAACAACGCTTCATGAGTCACATGAACGATTTCGTTGATGAAGCTCTCAATCTGTCTCAGTGCCAACTCTTTTCCCATGTCGCTAGGCTGTATCTCTCTGTCAAATTAGCTGAAGCTATTATTAGGCTGTGTAATTCTGCATTTGACCTAGAAGTATATACACGACGGGAGCGAAATAGAGGCTTCGAGCCACTGTTCATGCCACGAAGTGACTCAGGGAATGTGCAGGATTTTGCTGATAACAGTCGTGCTGCACTAGCTGAATCAGGGTTAGAAGTCGTTCCTGATGATATGGCTACCCAAGGAGATGTCTCAACATCATCTACCGTTTCTTATTTGGTTGAATGGGTTAATACTCAAAAAAGTCTCATCTTAGGTGAGACGGCCTTTAAGTCATGGCAAGCAGACCGCAATCGACCATGCAACAGACTCATCGAGTTTTTCGGCGCTAAGCCAATAGGTCAAATCCAAAAGATTGATATGCGTAACTTCTTCAATTGGATCATTCAATGTCCCAGTAAGCCAACACATGATGTCAGAGATCTCTCTTTTAAGAAGCAAATTGAGATAGCAAATAAGCAAGGGTTGGCTCGGGTTAGCATCAATACCGCTGATAAGGAACTTAAGCTTATCTCAGGCTATTTCCAACAAGCGGTGAAATTGGATATCTTGCCGAAAAACCCGTGTCACCAAGTCTCTCCGGGTAAAGAAGCTGTCAGGACAGTGAGAGATCCGGGCTATTCAAACACTGAGCTATCACAGATTTTTTCCTTACCACTTTTTCTAGCTCGAACAGATGCTCAGAAAGCAAGGTATGGTGAGGCACCTTACTGGTTACCCGTTATCCTAGCCTATACAGGAGCAAGGGCTGAAGAGATTGCTCAACTCTATGTGAAAGACATTAAGCAGGATAAGGACGACCCACAGCTATGGTTTTTCCATATCCAAGAGGTGAGGGACGACCAATCCGTTAAGACGGGTGAATCAAGGAAAGTGCCAGTATGTCGATCTCTCATCGAGTTGGGATTACTCGATTACCTCCACTCTTTACCCGTTGATGGTCGCTTGTTTCCGGTGCTCAAAGCAAACAATAAGGCTAAGTATCATCTAGCGGTTGCAAGGCACCTCAAAGAGGCGTTTATGACGCTCAATATCGAACATTTTGATACACTCAAACCGCTACATGCGTTCCGTCATCGCTTCATTACAGAGGCAAGGAAGGTGATGCGTGAGGATATTCAAAATGCGATAACAGGGCACTCTAATGCGGGGAATACGGGGCGAAACTATGGCATCTACTCAGAACTCCATCATGCGATAGATAAGATGCCAGTGATAGAGATTCCTAAGTGGTGTTCTTAGATGAAGTTTGTTAACTTACTGTTTTGCAGCATTGTATTAGACAATATGGCTTAAGTCCTGCGTATGTATTTTGTAAATGGAGAACAACTAATAATGTCGAGTAATCTCATTAAAATATGTTATGAAGGCGACGCAGGTTCTTCTGATATTCGGACATGCGAATATGAAGATATCCTCTATATATCTCTGAAAGATGTATTAATAACTTTAAATAGAGAAAATAGGGAGTTAGATGAGAATCACATATCTAAGTCAATGTCGGGAATCTTAAAAAGTCAATTGAGTTCCCTTGAAGTTGATGAGTATATAATGATTCCCGCATTGGACCCTGTTCATGAAGAAGATAAAGAAATTTTTGTTACGCAACCCGGCTTATATCGTGTTTTATCCAGTGATAAAAGTAAAGCTGGTAAGAAGTTTCAGAAGTGGCTTTACCATGAGGTTATTCCTTCATTGACGAAGCATGGTTTTTATCCTCCTCCAGTAACGGCGAAAGGTTCTGTCTTATCACAAATGGCGGAAATATTAGCTCAAAATTCAAGAGCTTTGGCAGATGCTATTGTACGGCAGGATCGGCTTGAAGTAGAAGTTGAAGAGGTAAAATCAAAGCTAGGAAATATTGACGATAGGGTTATGTCAATTGAGTCAAAGGGAACAGATTTGAAGCATATAGTTACAGTACGTGAGCGGCTGGAGGCTTTAAATATCCCATGCACAAACCAAAAAGAAACGGACATTGTTGTTTGGTGCGAAAATATAAATCTTAGCCAACCATTCCCAAGAATCCCTTGTCCTTCTGGTGACAGGTTAAAAGCTAGGTTTTCTATTCAGGTTATCGATGAGGCTACTAACATGGTAGATTCGATACATGGGCGATAGATTATTTGTTTTATTTTTCAATAACTTTTCTAGCATCTCAATTACGAATAGCTTGATAAGATAACTGTTACAGTTATTCCTAAGTGTGTTCTAAATCATAACAAGGCAGTAATTGCTGAGGCTTAGTACTAGCCTTAGCAGGTTGCTGTATTTTGCATTGTTTTATAAGGCTATACTTTTGGCAAGTCGAAGCTAATGAAGGTATGAGATTATGAATCGAAAATTAGAAGCTTACGGTGTGCAAGCGGTTATAAGACCGAAGATCAAAGCGACCAAGCAACTAGATTTATCTGGTGATCTTGGGCGACAAATCATTAAGTCAGAAACAAAATTAGTACTAAGGACTCACCCCAAAACGTTCCAAAAGCTGGCTGATATGTAATAGACATTATCTGTTTTCATTTTGAACGAGTGGTCGAAATTAATGCGTTAATCCTATAGACAATGCCATTGTCTACCAAGGCTTAGATGATGTGTTCGAGATTGCTGCAAAATATACTGCTTGCATTGCAGTATCTCATGCTTGTCCTGATGCAAATAAGCGAACAGGCTTAGCTGCCGCACTCGAATACTTGTCTCTCAACGACTATGAAATCACAGAGGATAACGAGCTGCTAGCAAATGCTGTGCGTGACTTAGTGCTTCAAGAGATTACTGAGACATCCTTGACGCTCAGTACCTTAATGGCTTGTAAGTCGTTTGATGAGGTCATTCTGTATTCTGGCTACTGTGCGATTTATCTGCCGATAAATATTGAGTCCTAATGAAATGATGGTAAAAGAGAGGCTCTAGGGCCTCTCTTCAATTGGTTATAGATTAACCGTTAGACAGTATACTGATCCGGCGAAATACCGCTAGCTGAGCTCCATAACGGTTTTGAAGCTTGCCGTGTCTCAGGATCGAGTTCGATTATGTCATCAAATATTGGCTTTAAGATAATTCCTTTAATCATGGCTTTACTGTTGTGTCGGCCTTTCTCAAAGCCTTTCTCCACAAGCCGTTTGGTCATGATATTACGGGTCATCTTCCAGTCGCCATCACGCTCAGCCCACTTTCTAAAGGCATCATATAGCGTATCTGTATAGGTAAAATCACCCTTACAGGTACATTCCTCAAGGAATATCGCGAGTAAATCTGACTCGTGACGATACTCTGCGATTTCTGACTTTATCGAATTGGGAATCGAGGCTTTAATGCCATCCTTTAGCCACATTTGAACGCCTTCTAGAGCCCAATTGAGGATACCTGAGAGTTCAGCATATAGCTTATCCATTAATCGTGGGTCCATCTGTTCCTGACTGAAACTCGCATTGAATGGAAGCATGATCATTCTTCGCCACATGCCGAGGCTCGTATCACGAATCACGGGCTTGTGGTTACCTATCATGATGAGTTTAAACTTCGGACGGTATTCTAATTCTACCTTGGCATAGAGTTGACGAGTGACAATCACATCATCACCAGTCATAGATTTCACTAGGTTTTCATTCATCCTAGAGCCTTCAGGTAATTCATTAGCCACAACTACACGACTACCAGCAAGCTTAACCAAGGATGGGTTAGGGCCTGTATTACCGTTATTGGTTTGCAGCAAAACACTACTATCGATCTGATGATAGTAACTTCCCATTAATCGCTGTATCACGTTCATAAAGGTGCTCTTACCATTACAACCATGACCGTGGAGGAAGAACAGTACTTGTTCGTCTGTTCGTCCGGTTAGCATGTAACCGACTATGCGTTGTAAAAACTTAGCGTATTCTTTGTCGCCACAGGTGATTTCATCAATGAACTGTAACCAACGAGGGCAACCAGCTGAGCTATCGAAATGAACATCCCCACAGCGGCTGATGAACATTTCTTTCTGTGCAGGTAATAGTTTTCCGTTAGCTAAGTCTAATACGCCATTGTTTACTCCAAGCAGCATAGGATTAGCATCGAAGCGGTTCGAAGATATCTGATTGCCTGACTTGAAGATTTCTAGCATATCCATCATTTTTTTACGATTAAGCGTCATTCGGCCAAATTTTTGTAATTGCTCTGCTTCGACTAACTTAGTCTTATTTTTGGTTTGTATTGCTTCTTCTAGCAAACTACAACCTTGATTGATAAGACGTTCTCCAACACAGCGGGTATATTCAAGCTCCTTTCCGCTTGATGGAGCCCAATGTTTGCCATTAAAGTTAACTATGTTGTTAAGTTCTGGTACATACTTCATGCTGTCGTTGGTGATCACTTTTAATCGGTCAGCATTACCCACATCATTCAGTGTGTCTTCGTTGAAGTTAGTCCAGATCGCGGGGATAGTTTCATCTGGCACAGGCACAGGGCCTGTCGAGGTGTTGTCGTGGTTTACAGCAGGTTCACAGATCACTTCAACAGACTGCTGGCTTACACCGTATTGATTAACCAGCTCCTCGAGTGATAAGGCATCTTCACGCCTTAAATAGTCGTCAATGTCCTTGCCTTGACCTTCAGGCAGACCCACTTGAGTGAGTGAGGATAACTCTAATTCTGCCAACTTCTCGCGATACTTATCACCCGCAGCATCACTATCAAAGAAGGTGATCACATCACGTTCTTGCAAGTTCTGCTTTACCCATGCCAGCTGTTCTTGACCCAGTTGCCCATTGGTTGCCAGAACAGGTCCCTCCCAGTTGTGATTTAGTAAGGCTAACAAGTCGTGTTCACCTTCAACGATAGCGACTGCCCCTGCGGTATTAATTAAATGTTGTCCATAAAACTGAATGTCATTTAACCAAAATTGCTTAGGCATTTGATATTGTTTCTCTTTCTTGGGATCTTTAAACGTGAAGCGGCAAAGATGTCCATCTTCATCATAATGAGGAAAGATATAGACATCCCTTGGGAAAAAGTCCGAAGGATTGGATTGGCCTTCTTTAACCAATCCTGATGCGTACATCTCATTACGACTGAAGCCTTGAGCTTCTAAGGCACACCAAAGTTGACCTTGGGAATACCCTATGTCGCTATCAAACAGTACTTCTTGACTGAGTTCTCGCTTTTCCATAAGAGCAGCAAGAGGTTTACTTTTATCAGCAATCATAGGTTCAAAGTAGTATTCACATGCTGCATTCATAAGCTCTTGCCGACGAAGGAATTGCTCTTCGGTCAGTTCTAGCTTCTCTGGCTTAACTTTCTTAGCTTTGGGTTGAGTATTGATGGTTATCCCTTCAATCTCGCCAGCAAGTAACTTGTTGGCCGCATCATAGGGATTGTTTGCAAGGTCATAACAGGTCAGAAAACTATAAATATCACCGTGTTCCTCACATGAGTAGCAGTGATAGTTTTGGTCCGTTGGATCAGCATGATAAATTTTGAAACAGCCTGCATGCCCACAGAAGGGACAAACATCATCCTCTAACTGGCAATAGTCGCTTGATGTTGGCTTAATCTCACTACCGACGAGCTTAGCGATCAGCTCTGACAAGTCATAAAGTGCTTTAACGCCCTCTAAGCCGATTTCATTCAATGTTTCATGGTTAAATCTGTTATTTCTTACCAATACTTGAGATGTCATGTGACATATCCTCTAAAACAGAGGCCAACAGACTAAAATATATATGTAAATAGTTTGTCTGTAGTTTGGCCTTCGAGCTGGTTTTAGCTCTTCCCCTGTTTAAGTCGTCCTTAAACCTAAACAGGGGCATTCTTTCCTCTATTAATCGAACATACGACGATAAAGGTTTGTTGCCTGCATCCCTGTGGCATTAGTTGTTTGAGAGCATTCCAGAAGTCCCGAAGCCACCAGCCGACCGATATGGCGTTTAGCCGTTCTTAATGAATAACCGCAACGCTTCATTAAGGTATTAGCTAGACTCTCCCTACCACCCAACAGCACGCCATTACTCACAGGCATCCGGCTTATCTCGTAGAGTGTTCGGCCTAATTGATCTTGGAATAGCTCAAAAGGTAGCTTGAACACGCTAGAGCTAACTGCGTTGCTTGCTGTTGCTATAGGGCTGTGGTTTAGGTCATGGTTTATCATCTCAATCTCCGGTGGGGTCATTCATGTCATGCCTCTCACATAATGTTTTAATCGATTGGAGTTAGAGTTGAACGCAGTAAATTGATGAGATTTCAACCAAATCGGTTAAAGAGGCGAATTGTTGCCTAAAAGGTTTTGATATGACATTTTTTCATTAATGCAGCTTTAGTTATGAATAAATGGAATAGCACTAATTTATAAGGTTTTTATTGCTGGTTTACTTAGTGGAAGTCACAAAAGAAGATAAAAGATGGCATCAACTGTCTTAGACTGGTGATGCTAGAGTTCACGATAGTAACTCGGATGACGTGAACTCTAGTGTGCTGGTGGAGTGTTCAGCATGAAGGTTCCCACATCTATCAGGTTGATAATCACTTGTTCACTCATCTTCGCTCACTCCCAATAAGCCTAAACCGCTTTACACCAACCTCAGCCGAAAATTCAGCAGACTGACTAAAGTATTTCTATTAACTTTTTCTATAGCTATTTTTAGAAAATCAATTAAAAATCAGCAAGTAAAAACAATAAAACTGTCAAATAGGGCAATGTTACTTGCATTTGATGGATAGTGAGTTGGCAGAAATCAGCAGCAAAATCGGCAGGGAGAAAAGGTGTTGTCCAAGCTGGTCGTTAGCAGCAAACTTTGAAATAACAACTGTTCAGCCTGATTGAGGGTTGGTACACTTCGGGATTATTAGTTATTGTTTTTAAAGAGTTGATTACGGCTCTCACCTTGACTAGCTGAAACTTGATGCTACTAATATTCTGATCGCAAAGCTGTAATATTGCTGACTAGTCTCATGAAGAAATATCGCAGGTACTGAGGCAGAAGATATTTTATAACAATAGCTTATGATTTAATCGATAAGGATGCACACATGTCCATTGACCCTAAGCAATTACAATCATTGGCGGCAAGCCAACCTGAAGTCGCCGCACTATGGCTTTATGGTTCTCAGGCCAAGGGTAATGCTACAGAACAGAGTGATTGGGATTTGGCGGTCGCATTTGACCCTGTTAAGACTGATAACGTGCTCGATAATCGTCTAAGAGCAGAGTTGTTAGCGATGGACTGGCAGCGTGCACTGGGTTTGCCGGAAGGAAAGCTCTCAGTCGTCGACATTAATCTTGCTCCTATTCCACTAGCATTCGGTATTATTGATGCTAACAAGGTTCTATACAGTCGTGATGAAGGCCGAAGGATGCAGGAAGAGGCCCGTATTATGTCGTCGATGGAACTCGATTATGCAACGTCGCCAATGAGCAGAGGAACAACTAACTGATGTCTGATAATGCCTATATAACGTCTCTACGCCTTAGCCTCAACCGTTATCAGGCTGAGCTGGTTGAACTAAAGCTTATACTCAGCCAGCGTTCGCTATCGAATCTTGAATATCGTGCTGCTGAACGAACCTTGCAGGTTTCGATTGAAGCCTGTATCGGTATTGCTAAACATTGGGCTAAAGCATTGGCAGGACATAGCCCGCAGGATGCCTATCAAGCTTTTGAGATCCTCTGTCAGCGTGGAGCACAACCTGTTGAGGAACTTAGCGGTTGGCGTAAGGTGATAGGTCTTCGTAATGCACTGGTTCACGATTACCTTAATATTGATCCTGAGATTATTCGCAGCGTGATAGCTCAGGGCTATAGCGATAAATTGTTTGTCTTTGCAGAGCAAGGTCTTAACTGGCTTGCTCAGCAGCAGGATCACTAAATAGGTTCGTGATAACGATTGGTTGGGATCACGGAGAACGTTAACATAGATTCTGAGCCTAGACTCACCTTAGCCACTTGATAGATGAGTCTAGCAACGACCCATAATGACTATTTGTCTGGATAATCTCTATACCAATAGTTAACCGCAAGCCATTCCCCAAAAGCCTGAAAATGGACTAGCAGCCTGACTATCCAGTGCATATATGGTAGATGTTCTCTAGGATGAGTCGCGTATAGATTACCATCCTTTGTGATTGAGATAGTCTCAGGGGTAAAACCTTTCTCAATGAGAAATGCTTTAATAGCACCTTGATCTCTAAAGCTTCCTGCACCCATTGCTACCTCTCCTTGAAGGTGCATCATCTTCTGATCTGTACCTCGTTTATCTGGGACAATCTCGACTGTAAAGAAGGGGCTGTGGTTTTTGATGGATTCGTTAATCTGATGATCTCTTGTTTCTGGCGTAAATCGGCCTTCAACAAGCAAAAGGGGGTAGGTTAAGACTAATTCGTCGTGCATGATTTTTTCTCCGATTGAACTTTCAATGGGGCAGTATTTGTCACCCCCCATATTTCTATTTTAATCGGTGGGAGATCGTTTCAACTGACTTATACCGTCATTTTTTACCATGAACTAAGGCATAAGAAACCTGAAGTAAATCAACTACACAGGAAACATATATGCTTATTTCAACATTAACCCATTGTAATCAACTCGACTCTTCAGACTCAGTTATCAGGGAAGCCATTGCTATCTTGGAGAGTCGCTACACCCTGCAAGCTAATCCGCAGGCATTCACCTCTCCACAACTGGTAAAAGACTATCTTCGACTGAAAATGGCTGGATACGAGCGGGAGGTATTTGCGGTATTGCTACTGGATAGCCAACACCGTTTGATTAGTTGTGAAGAACTCTTTTTCGGCACGATAGATGCCGCCTCAGTATATCCTCGTGAGGTGGTAAAAATAGTTCTGCATAGAAACGCCGCTGCCGTGATATTCGCCCACAACCATCCCTCAGGCATGCCTGAACCCTCTGAGGCCGATAAACGCATTACAGAGCGTTTAAAGACAGCCTTGGCAACTATTGATGTATCAGCGTTAGACCATTTTGTAGTTGGTCATCAAGATGTCGTTTCGTTTGCTGAAAGAGGATGGTTATGAATATGCCAACGGCAACTGAACAGCCTATCCAGATTGATCTTCAGTCAGGAAGGAAACTACTACCTATCACGCTTAGTTTGGCTCAGATCCTCAAGCGAATGCTGGTGGATGCTAACAAACCAATCAATAGTAAAGCCGTTACGATTAACTTCCGTGATCCTAACTATTCTGCTGAGTCTGGTGGCTTTCATCCGGTTGAAATCCGTTTGGAATATTCATCAACAACTAGCATGTGGCAATTCTGCTATATCACTGACTTTGCCTATCAAGGACGTTACTACCCAGAATTAGAGAAGGACATCGACTTCAACTTTGCAAAGGCTTCAGGGTATCAGGCTTATGTTGGTCATCATCCGTTAAGCCACTTCAGCGGCCTATACCGGCTATGGGAAGCCAACTTCAGAAGCTATCTGGTAGATGATCTCTACCAAATAACAATCAACTGGGATTAACCCGCAAACACCATTAAGACAGCCAGCGTTTCACTACATGGGTTCATGTGGTGGACATTCGGCTGCCTGAACGACAATCAGGAAGGAGAAACATCATTAACGAGTTACTAAAAAAGGTCGCTAAAGCTGCACTGCTGACCATAGTGCCGATCCTCATCCAAGCCTTCGCTGAGCGTTATCTTTCAGATGAAGAACCTTGGGCAAACATTGATGTTGATGAAGATCAAGAATCTGAATAACACATTGTTTTCATAACCAATAAACCAAGGCCATGTGACACGGTCGTAAACACATCAATAACCGTGTCACATGGGTTGTTTTGGACCTTTTGAAGGGCTTGGTCAGTATACCTTGCTCTATTGAACAGGAGTCGTTCATGGCAGAAATCGGATATGCCCGTGTATCGACCACGGGACAAAGTCTCGATGCCCAACTGAAGGCATTAGCAAACTGCGACAAAGTGTTTCAAGAAAAGGTAAGTGGTGCAAAGGATGACCGTCCGCATCTGCAACTCATGCTGGAGTTTGTGAGGGAAGGTGACATCGTTATCGTCACTAAGCTCGACAGACTTGCTCGTAACACTCGTCACCTGCTGGAGATTGCGGAATTTTTGGAACGCAAAAAGGTGTCACTGCAAATTCAAAACCTCGGGATTAATACCGCAACCCCGACAGGCAAACTCATGCTGACTATGGTTGGAGCTATCGCAACCTTTGAAAGAGAGCTGATGTTAGAAAGACAGGCTGAAGGAATCGCTCTCGCAAAACTGCGGGGGAAGTATAAGGGACGTAAACCCACGGCAATCACTAAGGCGAAAGAAGCCGCTCCAATGCTTGCAGAGGGGATATCTAAACCGGAGGTCGCAAAGAGGCTAAATATCAGCTTATCAAGCGTCCAGCGGATAGCAAAGAAATTAACATCTAAGGATAAGTTATGAATAAAAAGCAGAAAAATCGTTTTGAGATGTACTTCGTTATATTGATTGCACTAACAATATTGAGTGCCTTATCTCTGGTTGCCCTTGAGGATTCGATTGGTGGTTCACTGGATTATTTCATCCTCAGAATGTCAATCACATTTCAGGGCAATATCTCTGTTATCGTGATGGGAATTGGTTACATAGGGATGTGGTACATCTCTGAGCAATTAGCTTGGTTGAAGGAAGATGTTGAAAATAACCCCTCTAGTCAGGTGATTGATTATCGGCAGAAAAAACTATTCCTTAAAACGGGGATCGGTGGTGCTTTATATCTGTTGACCTACGGCATTATTCTTATGCTTTCAATTCTTGGTTATCACAATGGCAATATCTCCAAAATCGTCACTTCAGGGGCTGGGTTGATAGGTCTATTGCTATGTCTTCTGGCAGGGGTTGCCATTTGGCAACTACGATTGAGGCTTGAATGGATGGCAGAAGAACAAGAGCAGTCAACAGCCAAACAATCAGATAGCAACTCTCTGAGTAACTAATCGGCAAGGCCATCAGATTCTATTGATGGCTTTTTTTGGAGAAAATATGCGTAAACCAAACTGTTTAGTCTTGTTCCTTGCCCTTTTAGGGTCCTCATTACCAACGCAGGTCTCTGCCTCAATTGATGATATCTTGAAGCATTACCAACAGGTGTACATGTGGGAACAAGTTGCCACATCATGTAAGAGTAAAGCACCTACTGAGTTGCAGGAAGATTGGTTATTTATCGAAGGAATTCTTAAATTTCAAGATGGCTACTGGGGGGCGAAAGCAATAAAACAACTAGAGTATGCTGGAAAGTCGCTACCACAAATTAAAGGGATATTTGCTTCTCTTAAGAGTAGTAGTGATGTATTAGCCGAGCATTTGATTAGTAAAGCTTTGTGTGATCGTAAAGACAGAGATATCGTTCATAAAGAAATTGCAGCAGATCCGTCTTATAGATCTGCTGTCTATGTGTTAACAGGGCAATATCCTTAGTATGTAGATCAACCTTATGGTGCTGATGAATCATTATTAACAAATTCTATCGTTTTTAGCATTAGTATTTGATCCAAGACATTGAATATATGATCTAACTTCTATATGTTTTATTTCTTAATTGGCTTACATACTATCTTCAAGGATGGAAGGAATGAGATCTAAATTATTAAGTATTTCTGTTAAGAACATTGGATGTATTGGGGATGACGGTGTTCAAGTCAAACTTGACGATATACTTTGCTTAGTCGGCCCGAATAACTCTGGGAAAACTACAATTCTTAGAGCTTACGAGCTCGCATTCAACCCTAGTTCTTTCAGTGTTACGAGTGATAGATGTAATTGGTCGGCCGTTGAACAACTTTCTGAAGTTATTCTTGATGTTCATATTCCCGAAGGGATGGGGAATGTGGATGAAAAATGGAAAATTATTGAAGGCGAGAAAAGAATTGTAAGGAGCTCTTGGGTTTGGGATGAATTTGGAAAGCCCACAAGAAGGACTCTGGACCCTCAGACTGGTGATTGGGCCGATGATGGTAAAGCTGGAGGAGCGGATAACGTATTCAAATCACGTTTACCTAAACCTATGCGAATTAAATCGCTAGATGACGCTGTTACCACGGAGGATATACTACTTACCCTAGCCCTGAGTCCTCTAGTTAAACAGCTTAAAGCTTTAGAAAGCGATAAAGATTCTCAGATTTCTAAAGATAAAGCTGCCTTAGCTGCAACAGTAAATGCTTTGGCAGTGCCTCACCAAAAAAGGCTTTCCGATATATCACTGCAAATCCAGACTGGGTTCCAAAGTGTTTTTCCTGCACTTGGAGTTAAGCTCCATGTCGAAATGAACTCTCCCGAACTGAAAATTGAACAGCTCTTAAAGCAAGGGTCCGGTTTATTTGTAGATGAAGTAGCTGGACAATCTCGAATAGGGCAACAAGGTACAGGGGCTAGACGGGCGTTATTCTGGTCAATGTTACAAGTTCACAATGAAATTAGTCGAGAGACAGAGAAACGAGATGGGCTTCTTAAGACATTGAAGGATAAACATAGTAAAGAATCAAAGAAAAAGAACCCAGACGCAGCAATCTTAGAGCTATCTGGTCAACAAATCGCAGCTCTTGAAAATGGGGGCGCTATTCCTGAAGATGCAGAAGATCCTGCGTTGCCTGGTTATATTCTGTTAATGGATGAACCTGAAAACGCATTACATCCAATGGCAGCAAGAGCAGCACAGATGCACTTGTACAAACTAGGAAAACATCCTGATTGGCAAGTCTTGATAACAACACATTCTCCATATTTTATCAATCCTCTTGAAGACCATACTACGATTGCACGTATGCAGCGGTCGGATGACGGTAAGTCACTTAGTCCAAGGCTGTATGTTTCAGACGAGGCAGCTTTTTCTCTATTAGAAAAAGATAATTTACAGGCTCTCCAACTTACAGATATTGGTTTTGCTGAAATTTTCTTTGGAAGTTACCCGATAATCGTTGAAGGAGATACAGAGCATGCAGCTTTCATTTCTGCAATAGTGAAAACTCAGCATGAACTTGCTGGGAAGGTAAGTATTATTCGTGCTCGTGGTAAGGCTGTTCTAGTGCCTCTTATAAAAATGCTACGTCATTTCAAGACATGCTTTGGTATTGTGCATGACATCGATTGGCCATATACCAAAGATGGTGCTGAAAATGGGATGTGGTCAATTAATATGGATATCCGTGATCAGATAATAAAGTGTAGAGAACAAGACTTAACTGTATACCACCGTTGGAGCATTCCTGATTTTGAACGTTTTCTTGGGGGCGAAAAGCTTGGGAAAGATAAGCCTTACGAGGCATTCAAGCGTTTAAATAACGATCCCGACTTGACGGAAAGAGTGCAGAAACTTATTTCATGTCTATTTGAAGGCGGTCTTATTGACCCTGTAGATCATGATTCGACGAAAAGGTTTAGTGATCAAATCTTAGAACAGTTGGAAGTGTGGGCAATAGCTAACGGTGAGCGAGACAATGTTCGTCTTAAAGGGTAATTATAGATCTTGTCTTACAGAGCTTATTTGATGTTAAAGGGATGACAGATGAGTACACGAGATCAGTTACTAGCTGCAATAGCTAAAACTATAAGTACATACCGCCATGGAGAGCTGCCAGTTGCTACAGCAGAACATGTTGAGCGATGGGTAAATCAATTTACTCCTGTTAATCAATTCATATTGCTGCAAGAAATGAATCATATGCTAGGGCAGTTTTTCTTAACTAAGGATTGGTTCGTTGGTTACTTGAGCAAATTGCTTAGGAATATTAACCTAGCTGGAAATTCACCTGATGTTTACTGGAAAAATGTAAACATTCTTTGTATTCAAAAACATGGTGAAAGCCAACAGGAGTTTATAGATATTCTGAGGTTATGTTTGCTGGAGGAGTTTAATATTTCTCTGGATGAGTGTGGTTCTGAAGGTGGTGATTACATTTACTTAGATGATGTCATATTTAGTGGTAATAGAATTGGTACTGATCTAGAAGCATGGATAAGAGAAGATGCTCCAGATGTCGCGTTAATAAATGTTATTGTAGCTGCATACCATACCTATGGACAATATTCTCTCAAAAAGCGTCTTAATCGCGTCATATCTGAAACTGGAAAGGCTATTCAGATCCAGTATTGGAGGAATGGCACTATCGAAAACCGAAATTATTACAAAAATAGTTCGGAATTGTTATGGCCTGCTAGTATACCTAATGACAGACACGTCGAAAATTATTTGGCAAAACCAACAAATTTTCGTTTTGAACCTAGGGTTATGACAGATTTTTTAGGCCCGTTTTCATCTGTCGAAGGACGAAATATTTTAGAACAAGAGTTTTTAATTGCTGGTGCAAAAATAGTTTCGAAAAGCGAGAATCCCAAGATGGTGATGCGTCCTCTTGGATATAGCCCCTTTGGCGTGGGTTTTGGCTCTCTGATAATAACCTATCGTAACTGTCCAAATAACTGTCCATTAGCGATATGGTGGGGAGACCCTGAAGTGACATCAGGCCCCCTTAACTGGTATCCTTTACTACCTCGTCGAACATACTCTACAGTCTCTTTTGATATCAATGACTTCATATTCCGACAAAAATGAAAATTACAGATGCTATAAGATCACTGATGTCATCGTGGTTCACAAAACGAAGGATGCATTCGGTGAGTTGTCAAATATGGCTGCGGGGTTTCCTATAGTATTGAATAATGAGTTAGTTTTAACTTCGGAGGCTCTCTATCAGGCATGCAGATATCCACATCTTCCTGAGATTCAAAAGCAGATTATTGTGCAACACAGTCCTATGACTGCAAAGATGAAAAGTAAGCAGTATATTGATGAATCAAGAAAAGACTGGAACTCTGTTAGAGTTCCTATTATGCGTTGGTGTCTACGCGTCAAACTAGCTCAAAACTTCGATAAATTTAGTCAGATTCTCTTATCGACAGAAGAGCATCCGATTGTGGAACTTTCTAGAAAGGATGATTTCTGGGGGGCACTTATCAGAGGAGAAGAAAAGGATTTATTAGTAGGAGAAAACGTACTTGGTAGGCTACTAATGGAACTACGTAATAAGTTGAAACTTTATCCTAAGTCACGATTCGAATCTGTTAGTCCATTGAGTATTAAAGATTTCTTATTTTTAGGTATACCAATAGAAGTTGTTACGAATACTCAAATCAATCTTCCGTCACAAGTGAAACAGTATGATTTGTTATCTTAATGCGAGCCTGATATCAATTTGCCTCAAAAGAGGGCATCGCTATAATTTTGACTGAAGTTATACTCGTTTGACTACGTACTGTTCGTTAACTCCCTTTAATGTGTCTAGCTCTTCTAGAAAGAGCAAATGTTATAGCTTCATCTCGAGAGATGCGATTTTCTTCTTAGTAGTGCATCTACCTACCAGTATGGCGATAGGCAAAATGGAAGTTAGGTAATCTCTTTGAAGCCGCGAACAAAATTGAAGGAGTCGACCTGATAAAACGGCTCCTTTAGTATTTCAAGTGGTACAAAACGCTGATACAATCTGAAAAATCAAGGTGCATAACACTATGATTTAATAGGGGTTGTTAGAATGAATTGTGAATCGAGGGTTCGACTCCCTCTCTCACCGCCAAATTCAAGTTTGAAGACGTCCTAGGGCGTCTTTTTTCTTATCTGTATTTTATAAAAATCAATAGCTTACCATCCTATATTGTTTAATACCATCCTACAGCATCCGAAATCTTTAGTAATGCCAAAAGTAATGCCAAGGAAATTTGGCAAATTTATGCATTACTTTTCACTTCAAAAAATACCCATTTTTTATGTCGTTTTTTTACTTGATTTTCTCGATTTTATAGCCCAGATTTAACTTGGCAATATCCTGATTTATCTGAATTTATTCAGTGATAAGTAATGCTTGATTTTAGAGTGCGAAATAATGCCAAAATCAAGCATTACTTTGGGGCTTAATTTGAGGGAGGAGAACGGTATGGGAAGAAGTACAAATAAGCTGACTGCAAAAGCGGTGCTCAATGCTAAAGCGGAAGCAAAGCCCTATAGATTGTCAGATGGTGGCAATCTCTATCTCTATGTGCGCACAGCAGGGAAAACATGGGAATTTCGATACATACGCCCCTCCACCAGCAAACCCACCTATTTTGGTTTAGGCTCATACCCTGACGTATCCTTAGCTGAGGCGAGAGATAAAGCACTAGAAGCGCGAAAACATTTGGCCGAAGGCATCGACCCCCAATTACTTAAAGTTGAAAACAAATTAAAAGCGGCAACAGAGAACGCTCAAACTCTCAAGCATATTGCACAAATGTGGATGGACTCAAAGCAGGGAAGTATTAAGGCTAAAACCATTGAAGGTAATTGGCGCAAGCTTGAGCTGTATGCCTTCCCTAAGCTGGGGAGTATTGCTATTAGCAGACTCACGGCTCCTATAGCCATTGCCGCGCTCAAGCCCCTTGAACAGAAGGGGCATCTTGAAACGGTTAAACGTACCGCTCAGTTACTGAATGAAATCATGAACTATTCGGTTAACTCTGGTTACATTCATGCCAATCCGTTGTCAGGTATTCGAGAAGTTTTTAGAAAAAGCAAAGTGGAGCATCTGAAGGCATTAAAACCAGCAGAGCTAGCTGAGTTGTTGCAGACCATTGCAAACGCCAATTTATTATTAACGACCCGGTGTTTGATTGAATGGCAATTGCACACAATGACCAGGCCAAATGAAGCGGCCGGAGCCCGTTGGGAAGAAATCGATTTTGATGCCAAGCTTTGGACTATTCCTGAATCACGCATGAAAATGAATCGTGAGCATATTATCCCGCTTACAGAGCATGCTCTCGCGATACTCGAAACTGTTAAGCCGATTAGTGAACAGAGCCAATTTGTCTTTCCATCATCTAAAGATCCTAAAAAGCACACAGATCCTGAAACCATCAACAAAGCATTAGGGCGAATGGGATTAAAGGGAAGAACAACGGGGCATGGTTTACGCTCACTGGCGAGTACTACCTTAAACGAGAAAGGCTTTGATGGTGATGTTATTGAGGCAGCGTTAGCCCATGTTGATAAAAACCAAATCCGCAGTGCCTATAATCGCACGACCTACCTAGAGCGACGGACCAAGTTAATGGAGTGGTGGAGCAACCATATTGCCACTGCAGCAGTTGGCTCTTTGTCAGTAACAGCTACTTCAAGAAAATTAGGGGCATGACCTGTAAGTCCGAATAGAGATTATCTCCCTGAGTCAAAAGGTTAGGGGACGTGACAAACGAATCTAACCTGTTAAGTCCGACTCAGGGTTGTTACTCTTACTTCATGACTAACCTAAAGCCAAGCCAATGACTATTGACCAGAACCAGCATTTGCACCAACTAAACGCTTTAGCTGCAAGCCATTCTGAGGTGGCGGTATTATGGCTTTATGGTTCGCAGGCGAAAGGAAATGCTAGCGAGCATAGCGATTGGGATTTAGCCGTCGCATTCGACCCGGTAAAGGCGGACAGTGTGCTTGATACTCGTATTAGAGCCGAACTGCTCGCTATGGATTGGCAAAGGGCATTGGGGCTAGCCGAAGGGAAGCTTTCCGTTGTCGATATCAATCTAGCACCTATCCCTCTGGCTTTCGGAATCATTAATGCCAACAAACTTATCTTTAGTCGAGATGAAGGTCGAAGAATGCAAGAAAAGTCTCGCATTATGTCGCAAATGGAACTCGATTATTCAGCCCCAAGCCACTTTATTATTTTGGATAATGCCTATATCACGTCATTGAGTTTAAGCCTTAGCCAGTACCAAGCCGAGTTTGGAGAGTTACGTCAATTACTTAGCCAGCGTTCCTTATCTAATCTCGAATATCGAGCAGCAGAGCGAATACTACAGGTCTCTATTGAAGCTTGCATTTGCATTGCAAAACATTGGGCTAAAGCACTGGCTGGATATAGTCCGCAGGATGCTTACCAAGCATTTGAGATCCTGTGTCAACGAGGTGCACAACCAGCCGATGAGTTAAATGACTGGCGTAAAGTGATATGCCTGCGTAATGCACTGGTACATGATCATTTGAATATTGACCCTGAGATCATCCGCAGTGTGATCTCTCAAGGTTATAGCGATAGATTATTTGCCTTTGCAGAGCAGGGGTTGGAATGGTTATCGCTTAAGAAGGGCTAAATGGGGCCCTCTTGGCTTTTATATAAGTTAAAAATGAAAATCACTAAAGTGAACTTGTTTGCTTAAAACCTAAGACTGGGGTGTTTGTGTTTATTACACTTTTGAATTTAAGCTCTCGTCTGTGTTGCCATCAAGTTTAGCATTGTTAACTCTTTGCCTAGTCAAAACATCCATTCAACAAGTTAGCCTTACTGCATTCAGTGATTTCTTCATGTTTACTCTAGTCCCCACTTTTCCAGCTTGAGTATTGGCTCAACCTTGGGATCGGCTGCGGTGGCTGATTTTGGTATTTTCGTTATCCTGAGTACCCTGATTTATATGTTATCTCAAAATCAATTGGCTCAGGCTTAGGTTGACACACAGGGACCTTGTTTGCTATTTCTGCTATTAGTAGCAGAAATAGCAAACAGTTAAGGATATAAGTCTATGGAAAGAGTGGTTCAGCTATCGTCAGTCAATTTGAATAAAAGTACCGCCTCTGTCATAAAATTTTTGATGGATAAGGATAGGCCGATATTTTTCAGGGTGCCTGATAATAAGAATGCGTGGGTTATCAAACGTGGACAGGATGAGTATCATTTAAAGGACTTAATGAAGGAAATCCTATCTAATGCAAATAAAGTAACTCATTGCAGGGATATGACACAACAGATTAAAAATAAAAGTAATTTAATCAATGAGGTAAAGCAAATAAATAGGGTCTGCTACGGTTGTCTTGAAGCAGTAGATCTTCCAGTGCTTATTGCACAAAAAAGACTAATAATCAACTTGTTAAGCGTGATAATGACTTTTGACACGAGTGGTGAGTTGATTTTAGCTCCAGAAATTAACCTAAAGCCTAATATGAATTCGATTGAAGATTATTCAATGCTGAGTCCTTCAGCCTTGATTTCAGTCTCTTGTAGCGAAATTGTATTTACCCATAAAACTGTTGAACATTGGGCTGAAGATAATAGTACATTAAATCAAATAGTTGGATTTGATGTCACCTTCGATTCATTAGCTGTCTATGAGGCAGATATTCTCAAATTTATACACAATGATCTAGATTCTATCCCTGATGATAGTCCTTATTATATTCCCACTGAATTACGTGGTCGTTCCAAGCTTGATCAATTGGCTGTGATTGGTTTTTTACTGTTTGAAGCTCTAAACAACAAGTGGATAAACTCAAATAAATTGGCAATAATACTGCAAAATAAGCTTGGTTATAAACAGACTATGGCAGAGTCAGCCGCATTTTTTATTAATGCAGAACCTGGTGGTATAAAAGGTTCTCATGCGTCAGTTGCATCTAATGATAAATACCCTAATTGCCAGTTTCCATTTTTAGTTGAAGCACTTAGAATTAGCAAATTTTTTAAAAGTGATTGTGATAATAAAGTTAGTTCTGAAGTGGTCGAGTTTTTGGGTACATGCGGATTTCGTCACGAAAACTGCAAGTATGGAGAGTTATTGGTTCGTTATCTAAAAGTAAAATAAATGATTTGGAGAGGTCGTAAATCTAATATTTTCAGTGTGTTACTTATTGCTTGGTGAGTCGACCTTCCTTTACCCTCCTATTTTATCCTTGTTTTTCGTATAAAGTTGCCTGAAATCAACCAACTCAACAACCGATGAGGGCAACTATGAATGACAATCAGCCTAGCTATTCAATTATTAGACTTGTTAACGTTATTCAGTTAACTGGATTATCACGCTCTACTATCTATGACAAACAAAACCCGCGTTCTCCGCGATACGATCCGACTTTCCCTAAAAAGGTGACACTTGGTGCCAGAGCGGTAGGCTGGTATTTCGGTGAGGTTGAAGCATGGCTTAAATCAATAAGAGTTCAGTAATGGATTAAAGATTTTTTGTTCACTAATCCCATTACTTATTATCAAAGGAAAACTGATATGTCTGAACGTTTTGAAAATAAAAACTTACCTCCGCGGCGGTATAATAAAAATATATATATTACATTTCCAGTATCTAATGGAGTTTTTCCTCGAATAGGAGAAGGTACTCTGTTAGGTAATACGATACTTGAAACTCATTTAATTACTAAAGCAGCATATCCCTTAATTGCCAGTACAGCACTTGCTGCTATTTCTACCGCCTTACAGGTGCATATAGATGTTGAACTACCAACAGGGAAGATTTGTCCAATCTCGCTTAACTTATTAACTTGTGCTGATTCAGGTGAGCGAAAATCTACGGTTGAAAATTTATTAATGGCAGGGA
The DNA here is from genome assembly GCF_043359565.1 of Shewanella sp. S23-S33. Lineage (NCBI taxonomy): Bacteria > Pseudomonadati > Pseudomonadota > Gammaproteobacteria > Alteromonadales > Shewanellaceae > Shewanella > Shewanella sp. S23-S33. The sequence goes on along the minus strand of NZ_JBHFFD010000007.1, from coordinate 54,210 downwards.
TTAAAAATTACCAAAAAAAGCGTGAATTATCTTGTAAAGAACAGTTAATTAAGTATGAGATTTTGAGAGAGGTACATGATGCTAAATCCAAGTCGCTTAAAAAAAGATTGCTCAGAAATGCAGGAATCTAGGAACACAGAAAATGAAGTAAGTGAAGTAAATGAAATAAATGATCCTTTACAAGAGTTGATCGAGCATGAAGCAAAACAACCACAACGGCCAAAGGCTTTCAGAATTATGTATGAGGATAGTACGATAGCGGCGCTTACGTTTGGACTCAAGAATGACTCACCACATGCGTATCTTGGGTCAAGTGAGGGCGGTGTGCTAATGAATAGTGCCTTAATGTCAAACACACCTGTGCTTAATGCCATTTGGAGTGGAGATGATGTCACTGTTGCAAGAAAAACAACAGATTCTTATACGCTTTCAGGTGTTAGGTTAACTACACATATCATGATCCAGCCTCAAGCATTGAAACGATTTATGGATAAATCACAGGATGTTGTAAGAGGCAATGGTTATCTTTCTCGCTTTTTAGTGTGCTTCCCAATGCCTCTTAGCGGTGGTCGGAAAACCAATGGGATCAGGTATGAGAAAGAATTTATCAATCAATTCAATCAAAGAATAGAAGAATTACTAGAGGGTAAATAAATGGAACGTAAAATAGTAATATTTTCAGATGAAGCGAAAGATTTATGGTTAAATATATCTAACGATATTGAATTTAAAATGGCTCCTGGGGGAATTTACGAGAATGCCAGAGATCATGCTTCAAAACTAGCAGAAATTATTGCTAGAACTGCAGCAAATATTCACTATTTTGGACATAATTTTGACTCTAAAATATCAGTTGAGTCATTAAGAACAGCAATTGACTTGGTGAGCTATTACTCTTTTCACTTTTTAAATAATTTTTGCCCACCACCTATGGAGGTCATTTTGGGGCAAAAGCTAGCTCTATGGTTAAATTCATATCGTGATCGAGGGTATCGGTATATTAAAAAGAATAAGGTCTTACAACTTGGCCCTCCTATGTTAAGGAAAAGCAAGAATTTAAATGATGCGTTGAACGAACTTTTATCGAATAGACTTATTGATGTTTTTGATTATAATACCACGGTTGTTATTGATTTGTATCCTGGAGCTCCTTATGACAGAATTATCTTTGAACGTGATATGAACCTGTTTAATATCAATCAAAATGGTCCTGTGTAGCTTGATTGTTTTCTGCATATAAAATCAGAGTTGGTTTTTATATTGTATAGTTTTGACATCTGCTTCTTGACGAGCATATTTTATTTCAGACTGTTTGTTCTGTGAGGGGCTCGTTTGTTTTCAATTGCTGCGACTCCTAGGTTGTTAATATTATATTGATAATCTAGGGTTGTTATTTTTATAACTTTAAGGTTGGTATGGTGTGTCTCAGTATAACAATAGAAACTTAACCGTATTAAATGCCAAAGAGTTTAGTGGACTGCCAATTCTTCAATTTAAAAATGGAGTCTATGGGGAGTATTTGCACAATAACTTTAACGTTATCTATCACGCATTAAATAGGTATGCAAAGGTTTTCGCTGTGAGAGTTGACTTGAGATTTCCTGACTATTTTGACACCGATAATAACCGTTATGTTACGCGGTTTATTGAATCTCTAAAAGCGAAAATTAACGCAAATTATAATGCAAAGTGTAAAAATACTGAAGGATTTGTGCATCAAAGTGAAGTACTGTATATCTGGGTGCAGGAAACTGGGGAACTTAACCGATCACACTACCATCTTTGTTTGTTTTTTAATGGCAATGCTTATAGAAGTTTAGGTGTATTTGAACTTGGTAGACCTAATTTGTATAACCGAATCGTTAAAGCTTGGGCGAGTGCGCTAGCGTTGGATGTTGTTGCAGCACAAGGCTTAGTTCACTTTCCCAAAGCGCCTTGCTATCTATTAGAGCGTGGTCGGATTCACCTGAACCATACTTTACGTGCGTTGTTTCTGCGGTTAAGTTACTTTGCCAAAGTTGACAGTAAGACCTATGGTGATGGACGTCGTCATTATGGCTGTAGTCGATTATTGGGTAGGCTACAAGTTGATGATTAACTTACTTTGTACGATTGCTGCTAGTACAAATAGGAAAGTAAAGGGCAAGGGGCTCAAATCCCTTGCTTTTGTGTTTATTGAGAGTAGCAGTATATTCATAATCGCTCATCCATGCGAAGACCTCTTTGCTGATGCATCTCTATCAATATCCGGCTTCTTTTTGGTGGCGGATACACAATACGGTCAATCGTTCGCCGCCATCATACTGGTACATTGCCAGATAGCCAGTGTCACCAAAGTCGATCAGTAGTTCCCTAAAGCTAAAGTCATTGTCATCGATAGGCCGACCAATGTCTGGATAGCTTTCCAGTTTTCTAATGGTATTGATTATGGCGCTGGCAGCCCGTTGTGCGGCAGGGGGATTTTTAGTGCGAAGAAACTCACGTAAGCGTTCTAAATCACGTAATGCAGTGGCGGTGAAGATTATTTGTGGCATGAAGGGGCAGCCTTTTCATTTTCACTTCCCCAGGACTCCAGCCAACTCACCACTTCGTCACCGGTGACATGCAAGCCTGATGTCTGGTGTTCTTCCCATGCGCGTAACGCTTCTTGCTGCAACGCTTCGCGTTTCTCTTCTCTCTCAACGTATTCACGGATCGCTTCACGCATCATCCAGTGTGATGAACGTTTGCGAGTTTCGGCTAAATGCTCGACTCTGGCTTTAATATCGGCATCTAATTTAACCGACACGGGTTTGATTGTGCTCATCTGTTACTCCAAAGGTAATGCTTAGTACTACTAGGTAATACCTTAGCATAACGTAGTACAAAAAAATAATGATTACACGTTTACTTGCCTGCATGAGCAACGCCATAAGCTCAAGGATGATAGAAGATAGTTTGTATTACTTAACTGGGCAAACCTGTTACGCCGTCATCACGCTAATCTTCAACGTAATCGCAAGAGGGATAAAAACGATAGCGGCAAGTGATGCCGCTTCGTTTAGAGGGGTTGGCTAATGGGGGACTTAGCACTCAATACCGTAGCTGAAGTATTAAGACTTAAGCCAATGCCATGTATCGGCTATCAGCCCAGCACCAGCTTTTACGCCATTGATGCCCACTTCTGCTGTCGTCAACACGATGTTTAAGCCAGTTTCTACACTGCCGGTGACGAGTTTGATCCCCGCATCTGTAATCTCTCCTTGGCTTAAGCAAGTATAAGTTTCACCTAGAGTTTGCGTGGTGCCTTTTACTAGGCATTCGGCAGGTTTAGCCACAAGATCTCCAGGAGTGCCTAGTAGCGTGTTGACGTTATCGGGTAGCCCTAGGTATTCACCGGTCATTTTGATGGCGGTAGAGGCTAACACGACGTTTGCGACAGTCCTCGAGGCCAGCATTGACGCAGTGCTCCCCAGTAAGCCTGCTCTGGCAGAGCCTTGCAGCGCAATGTGGGTAAGATTACTCACTTGATTGGAGGTGCTGGTTCCCGCTAAGCATTCATTGACGAAGTGCTCGCAATTATTGGTAGCAACGTCGTATGGAGTGCGACCCAACTGACAGCGCGCTAGCTCAATGGCCTGATGGGGAAACAGCGTGGACTTTTTCACTCTGATACTTTGGCCACCAGCAAATTGCTGCAGGTCGATTTCTTCGATGATGCCCTGTTTAGATAAGTGAATAATATTTCCATGGCCCACATAAAGGCCGTGGTGTTCGGTTAAGCCAAGCGGATCAATATTGGTGACCAGATGATCACCGGGATGAAATGTATACATGGTATGTACTCCAAGAAAAACAACGCAGATACCCCTAGGTCGCATCTGCTAATGGGTTGAATAGGACGAAATGGACGTGCTGATTGACTCAGATTTCCAGCTCGACAAAGTCCTTATCGATTTGCTGCTGAGTAATGCCGATGTAGCGCAGGGTGACCGCTTCCGATTGATGCCGCAGCATGCGCATCACCCGGCCAATGTCTTTGCAGGCTTGATACAGGTGATAGCCGCGGGTTTTACGCATCGAGTGGGTGCCCAGGGCTAACTTGATATCGTCACCGACAAAGGCAAACGCTTTGGCTACCGCGCGCCGTGTCAGTGGTTTCGCGGGGGCCTGCCGGTCTTTGGCTTGGCTCGAGCGGTGGGATTGGAACAGGTAGATATGCTCAGGGTGGCGCTGGTGAATCGCCTCAATCAACGCCAGCGTCTTCGGATTGAGCTTGATGCTGGCCCGTTTACCGGTCTTCTGCTCAATGATATTTAAGCGGTCGCCGTCGATATCGCTGAACTTGATGGCCAGTAAGTCAGAGATCCTAAGGGCCAGGTTAAGACCGATATTCCAGACATCGGCCATCTGCTCACCAAAGTGACGTTCGAGCAGGTAACTGATAAGCTTGATGGTGTCGCGGTTCTTGACCGCTTCGACTTCGTTCATGCTTGGTTCCCTCAATTGGCTATGTGATAAATGTGGGCACCAGCACATCGCAAACCCGCATCGGGCCTGCGTTGCTTGGTTCCCAAAATACCTTTGTGGGCACCAAGTTCAGTCGGTGCTGACCTGAACCTGGTACACCTCCATCTCGACGTAGTTGCAAAAGTTCTCCAGCAGCAGCCGTACCAGGCTGTCGGCATGCTCGAGGTAGCAACGGCCAAAGAAGCTGTTGTAGACCTGCTTCTCCTGAAACCGCACTTCCATTTCTTTCTCAAGCTCAGGGAAGGGCCCGCCGCAGTAAGCAAAGTCGGTAAAGTAATTGAGATACCAGCAATCCCCCTGACGGTAGAGGTTGATCTCCACTGGGTGATAACCACCTCTCTCAGCACTGTAGTCGGGATCGCGGTAGTTTAGGGTGACGATGTTGAGACTCGGGTTATTGAGTGCGGCCAGTTGCCGTTCTAACAACTCATAAAAAGGCTCTGGCAGTGGCAGGATGGTTTCGCGGTAGATGTTCATGATGGACTCCAAAACAAAAAGCCCGCTAACGACGGGCGTTGCGGGCGAGGTTGGTTGTTGTTAACGACAGGGGCTTGTCGTAATGATTTAGGTTACAAGGGCGCGGGTGTGATGGGCTTAGCTCTTTGATTAGGGTAGAACTGAAACCGGTAGATATGGTTAGGATGTTCGCACAAAATGAGGGCGAGGCGAGTTAATCTAAGCTCACCTGCACTTGATAGGCTTCCATCTGGTAGTAACTGACAAAGTTATCGCTAAACAACTTAATCAGCCCCTGTGATTCCCGCTCAGTAATCCAGCCACTAAACAGGCTATAGACCTGCTTGCTGTTAAAGCAGATATCGATGTCTTTAACCAGTTCAGGGAAGGGATGGCCACGAAAAGCAAAGTCGGTGACGTAAACGAAACGCCAGTGATCTTGCTGTTTCTCAAGCCGCACTTCGACGGGATGAAAGCCACCCGCTTCGGCGCTGTAGTCTGGATCGCGAAAATTAAGGGTGATGGCGTTGGCGTCTTTTGGTGTGACGTCAGTCAGTTCCTTTTCAATCACTTGGTAAAAACGATCAGGCATCGCTGGCAGTTGATTACGCTTGATAGTTAATGTCATGGAATATTCCTTATTTAAAAACGGGCATACGCAAAAGCCAAGGCGCAGTCACGCCTTGGCTTTTGCTGTCTATGCGGTTTGGTTAATAGAACGAGTGTTGGCTAAGTGGTTTAATGTGAGTCGCTAAGGGCTACTTGCTAAGGCTTTTGAGCTGGGAGATTAAAGTTTGGTGGTTATGTTTAACGGGATTAGTACTGGCTTACGATAATGAACGGGTTATCGAGTGAGGGCGAGGTTGCTGGTGGTCAGTGGCTTAGCTTTGGTTTAGTTTCGGTTTGATAAATCGCAATATACAAATAGCCGTGGCTGCCTAAGGTGTCAGCCTCACAGGTAAAGCCAACGTGCTCAATGGTGACGCAGTGCTGCTCAGTGGCATCAATCTCGCCGGTGGCCACCAGCCGTTCAAGCTGTTTAACCATGGCGGGAAAGGCCTCGATAAATTGTTGTTTAATTGCTGGTGGAAATTCACCGACAAAGCTTGCACGGTCATTGAGATAATCCAAGTGCAGACCACGTAAAATCAGCCTTGCACCAAAGCGGGGAGACACTTTACGGGGTAAGCCCCAGGCGTGCTCAATATCGAAAAGTTTAAGAGTTGTCATAGTGACCTCAATGGTTGAAAAGAACTTTAGGGAGTAGGGTGCTCGTTAGCTGACTAGCGAGAGTAGTGATAAATACCAGTGCTAGTTAGAGCGGTTAATACAGCCGATTAGTGGAGTGGGTGATGACATGTAACGGTCTTTAGGTGTGTACGCTCCAATTCGGTTGCTCGTTGCTGCCATGGTTGAAGTACACACCGTTGATCACACGCTGCCATTCACCTGTTGGCACACCATAACTGTCACAGGGGCAAACATAGCGGCAAAAGCTGATCTCCTTGGGCAAGTGCTCAACCACATCACGGTGAAAAACAAATAATACGGTTTTATGTAGCTCGCGGTGTGGTGCAACGACTGGCTTGCCAATCACTTGGCCCATGGCATTGAGCGGCCGCACAAACATCGGCAAAATCAGCTCAACTGTTAAGCGGTTACGCAGTTCAGGAAAAGCGGCGCAGGCTTCGGCGACACAGGCCTGAGAAAAGCTATCGGTAAATTCAATCATGATGGACTCCTTGATTTGGTGTGGCAGGTTTAAACGCTGGCTAAAGTAAGCCGCGCTCAGCAAAGGACACTGGCAAGCGGCCCACCACGATATGGTCAAGCACGCGCACATCGATAAGTGCTAATGCATCGGTTAACCGTTTGGTGATGTTCTTATCTGCAGTTGAAGGTTCAGATTCGCCGGAGGGATGGTTGTGGGCAAAGATCACCGCTGCTGCATTGACGGCCAACACAGCCTTAACCACTTCCCGTGGATAAACACTGGCGGCATCTAAAGTGCCAAAGAACAGCTCTTTAAACTCCAGTAATTGATGCTGGTTATCTAGCAGCATCACTGCAAACACCTCCCGCTCATAACCGCCCAGTTTGTAAGTTAAATAATCCTTAGTGGCTTGAGGGTTGGTATAGGCGTCCTTCTTCACATAGCGTTCGGCAATGATATTGGCGGCAGAGGCTAGGATCGCTTCGGCAGTCTGCTGCCACTGGTTGATCGGCTGGTCTATCGAGTTGTTAGGTTCAGCTTTTGTGGGTATCGCTTTTGTTGACATATCAGGCTCCTTGAAAGCATTAATGGGCTTATGCACAGGAGTGATATATATCTGAAAATATTTGGAAAAGTTAAAAATTACTGGCATAGGTAATGGAAAGAAACCATTACCAAGAGTTCAGCATGGCACTAAACATAAAGCTTATTCACTGGCTTAGCCCGTTCCACAACCTACAAATACATCGCAGAAGGAGCCTTTCCTAAGCCGGTATTATAGGAGGGGCAGCATGGGTTGAGAGTGAGGTGCAAGAATGGATATTGGAACGTATTCAGGATCGAGATTTACATTTCGCAGTGTGATGAATAATAATTTATTATTTTTCAATATAATAACTCTGTTGCCAAAATGCCTGCATAAATCTACTCCAGAAGTTTTTACATTGTGTATCAAGCAAGCTCTTTCAATGCAGCTTGTGTATATTGTTTAATCACTTTACAGAGGAATGTATCATGGCATCTAAAGGTTCATCAGGTTCATCTCGCCCAGTTTCAAGTCATCCAGGTCCTGGTGGTAACTGGCCATCAAAAACTGGTGGTATATCTGGCGCAAATCGTGGAAATGCTATTCCGGTACCGTCTAAAAAATAATTAAGGAGTTTGCCCCTGGCTACGGGGGCAGTATGCGATTATGGATGATAAAGATTTTTGCTATCCCTCAATTGGAGAACTTGTTCGCGTAATTTTTAATAGTACAGGATTATTGCCGACTAAAGGGAAGAGTTCCCTTTTGTCTGGAGCGGAAAAGAAATCGCTGCAGATGCAATTAAAAAGATTAGCGGATGAAAATTCGAAAATTGATGGCAAGCTAGATGAGCTAATGCTTCAGTTACAAGCGTTATTAAAAGCGGTGTTAATTGAAGAGAGATTAGTTAATGTATTTATGGCTGCTATAGATGAGATTCTGATGGTTTATAAAGATTGCTTACGCACAGAGGGAACTTATCTAACAAAAATTGATACAACAAAGTATAATATCGCAACAAGTTTTCTCAGTAGAATTGTTATCTCATTTGCGAAAAATTTCTTAGTTTATAACGTGCCTAGTTTGAAATTGCCAATTCCAATGGTTTTGCAGTGGCTTTTACCTAAAATATCTACCTCAGAGAAAGTACGTTGGCCGTTAGCTCTTGTTTGGGAGCATTTCTACACAGTAACAAATACATCCCAGTCACAATTTCATAATCCTAAAGGGGTTGATGGTGACTATAGAGAAAGGCAAAACCTAGAAAATGCACAACGCTGGTGTGGCGGAAGCCAACTACCAAGTATAGAGTCCCTTTATGTTAACTTGGAACATTCTCTCTCTTTGCCTCGAAAAAAACCGCTAGAACTGACAGATAAGCAAATTTGCAGTTTTAATTTGATGCTTTTTATGGCACGAGTTTCAACATACTTTTTTCAAGCGTTAAATAAGTGCTATGGACCTGAGATGGTATGTGAAACGACTAACTATCTAAGAAAATTTTCACAACGAGTCAGTCGGCATAACTCTCTGGTATGGCAAGCGTCTTGTGAGGAGTTTGCGACGTTAGATTTTAAAAAACGCGAGTTACCTTTTGCCCAAGATTACTTCCTTTATGAGTTTGTCACCTTTTGGTGGCAGCGTTATGCTGCCATAACTGGGGAAAGTTGCCGCTATTTTGAGTACTTTGCGGCGCAAAGAGAATTGGACAATATCAACGATAGGGCTAAATACCGAATTTATTTGAGTATTTTTGGTCCCATAAATGCGTATATGACGTTAGATCAGCAAAGAATAAATGCCAAGCTCATAATTCCCACCGAATTTACACAAATGTTTAGCATGGGAATGAAGCTCAAGAACTCTATAACCGATTTAAAACTAGCTGATGAGTTTTCTTTTGAAATTAAAAAAATAGGGTTGTGGCCTAGTTTGGCTTGGCTAAGTAATTGGTGTTATGCCAATTACTATTATCGTCAAGAAAATAATATAAAAGCTTATCAGTATTATAAAGACGCCTTTATGCATGCAAAATATCGGGCTGGTTCCAATCAATATAAGCTTGTAAACCAGTATATAGAGGCTTGCGCTAAGAATAACCAGTACGCAGAGATGAAGAAAGGGGTTGCTTGGGCGAACTATATGGGCTTTGAAGTTAGATGGCTGCGTGGATTTGATAACCCAGAGTCGGAAGAAGCATTACAAGCATTGTTCAATTTATTTGCAACGAATAAGATGCGCTATGCCATTCTTTAAGAACAAATTCATGCAATTTTTAACCGAAAATATTCATAAACTTCGATCCATTTTATCTTCATGCCATGCAAAAGTCTCATTATCGAAAACCCCACTTTGGGAATGAATATTCCGTATTCACTCCTTGGGCGGACAAATACCTGCGGGGTTAATTCCAAGCAGATACGCTCAAGCAAGGCTAGGCAGGCCGAGCAGGCCTCCGCAACTGCTGCCTGAGAAAACTATCGGTAAATTCAATCATGATAAACCCCCACGCATAAAGGGCTCCCACTCGGGGAGCCATTTATGCAGTTATTGATTAGAGAGCCAGCCACGCTCGGCGAATGACACACAGGTATCGGCGACAACGATGTGGTCCAAAACAGGTACATCGATGGTGGCCAGTGCCGCAATAAGGCGCTCGGTGATCCGTCTATCGGCGCAGCCTGAAGGATGGTTGTGGGCGAAAATGACCGCCGCAGCATTACATAGCAGTACAGCCTTAACCACTTCTCGCGGAGAAACACTTGCACTGTCAATCGTGCCAAAGAACATCTCGTTGAATTCAATCAGTCGGTGCTGACTGTCGAGCATCATCACCGCAAACACTTCACGTTGATGCTGGTGGAGCTTAAAGCGCAGAAAATCCATGGTTGCTTGCGGTTGCAAAAGGCACCGCCGCGCACAAAGCGCTCGGCGACGATACCAGCTGCGGTTTCTAAGATTTGCGATGAGGTTTGTGGCCAGCTATTACTGGGTAGGGTAATTACTTTGTGCATAGCGTCTCCAAGGTTGCTAAATCTTGATATGCACAGGGGTTTTATATATCTGAAAGGATTTCGATATCGCAGTGTGCTGGAGGACCAGTTAAAAATTACTGTCACGACTTAAACTATAGATGCTCTTTAGCTGATACGTTAATCGGAATGAAAAAGCAACATGATTACGGTCAGAGGACGCTGATAGATAAGGCAATTTATCGATAAAAGCAATTGACTATCCCAAAAGTAAGTCTGAGAAGTGCAAGGCCCAAGACAGCAAAGCCCTATCTGGAGTTAAAGCAATGGACTCGATGCTGAATTTGAGCATACCTTGCGAGGGGGGGGCTAAACCGAGCAATAGCTAGGGGTCGTTACTATCCAAGCAATGTTTTGAACAACTCCGCCGAGATGATGCATCGTGTTGACCTTCAGAGTGTGAAGAAGACCTTGAATCTCATAAATATTTTGTGAGTATAAGGTTCCCAAGTGAAGAAATATGTAATAGCATTGTTGTATGGGATGTGATTATGATAGATAAGAAAAAGGAACTGAAATTGAGACTCAAAGAGGCCTTAGGTGTACTATCTAAATCTTCAAAATATTCAGTATCAACATTGAAAACTGAACAAATAGTAGATGACTTGCAGTCTCTCAAAGATTACCTTTATATTCCCCCGCAAATTCAATACGACTTTGAAAAAGCATTAGATGATGCTGTTGAGCAATCTTTGGGTGGTAATATTATTTGCTTATGTGGAAGCTCTGGTGATGGAAAATCAGAGATTCTCACTAAGTTATATAAAAAATTCAGTGGTTTCATAGATTTTCATTTAGATGCAACTCATAGTAGTCAGCAGCATAGATCAGCAATTGATTGTTTAGACGAGCGCTTTGATGAATTCAAGGAGAATAGTAAGTCTTTAGCTATAGGCATTAATGTCGGGATGCTGCAAAAATTCATCAAACAAGGGGCTGAGCGTCATGATGATATTAAATCTTCATTTGAAGCTTATTTTACAAACAGACATATGAAGGGCTATAGGCATAAGAATGTAAGTTTTTATGATTTTGAATGCTACCCGAGATTGAGTTTTTCAGAACAGACTGTAACTTCTAGTTTCATATCTGATTTTTTAAAAAAATTAACTGAACCTTCGATAGAAAATCCATTTTACGAATATTACCTTTTAGAAGAAAAAACAGATTCAAAAGTGGCAAGAAATTTTGAAGTGTTGTCATCGCTGCATTTTCAAAATAAATTAATTGAGCTGTTTTGTTTAGCCAGATTGCTGGAGGAGCAGTTTTTAATCCCCAGGATTTTTGTAGACTTCATTTTTCAAATTGTCACTAAAGAACATGAAGACGGGATTATTGGGAACGTTTTTTCTGACCTGGATAATGAATTTAGTCAGTGCTTTAGAAGGGTAGATCCTATTAACTATAGAAGCGCTGAGTTAGACTGCTTTTACCTCGAATATGCAACCAATACTTTATCTGAAAATATGGCCTATGACATTAGTCAGCTAAATACAGTTACTGGCTGTAGTTTGTCTCCTCAGGGATTGGTTCGTGGTGCTTACCTTCTAAACGGACACAATCTGAAGTCAACATTACCCGACTTCTATAAAGATTCATACTTACAAATTGCTTTAAAACATTACTTAAGACTAGTTAGTGTATATGAAGCGGTAGAATTGTCGGTAAGAGATGAAGATGATTGCTTAAATATAATAGAGGACTTAATCCTTAAGTCGTTACTTGAATATGCTAATAGGCAGCTTCCTGTTCAGGTTGATGGTTATATTGTAAGTCGTAAACTGAATGAATATTCAGTTTGTAATAAAATTAATATTCAAGCTGATATCGAATGGATAGAGCGGCATCAATTGATATCTAACGATATTATTCCCATCCCATTAATTATTAATAATGAACCTGTTTATACCTTCAACTTAGATTTAAAAACTTTAGTTCAAGCTGTTTACATATCTAATGGATTTAGGCCTAATAGGCAAAACATTGAAGCCATAGCAAAATTCGAGGAACTCTTAGCACATATTGTCGATAGAACACTTGAATCAGAATCTTTAAAATTAGTCAGTAGAGACAAAACAGTATCAATTAATAAGAATAGACAAAGATTTACTGTAGAGGTATAGTTTGGATAATTTCACTATTATAGATTCATCAATATCGTTTGTAAAAAAAAGCATAGAAGACAACAACGACTCCGCCTATAGCAACAAAGCAGAACAATATTTACCAATTGGTCCTCAAACCTTAAAAGATCACAAATTGGATTGGGAGCGTGTATATCAAGTTTTGATGGAAGATCTCTTCCAATTGTCAATGGGTGATCGTGATAAAGAAAAACTAAGGGAAGAGATATTAGACGGTTTTCGTAGTGCAAGGGATACCAGAGAGCTAGTGGATATTATTGACGAGTTATATTTATCCTCAAACGCCATTAGAAAAATCACTCCTTTAGCTTACCTTGTTGCAGCTCAAGACACATTAACATCTAGAACTGAGACAATGATTAACATTGTTCGTGGCTTATTAATTTCTTCACTGCCAAAAGCACCTAATCATAGTGGCAACAATGCATTAGAAACACTTCTAATAGAGAGAGTAAATCAACTTAGCGTTCATATACCATTCAAAGAAGAAAGAACTACTTACTTGCCATTTTTAGCAGAAGCATTCACTAAAGACCTCCATACATTAGCAACTAAGCCAAGTTACTTTTTAAGCGAGCTGGAAAGTTTTATAAAACTTTATAGTTTTCTTTATTTGACACAGTTAACCATTCATATTTGCCTGCCAGGAAATAGATACAACATCCCTACATCTAAACCCTTATTTTTCATTTTAGAAACAGAACGAGCTAGTAGAGAACGGCATGAATGCAATCAGTATGGGTATGATTACTTTTTCAGCAGCACAAGAGGAATTGCATCGAATCTTTTCCCTATTTTAGGTTACTTAAGTCGAATATCTGGCAAACCCAGCTGGGAGATTATCAAAGAAGAAAGTACCGAATATACATCTAAAGTAAACAAATTTAATTTTGAGTTGGCTCATTTATTTGGGGAAGAGTATAAACCTGATGATTCCTTTGAGAAGGCTCTAAATACAGGTGCTGCATTTCAAATACAAATTTTTCAAGAATCATTAAAAAATTCTAAAAAAGGCTCTCGTAAAACTGCAAATAAAAGAGTGATAGAAATATTTGAAAAAAAATTTGCAGCTGGCTTTATCGCTGATCGTAAAGCTGCAGGAAAGTACTTCGTGGTAAATTCAAGCATCCTTCTCTTGCTTACTAACATGATAATTGGCTGCTCAAATCAAAAAAAACTACTTATTGATGATGTAATTGAAGGGTTAAAAGAGCGCGGTATTTGGCTAGATTTAAAATCCAAGAAAGCACTCCTGAAATTTTATGAAAATGTCGGGAATATAGAAAAACTAAGTGACAGCGGGGATGCAGTATATGTCAAAGCTACTATTTGAGGAATTTTTGGCCAGATTATTTTGTCAATATATAGAAGCATCAAACTCTATTGATACCAAATATCATTTTGTTAGTTCTAATCCTGCTCAATCTCTTCAGTTGTACAACGGTTTTAAAGTCCTTAATTTCAAACCGATAACTATTGGGGATTTAAGCTTAAAATATATTGAAACCGATAATGGAAAGAAAATTATTGTCATGCTTCATCACTTGGGCGATCAAGACAAAAATAGCAGCCATGAGGATTATATTGCCGGAGTAAGGGACGCTATCAATGATATTGATAATGCAGTTCTCTTTGTAATAAATAATAGTTCTTTAGAGACTCTGACATCTACATTCACTGATGTAAGCTTAAATGAAAGTGTGTTCACTCCACAATATGTTAATCAAGCTCTGGTGAAATTAGGCTCAGGTCACAAAGACGAATTAATTTTTAAATACCTAGTTGCCAATGTTGAGCAGAAAATTAGAGATGAGAATCTAAGTATATTTGGATATCAACCTCTTTATTATTCGATTGATAAAGACAAGATCGACTTGAGAGAACATGGATTATTTCTTGAACCAAGATTATCAGATATTCACAATGAAAAAGAGTTGAAGAAAGAGTTAGATAAAAATCATAGTCTATCAAGAGTAATACGCTCAAGAGTTAATGACTTTAATGATGACCCAGCTGAACTTCAACGGCAGTTAGAAGATGTGGGCTTAAGCGAGCGTTATATTGCAGAGAACTTTCTACGTCAAAATAGAGATAAGTATAAAAATGAAACCTTTTCAAATATTGAAGCTGAAATAGAAAAAAATAAAGACAGGAAGCTAGATGTTACAGAAATTGAGCTTAACGGGAGTAAGCTAGAAGAATGGAAGAGACTTTCTGGAAGCTTGTCTGCTAGAAAAAATATATCCTTAATCGGTGAAGTCGAGTTGAGGGATATTGATTTAAAAATAAAAATGTTAAGAGGTGAACCCTTACTCAAAGCTGAGGAAGTAATAATTCATGGCGATTTAAAACAGAATCAAATAAAAATAAATACTTCTAACCACGAACTCCACTCAACACTGAATGTGCGAATCCCATTTGATGGGCAACCTATATTTATTCAAATAAAGCTTTATCGACCATCTCAAAGAGAGTGTTTTCAATTCAATTGTTGCTTTGTCGAAAAAGAACGATTTTATATAAAAAATTATTTTGAAAAGTTAGAAGTCGAAATAAAGAGAAATAAAGGGAAGCTTATTCTTGAAAATGTTCAGGGTAAGATGCTTATCAATCCAAATGGCAGCATCGTTCATGCCTTTTCTTGTGCTGATACTGAAATCAATTGCGATGACCTTCAGTGCATCGATTTTCGCGATACTGATGAAAATGAAGTTATTGGTGATTTTGAGTTACTTTCAGGTGAATATCATCTGCCCATGGTTATTACTGGTTCAAAAGTTGTCGAAAATGTTAAACTTCCAAGTTTATTTGATAGCCAAAGAGGCTTAGATATATTTAGTCAGGATAGAATTCCTAAATATAAGCCAACAACATCTAGAGTGATAATATCTGGAAGAGAAAAAGAGTTATCAGTAAAAGCAAAAGAGTTATGCTCCTTCGAATATAAAATGCTCGACGGGGGAGTTTTATTCTTCGATGAGAATGCTTCGAATACCTTATATGTTACTGATATTGAAGATGATTTTCCTCGTATCGCTAAGGCATATAAAGCTCTATTTTCTTGGTTGTCTGAGCATGAGACTCTCATTTCTATTACTAATTGGCCAGCGTCTTTACTTAGTCTTGTTGAAGATATATTGGCTAGCATTCAAGACGCATTAATAAATATTCCTCAAGGAGCATTAGCTCATAAGTCTCGAAAATTACTTGAAATAGGTATTATACGCAAAGTGAATGAAGAGTTTTTTACTCCTTTTCATCCGCTATGCCTCTCGTATGCTTTTGAGTTTGCAAAACTAAGAATGACGGATGAAGGCAACTCGTTTAGCCAGATACCAGCGACAACCATAGATAAATTTAATGCAGGAGGTTTATTGCCTGTGTTATTTGATGAACACTCAAGTTTTGTGAGAACTCAAGCATTAAGTCATAACAAATTGTGGCTTGAAATAGCACCTCAATTAGAATCAGGTGATAGCTATGTTTCGTCCTTAGTATATGAGAAAGTTCAGGATTTTGTAACATGTTTTGAAATGTTATTTCAGCAAAGTGAAGATGCTCCTCTAATCATCAATTCAATAAATAACCAGAAAAATACACAAGTATTTAAAGGAATATTAAATTACTATAAAAAAGCAAAAGGAAAGCTAAAGAAAATTCGAGTGAATGTGTATGACGACAAGTACTTCACTACAGCATTTGAAGAGTTTTCTGAGTCGAGGAAAATAGAAGAATTACGAGAGTTGGTTCGTTTGAGCGACTCAGATAAAGAAGCCGTATTGGATGACTTAATATTCAAAGTCAGGAAAAACCTAACAGTACATAAAGTGAGAGAATTCGATAATTACGATTATGCTCATATAAGTTTTTTTAAGAATATCGAAGAAGTTACATTGCGCTCAAATAATGTAAGTGCAGGGAAATCTGGGATTGTTTGTAACGGCATTTTATCTGGTGAAGCTTCATATTTAGAAAATGAGGTTTTTTATACTGGTTTTGGATTGAAAAATGTAAAAGTAGACAATTTTACAATACGACTAGCTTCCTTATACAACCAGTTGTTGCTAGCTTATCGAGATAAGGCGGGTAAATATATCCATGGCAATGTTCCTGTGCTTGCTGTCCAGGATACTTTTAGACATCATTTATCTAAGTCATATGACACTAGCATATGGACTTGTATTATCGACCCTAAAGTTACGTTGGAATTCTTTGATACAAAAGAAACTATATTAATTCATTATGCAGATCAATACACTAACTCAGTTGCCTATGATGCGATAACGGTATCTTCACGAGTTGGATTATACAAAGACTTATTGCAAAGCCAGTCGGATGAATTGATCAATTCCTTCAATGCACTTAATGGGCAATGGTTATTGAATATAGTTAAAGAGTCTGGCAAGAAAAAAACTGATAACACAGAAAAACAAATTAAAGAAAAACAAGGAATTGTTGCTGCTTATAAGTTTTTATCTAGCTTGCTCTTATCAAGTGATCTTACCTGGGTTCCTTTATCCGTTGGAGAAATGCTGAGGGTTACTGGAAACCTCGGTCTTGAAATAAGAGATCATGATTTTTCGGCAAGATTGCATAATAAGTCTAAAGGAGCTCTTTCTGACGATATACTATTTGTAGGTATTAGGGATGAGGAACTTGTATTACTTCCTCTTGAGGTTAAATCAAGAAAAACAGGTACTGACTTTGCTAAAGCTATACAACAAGCGAAAGCGTTATCTGAACACATGAAAAGGTTGTTAGGGCCAAAAACTTTCAAAGGGAAGGTATATCGCTCGCTTTTTATTCAGCAAATACTTACTCAAGTCGATAAGTTTGAGTTGTATAATGTTTTTCCAGAAAGTTATTTTTCAAACTTACATGAGCTCTCTGACTCTTTGTTGATGGGGAATTACAATATTTGTGACATCTCTAACTATCCACAAGGAATTGCCTTAGCTTTTAATGAAGGTATGGAGCGTCAGCGAATAGAAAGTGAGTTGGATGAAGAACTAAATGTACTTAAGGTTAGACTCCCACAAGCTTTTGTGAAAATGCTTCATGAAGAGTCTATACAAGCTCTTTTCTCAAAATTTAAAGATAGATCAGCTTATCCAGAAATAAGCAAGCTTAGTTTACTTAATAGTGAATTGAAGAGTTTCGTAGTCGAGGAAAAAAAGAGTGAATATGAAGATGAGTGCTCTACAACTTCCTCATCGATAGAAAGTTGTGAGTCAATTGAACCAAATTTTGAGCAAAGTAAAAGGGGGCCAGAAGCTGAATTTGAATACCCTGTACATTTAACAGATATAGTTGGAAAGTTACTAAATCTCTACCAACGTGATATTTCCGTTTCAGACGTACTTTTCTTATCTGAAAATGATCTTGAACAAATCGAGAATTTTGAATCTTCTGATTTATTATCTTTTTACCGTCTCAAAGATCTCCTATCAAATCATAATGTCGAAAATACTATTCCACATGCACCAACAAATGATGACTCATCAAAGTTAAATTTGGTAAACGTTACTAGTGAATATAGGGCTTTAGTTAATACCTTACTTAGGGAATTTGGGGAGAATTTAAGTATTAACCAAACATTGGAAATAGATATACCAACCCTAGAAAATATAAATGGATTTGGAAGAGGAAAGGTAAGAAAGTTTCTTGAGTTTATCGAGAAATTAAAGAAAAACTATTTCTCTGTAAATTCAACGGACGAAATAGTAGCAATCGAAGATTTTGATTTGCCATTAGATGAATTAGAAAATTACTTAATTAGTGATCTTCAAAATTATTTTTTACAAGATAAAACGAGAGAAAATGACATTTTATCTCGAAGATTAGGAGTTAACTGTAATAGTGAAACTTTGGAAGAGATTGGGCAAAGCTATGACATTACTAGAGAAAGAATTAGACAAATCGAGTATAAAGCTAAGAAAAATTTTATAGCGAAGTTAAGCATATCCCCGAGAGTTATCTGGGCCATCACAAAAAGTAGTTTGAGCGAATTAAGATCGCCACTATTCCCATCTCTAAGATCATACTTTGGTTCAAACAGAAGTTTCTATTCATTCTTAGAAGTTTGTTGTGGTCTCAATGAAAACGAAATTAAAAAGGTAACAACGCCCAATCTAAATAAGACAGAATTGGAAGAGTTTTGGGCTTGGAACAAATCACCTGCAAGTATTGAAGACTTATCTTGGCATTTACATGAAAACATGAATGTTGAACTTGCAGTTGCAGAGAACCAGATATCCACTTGGATTCAAGACGGAGTCTTGCAACTAATCGAAAATGATCAAATAAAACCACTAGCGTTAGCAAAAGTACCAGGCATTACTAACGCCATTTTAGATTTCCCTAATGGAGATGTATGGGCAAATATTCAAACCCATGCTAATGCAAAGTCGATAGCGAGTTCTCAATATTCTGAAAAGCGACTTGAACCCAATCTCATGCGAGCCGTAGATAAGGAATATGTATACCAAAGTGGTAGAGGCACATATCGACATATTAAGTACTTAAATATCAACGAAGATGATAAAATGCGGATTTTAAGTGTAGTGCTATCAAAGTTAAATGAATGCAAACATGCAGGAAGAGAATCAGTCAACTTATCAGTTGATATTTATCAACGAGCTAACTTGTCCGATGATTATTTTTTAGTAAGGCATATCGTAAGAGCTTACGGTGAGCCAGAAGGAATATTTTTTAATGGTAAATCAGGTGCTGATACTGTTAGCCTGGCTTCTAATTTTAGTTTAGCGTCTCAGAAAACAGTATTGATTGAACTTTTCGAGCATTCCCTTTCGCCTTTATCTAAAATAGAAATAGCTTCTAAAATTAGGAGCCAATCTTTAGGACATGCCGCATTCTACTTAGACAAATTATTAACCGACGGTGTAATCGTAAGGGTTGATGAAACTCATTATTCACACATCAATAACGCATTCACGGAAATAGATATAGAGGAAACATTACAACTTGCTTTTAGTTTTGTAGATAGTGAATCGAGGATTATAGAGGGTGAAAAAATTCAGTCTTATTTGAATAGACATTTAGACAAGGAAAATAATAAATATTTCTATCTATCACTATTGAAAACTCATGCTTTAAACTATAAAAAAAGTTATTTCTTTGCGCACAACTTGGTATCTCAGCGGGAAATCGGATATTCAGGGCTTGCTGAAATTTGCAGGGAATTATTAGGTATAGCATCGACAAGAGCTGAAGCTATTGAGCTCGCAAAAAATAAACTATGTATTCATGAACATATATTAAAGAGATGTTTTGACCAAGTATCAATAACGAATCGGACCGATGGTTTTAGTACCTTTTCATTAAGTGACATTAAGAAATCAGACTTACACAATAAAAATGATAGTGAGCCACTTAGCAATATTGAAATGGTTGAACAAGAATTAACTTCTTATTCTGCAAATAATATTAATATTGAAGATTGTAGAATCCTAATTGGGCGAGCAATTGACAACCTAAAGCCTGTTTATTGGGAATATGGTAATAAGGATTTAGCAAACAGACATTTAATCGTTTTCGGCCGCTCTGGCCAAGGAAAAACCTATTGTATTCAAGGGTTATTGATGGAAATGGCTAAAGCTAATTGCAATTCTTTAGTCATAGATTATACCAATGGCTTCCTGCCCAATCATTTGGAAAGTGAGTTCAATGGATTCGTTAACCCCAAATCCCATTTTCTTGCACAAAAACCTTTAGGAATATCGCCGTTCAGAAAGCAGAAACAAGATTTTGGTGGTGTAATACTAGAAGAACAAGACCATATCGTTGCGGCACGTATTGCTTCCGTCTTTAATCAAGTCTATTCATCTATCGGGGAGCAGCAGCTAGCCACATTGATTAATGTGTTAGAAGATGGTGTCCATCGCCATGGAAAACAATATGATTTCGACTGTATGCTAGATGATTTGAGAGAAGCAGGACGAACGGGGGAAGCGTTAGCCAACAAACTATCACCTATGGTGAAGTCGAAATTATTCAACAATGATACTTCTCAGAATTGGCAAACCATCTTTAATGATGGTACATCACGCACCAATATTGTTCAGCTTGCATCGCTATCAAGAGATATCATGCAGCTAGCTACAGAGTTCACCTTATGGGATTTATATTCTTATGCTTGTAGTTACGGCAATAAGTCTAAGCCAATCCCGATTGTTCTAGACGAGGTACAGAACTTAGATCATCGCTTAGAAAGTCCGTTGGGGAAAATGCTTACAGAAGGTCGTAAATATGGTATTTCCCTGATACTGGCCACTCAAACTCTAAGTATGTTATCCAAAGATGAGCAAGACAGACTTTTTCAAGCGTCACATAAACTCTTCTTTGCACCAGCTGAGACTGAAATACAGACTTATGCAAAATTACTAGAACAAGCTGTACCAGGCACTAGTCGGAAAGTATGGTTGGACGAGCTCGCCAAGTTAAAAAAAGGCGAATGTATATCTGTGGGCTTGCATATGAACGAAGGAGGTTTTGTTGAGCAAGGGGCTAAGGTAGTAAAAGTTGCTTCACTAGATAGTCGTGAATAAGTTTCATTGACCTAGAGTACATCTTATATCTTTATAAGTAGATATTTGAATGTACTCTAGACCATTGCACACGGGATGACCTTCTTTTCTGGCTTTATCTCGCCAACGATACAAGTTTAGCACCGCAATGCTTTCTTCCCGAGCAACCTTTGCGAACGTTAAATTGTGTGGCGGTAATAATTTTTAAGGTTCGAGTCCTTACGTTATGGTGAATACCGAGCCATATCGTACTCTCTTGCCGCACCCTGTGTCTTTAAAATAGGGGTGACAAAAATCCTGACACAAGGGCCCACTACATACCAGCTTAACAATAATTATCAGTTATTTCGGCCTATAGGGAAAAGGGTATTTGCAAAAGCAACTTTAGTTTTGTTAGGACGTGGATTAGGTATCGGTGACGCTGTCAGTATTCATTTAACTGCCAACTTAGATTTATTGAGGAAAGATTGGCATTACATTTTATGGGATCTAATAGCTGATACTATGTATTATGATCGTAAACAAAGTTGCGCTCGCAGAATCACAACTTTTAACCTTGGCGGGCCATTATCCTCAAACGAAAGCTAAAAAAGAACAACTTGACGCTTTGCTTTGTTCTAGAGGATTTTGTTTTTATCATAATTATTTTATTTAACAATGAATTATAAAATATCACTATGAAAATAAGCCCCATGCTAAAGAATTCCTAATAAGGAGGGCTTTTTGTATAAGTAATTTACAAAAGTTTCATTGTTACTCAATATACTACCTGATTCCCATACTTCAATTTTGACTAACTTATATCTGGTAACTAGTAGCTCATGTATATAATCACTGCTATACGTGTAAAAGTCTCGCTCTGCAGCCTTTGTGTTATCAATCTGCTTTTTCAGTGAAAAGTAAAAATGCCCACCAGATGTTAATGCACTTAATAGTCTAGATATTGCGGCCTCAAACTCGGATGGTTTCAAGTGCAGTAGTGAAGCGCATGCCCAGATCAAATCAAAGGTAGATGGGTAATCAATATCAGTAAAGTTCTTTTGTTCACAAAATGAGAAGGGGTATTGGTTGCACAGTTCAACCATTTTTGATGAAGCGTCGAATGACAAAACTTTAAAACCTTTTCGGATAAAGTATTGAGTATCTCTACCTACGCCACAACCGGCATCTAGCACACTGCCACCGTTTGGGACGTAAGCTCGTACTTTTTTATAGATCTCTTCCATATCTAGCGCGATAGTCGAGTCGAAATAACTAGTTGCGTTAGTATCATAAAAAGCGATAGTTCTATTTTTTAAAACCTTTGGTTTTTTGTCATCTGTTTTTTTTATTAACCTCAAAAGCTTTGATATTTCACTATTAATCGCACCATTTATTTCTAATGGGAATACAATACTTTCCAGAGCTTCGCTTTGGCCATGAAGTTTTCCTTCAGCCGCAGTTTTTATTACTCGATAATGTGCTGCAAGTTTTCCAAGTAGAATATGCAAAGCTGGGTTATCTACATAACCACTTTGAGATTCAATAAGGTTTATCACCTTATCTGAAATGCTTAGTATATGTTTAAAGAGTTCTTGATCACTTTTTTTGAATCTATCCAAGCCTTGCTGTGTATTATCCGGTTTATCAGTAAGAAATCTTAATGTTCTAAAGTAACTACCTTCTGCTTTAAGTTCTTTCTTTTCTTCTAACGCAAAGTAGGAGTAAATAACTCTCGACTCTTCCAGTAATGAATTTAAAGGCCCATAGAACTTTTCAATCTTTTCCTTTGCCTTTGCCACTCTGTCTAAATGCTTGTCACGTTCTAATAATTGAATCTGGTGCTTGGAGTCTTTTGAATATTTTCTAATTGTTGAGAGAGCAACAGCTAGTGAAAAGATAACGGTTAAGAAAGAACCAACAGCAGTTATATCAGTACCCCAAATTGTTGATGATGGTTTTGAGCTCTGCGGCTCGCTTTTTATGATAATCAGCTCTTTCGAGGCAGAATCTTGATGCTCCGAAGTATGTTTATCTGCAATAATAACATTGTTATGAAAGTGGCTATCTGTTTTTACAACTTGTTCAGGCATTTCTAGACCTTAATTTTTGGAGAATTAGAACTGAAGTTATTTTCAGATATTATCGCTACGGCAACGTGAGCTGCCCAAGTAACCAACAGCTCATGATCGTGAAAACCTAGATAACGCTGCTTTAACAGCTACTCTGTCGTAAGTTGGGCCATACCAGCATGGTGGCTTTTTCCAGCTTTAACGTACCGTTTAACTGCACTTGTTGGCTTTTATCGTAAACAAAGCCAGCTTCAATTGATTTAACAAATCTAACCTGACAGACGCCACTAAAAAAGGATAATTGTCAGATCTAGTTTGAGATACTACGTATTAGTTAGTGAACTAGCATTTTAGCGTATAGATTATACAATGCCGCTAACCTGCAATTAATTGTTTATTCGATAAATTATTCCCAAATTCTAATAGTGTCTTATGATTCCTCAACCCTGCAATTCCATCCTCAACATGTGCCGCCCAAGCTTGCTGTAATTGTTTAGCATCTAGGTTTGGGTAGTACATTTTAAGCAGTAATTCCGTGAGCTCAGCTGTATCGCCTAGCCAAGTGATTTTATCAAGCACTAAACTGCCATTAAGTTTGGCTTCTATGCCTGCATAGCGAAAATCAGACTCAATCGAGCAGAAAAATGCAATTCTGGCCGAGACATTCGGGGTCACTCCTGTATTGGCCTTTAGTTTTTTTAACTGCTCTTCAGTGGTTTGATTCAGGTTCATGCGATTCGGTAGCATTAAATTGCATCCTTTGTTTGCTGGCCCCAGAAGTAACCCTCAACGACTTTTGAGGATTGGCTGACACTGTCAAAACTGATTTCGAATCGATGTGAGATATCGTCTTTAAGACTATCGACATAGGACTCATCAATCTCAGTGTCGGTAGAGAGGATAACTACTTGATGGCTGGCCTCTGGGAAATAGTGCTCGACCAGTTTATCTCTGTGCTTTGAGTCCAAACGTCCTAGCGGGGTATCGATAATCACTGGCAGATTTCTACCTGATGTTTTACCTAGGGCCTCAAGAATAGATATAGCATAAATCTGCTTTTCTCCCGCAGACATGGCTTTACGGTTCAAAACGTTACCATTGTCATCAATCAATTCCACATCAAATGAAGTGGGGTTGATCGATGCACGGTAATGCAGATCTTCTTTGCGGGCTAGGCGCTGATAAGAACTGAGAAACTCTTTTTCTAATTGGCTAACGCGTAGTGCTGTGAGGCGGGTTGCAAACGCTTCGAGCATCATCAGAGTATTTTGGGCATTTTCAACGCCCTCGGTAGCATTGCTTTGCGCCGTGTGTTTTTCTTGTAGTTTCTGGATCTTACGATTTATGTCCTGTGCTTCACGCAGTGCTTGTTTCGCTTCATTGAGCACATTGCGGTAGTCCATCACGATCTTTTGCTTTTGCTTATCGAGCTCACGGACTTGATTGAATAGGCCTTCTACCTGTTCCTGTGCTGGCGCTCTTGCAATATTGGCCGCAGTTTGTGCTAGTTCTTCTTCGAGTTTACTTAGGCGGGTACGAGCTTGCGTAAAGCGGCGGTAAGAGGCTTTGGCTTCACTATTCACTTTAATATCTAGCTCTCTGAATTCACGCTCTGAAACATCAAACAGTAATTTGTCGTTAGGGATCTGTAACTGGTAATCAGAAAAACAGTCATGAATGGCCGCCATTGCGACTGGAGCCGTGGTATTCAAGTCAAAACTCAGACGTGCTTTTAAGGTGTCGAGGAAACCATTAAGTTCCTCTGTAAAGTGCAATTGCTGTTTTTTCTTTTGTTCAAGCTCTAACTTCGATAGTAAAGCGGCAACGGCTTTGGGGGCGATGGCGATGGGGAGTGACGTTTCCATCTCATGGCGAATGAGTTTTTCAAGCTCAGCTTTTTCTTTTATTAAAAAGTCGGCTTTGCTTTGGGCTGCCTCGCGGGAATGTGCCCATGCGCCGCCTTGGCTTGAAAGCTGAGCTTCTTTTGCTGAAATATCGGTTTGTATCGAGGTGATTTGGACTTTTAGCTGATCAGCTATGTGGCGAAGTTTTTCGCTACGTGCTTTATGCGCGTCACAATTGTGTTCAAGTGACTTTAACTCTGCATGTACGCTTTGGGTGGCACCTTCAACGCCTTTTCGTTTTAGAAAAATACTAAGGTCACTTTTCAGTTTACCGATAACATCTAAGCCAAGTAGACGACGAACAGCGGTTTGCAGAACTTCACCCGATTCATCTTCGGCAAGTTCCGCTATTTTTTCACCATCGAAGAAAAATAAGTCGGCGATACCTGTGGGGACAAGTTCATTCAAAAAACCCTGACATTGGTCATAACTGAGTTCTGACAGAGCTGTGCCATCCTTCTCAAGTGTTAATTTATCTTTTTGCCCTCTTTTCCAGCCACGGATGATCTTGTAGGTGTGCGCACTGCCTTGTTGGTTGTAAATAAACTCCAACTCAATGCTAGCTCGTTCTGCCTGAGTGCCTGGGCCACTGGCTTTGTGAATGAGTTCACTTAGCTGATGGATATAGTCCGTTCCTGAAATGTTTTTACCTAGGGCCTGACGTCCATATAGCGCCAAGCGAATAGCGGTTAAAATTGAGGTTTTACCAGCACCATTGAGGCCACCAAAAAGTACTATTGGGCGATGATGTTGGGCACTGCCTGATGTCCCAATTTTTTTACTTCTGGGGGCAAGGTCAATTTCCTGGGTTCCACGAAATACTCGGAAATTGTTAAGTGTCAAACGTGTAATAATCATAAAAACCTTAAAACTCTTCACTTAACAATCGGTCAAGCTCGGTTAGTTCTTTGTTGTATTCGTCCATTTGCTCTTTATACAAATCCAATTCTATGCGGCTTTGTACGTTGGTATGTTTGACTTTGATATTTTCTAGGCTTCCCCAGTCTTGCTTGAGAATGCTTCCAAGCTTGTCAAACACGCCTACACGACGGCTGAGACCATCGAGGGATACTTCCATTTCGATTAACTTCATCACCATTTCTGATGATACATAATATTCTTGGCTTAAATCGTTAACCAGTTTGGCTTCGACTTTTCCAAAAGAAGCGCTGTCATCTATGACCCAATCGAGATCATAGCCATACACATCTCTAAAAAGTTGTGGCAGGGTATCATTCCAATCAGGCTCGTTCGGATCTCTTAACCAATGCTGCCGAATAGCATGTAATTCAGGCACGGTGATAAGCTCAATCTCGCGACCTTCTTTTCTAAATTGCTTGTCTAGTTGCAGTAGCTGATGGAGCCACTCTTGTCTGTATTTGAGCCAATAGGGCCCTGGCACATGCTTACGCTCGACAGTGATATCTTCACCGTCTTTAGCGTATTGATAACTTACTTTTCCACTTCGGCGCTTATAGTTGCGGTAAATATCCTTGTTTTCAGGAATGGAAGTGTGAGCCAGCACATCTCTGAATTTTAGCAATGGCTCCATCCAGGTTTCACCATTGGCAATTAAGCTTTCCATTGCTCTATCGCGGGTGACAACTGTACAAGTCCAGCAACCAAAACGTGAATTTCCACATGAAGGTGTTGTTTCGTCAATCACCATAGGGCATTCACCTTGGCCAGAGGAATCCTTATAAAGGTTCCAGAGGGTTAGGTTTTTGCTGCCCCAAGGATTTTCCCACTCTAACTCATAATCATCGCGCCAAATATTTTTGATGCCGTAGGCCGTTTCCTTCGACTCTAGACTACACATGCGGAGTATTTTCCAGACATCATCCACACCCCAAGTATCTATGGGCGTATAGATGAAGGCATTGGCTAATGTTGTGTGTCGAGCTAGGCGTGAGCCATCAATTTTATGTTTGGCGATAACCTGTGCACGCGAAGCGCTCTCCTGACTACGAGAGCCTAATACCACTATTACTTCATCATATTTGGATACGGTTTCTTTGATGAAATCGCTGACAGGATCAATTTTCATCCGTTCAGTACACCAGCGGAAACTGCGGGTCGGTGCCGGATAACCTTTGCCTAGCAGGTTAACCCAGAAAGTAGCCTCTGTTTTTGGCGTGACCTTGTGCACAGATATAGGCAACTGATCAAGTTTGGCACCTTTACCTATTGCATCTAAAGAGTTGGAAATGTGATTCACTACGACTGGCGTTTCAACCAGAGTGTCTGAAGAGACAACAAAAATAGGTTTAGTCCGTTGCTCTTTGTCCAAGCCCTGTAATGCCATATAAACCAGTGACATTACTGCGGATGAGTCTTTGCCGCCACTGTAGCCTATAACCCATGGTCTTTTATCTGCTAGGTAAACTCTTTGTACATCTGCGATGTAATGGCTCAGTTTATTATTGGCGAAAGTTTCTTGGCTAATAAAGTTCTGGTATTCCTCTGGGAGATCATCAGAGAGTATTGTAATGCTCATTTATTTACCTGTTTTTCCAGTGTTTTTTCTTCAGGTGTAAGAGGAAGTGAAAGGTGCAGCTTGAGGGCATTACACGTTAACTGGATACATGTGTTCGTTTTGCTGAGTTTACCATGAAGCATGGCGCGTTTGATCCACTCTGGATTGGTTTTTTGCCAGTTGATAGTTTTTAATGCAGGTAATTTCGATTGCCATCCTTGAGGATGCGCGCACAATAAGGCATGACCCATTTGACCAATAGCATGTAAACCTACCCCGTGAGCATGTAAATATTGCTGACGAAGTTGAGCTGGTGAAACGTCTTTATGTTGCACCAATTGCCAGTCCTTCATGTGTTCATTGACGTTTGACCAAAATGCTTCGGCTAATTGTTGCTCCTGTTCAGTAAAGCCATCTTTTGGGCCTTTACCGAGCAAGGCTCTGGTTGCTTGCTTGATACTGCTAAGGGTAAATAGCTTATTAGACTTTGGAGAAATATTAGATTTCTCCATTTCAGTTAGCCCTTTAAAAGGTAAACACTCAGAGGCGAGGTATCTGGCTAATGAGGAGCTTTCATCCCTATGGTCGTACAAGGTGCCTAAAGAGGGACTGGGTTTAACTGCATATTTGTTCAAGTCTGCAAACATTTGCTGACTTCGAGTCAAACCTTCATCTACGTAAAATAATACGGCTATGTTGTCTTGCCCAAGATCTGGATTTTCTTCTAGCGCCTGCTCAATGGCTTTGCGTCTGTGCTGACCATCATTAATGAGGATCTGCGCATCCATGGGGATCTTTAACTGTCCTAAATTGGGGGCTGTTAAGGTTTCTTCAAAAGAGATATGTACGCCTACAGACGCCGTTAGTGCCGAAAAAACGTAATCTTTGGGATTCTCCAGCAAGTACTTTACCATTTCCGGAATCCGGGTTTTGTTAAGTGTTCGCTGAGCACGAAGCTCGGGAGGCACGTCGGCTTCGTTGTAGCTAAATATTTTAGGAATGATTCGTAGCGGGCAAGTCGCTATATAAAATGGTCGGCCAGCCTGAATTCCTCTGACAGCTGGAAATGAATAGCAATAGCCTGAGTCGGAGTCAATCATGTGAAGTATGCCATACAACTAATTAATGACGTAATGGTATGTCATTAATGACATACCTTGCAATTAAAAAGTAATTGAAGTGACGCTGAGTTTGTTATTTTCAATTGCTCATACTGCATGGGTTGATACGATTTGAAACCCCTGAATACGCTTAGATGTTTCGCTAAGTGCTTGTTCAAATTCGGCTCTGGTCATTAAGGTTTCTTCGGTGTTTGTTGTTCCAAGTAGTTTTGCTAGACGTTTATCAAAGCTTTGCTGCTTTTGAAGATGATTGCTGTGTTGGTGGAGATAGAGTGAGCGATTTAACAAAGGCGGTCGCTTTGCTTCATTAATGTAGTCAAAAAAGTCGATTTCCTGCTCGGCCATTTTTATTTTCACGCGTTCCCTTAGAAAGGGGACTGATTTTTCAAAGTCATCATAACCTGTGAGCGTGAGCTTGCCTGAGGTGATATGGATTTTGATCAGGTCAATGTCGTCTAATTCACCATAGAGCTGTAGCCCTGCACCAACATAAACCCTGAGGAGTAACGGGAGTGCTGTGATATGACTCTTGTGCAGAATTATCGAGTGTCCAATGTTAAGTAACGAGGCGGGTAAGCACTGATGTGCTTCATTACAGGCTTGTTCAATCGCTGCAGTATCGGCAATTTTAAACAACAGCTCTGAAGCTTGCCTTAGCGCGGTTTGATGTTCGCCAAAAAACACTTTGATATCCCGCTTTATATTTTCAGGTAGCTGCGTATAGGGTTTGCGTTTTTCAAATTGGGCCATCGCAAAAAATAGCAGCAGGTCTTGGGTGCGTTGCTCTACTGCTTGGTCGTATTCTTCTTGTCCTTGTATCTCAAGTAGAATTCTTAGGGCTTTAGCTGGCGTGCCTACAATGGTTTTAAGGTTGGTAAGTTGTTCAAATTCATCCGTTTGGGGTAGTCTGCCAAGGTCGAGTACCGTTTGCCAAAATGCTGCAAATAACGCTTGGTGTTTGGCAACTAAAAGACGCGCCTTATCACCTTGCGTAATGCTCGGAGGGCTGGAGAGTTGCTTCCATTGTCGGTTACGGCGATAACGGCGAGATAAAAATTGTTGTTCTTCAACCTTATCTTTAAAAATGTAAAAAATGCCAGGCGCGATTGCGATGGCACTTTCATCTAAACTGCGCTCGATAAAAGATTTTATTTCAGCTTGCTGATAGTACTTTTGGAAGGTGTTACGGCTGGTGATGACGCCATCTTTGTAGGGCGTAAATTGAGCAATAAACTCATCATTGGCAAGCATCACGCTGACAACTAGCAGTTTTTCTGTTAATTCCCAGGCACCGAGTAAAGCCTCTAAGCGTTCGTGTTTATCTTCAATCACATTGAGTACAAACCCGAGGTTGACTATGGCGGCTGACGTTTTTTCACCTTCAGGAAAATGATTTGGGTCCCAACCGAATGCATCTAAACCATGGCATTGTAGCTCGCGAAGATCATCGCCTCGTCCGCAGCCGTAATCGAATAGTGAGTAATTGCCGTTAAGAAATCCGTGTTTTGCTAATGATTTCATTGGTGACGAAAGTGAATGGCGTACCAATGCGGTTTTATGGCGGTCGATGTCGTGTTGATCAGTTTCGGGCAACATTGAGGCCCTAAATAATCGTCCATCCATTAATACGTAACCATGTTTGGTTATGTGCGCTTCCCAAGAGCTTTTAAATCCAATAAGCCGCGTGTTTTCATATAAACCTGCTGTTTCCCCTTCAACTGTAATCATCTTAAAGGTGTTGTAATGCGGGTTATCCGCTAACACCAAAAGTTCTTTACGGTGCAGGATGGGTGGATTGTCAGAATCACTATAGTCAACCACTCTGTGACTGAGTTTACCCAAGTCAACACTGATACTTGAGTTGAGTGCCGGATAGGCGTCAGTGTAAAAAGTGGGGTAATTGAGCAGTGATAGCGCAAACTGACGCCTTGAAAGTTTGATGATGTTCCAGGCGTTATTATCGATTTTAAGCGCACCTGCAACTGCCAAGGCAAACTGATAGAGCTGGGCGTTTTCAATCGCAAGCGTATCTCGATGTAAGTAAATGGCTTCGGGGAGCTTTTTGCCCACAGATAAGGCTTCGACATCCTGTAAAAATGCAGTTGCTGTTATCATTTTCACCTCATTTTTTGGGGAGTGTTATTAGCGCATCTAGGGTGAGCTTTTTAGGTATACGTCTGTTATTAATTGTATTTAACCAAATGATTTGCGAACTTTTTTCTGGGCCAATACTAATGTGGATGGGTTTGTCATTTCCATAATAATAAAGTCGATCAAAGGGTAAATAGCTCGTGGCCCAAATTGCAACAGCTTGCGATGAGGTGTTGTTTACCCGTAAATCAATTGCTGCACCAAGGCGAGGGCAGATAGGCTTGCCCTTGGTATTAAGCTCATAGGCGGCATGTTGGTCTAACGTGGGTGCTATTCTTGGGGAAGGATTTTTGCGGATTAAACTTCTAAGTTGTTGCCCACAAAATCCAAACGTGAGTTGTACTGGGCCAAAGTGGTTTGTGATAGGGTCGAGTATTTCTTGTGCGAGCTTTTTGTAGGCTTCCCAGCTTTGCGTTTGCATGGGCAGGTTATCACATTTGGTCTTGTGCCAAGTTTCACCACAGTGAAATAAATCACTAAATCGATAGTAACGGCTACAGTATTCGTCAAGTTTTTCATTTAGCGTTTGAAGTGATATCTCACTTTTCAATTGCTGGGTCACGGTGATTAGTCTGTTGTTTTATTCCTTTGCTATCAGAATCAATGTTGCGGATTAATTTTGCAAACATCTTTTCAAACTTAGGTCATTTCTTATGCCATTTATCTTTATTAGAACGGAGATAAAGTTACAATTAATGTCCAAACTTGAAAAATTTAGTTGAATTAATGGAAAAATCAACTAATGTAAATTGTCTTAAAATACAAAGAGTTGTGAAGTCATTCCTGTTCGCTGATTGGGAACCTGCTTGGAGGCGTATCTTATTGTTCTCCATACAGTTTATGATGATGGAATAAAGTAATGCTTAAGGTAATGCCAAATGTAATGCTAATATTTTAAATTATATATTTATATATTTTTATCAACATATTACGTTGCTAAGTAGACTCCCTCTCTCATTAAAGCAAAGGGAATCAGTATCTTACTGGTTCCCTTTGTTGCATCTGGGCAAAATTGCCGTTTTGTTCTCCTTCAGTGTCCTTGGTAAAACCAAGCATTTCTGCCACTCGATTAGCTATTTTTTGCGAGTCCTTAGGTTTTTGCCGCATTATGCATGTTATTCGTCGTCATTCTTTTACGCGCTTGAACTAAGGTATAGCCGCCACTTAATACTATGAGTAGGCTTCCCAGAATAGTCAGCAAATCTGGGGATTCTCCAAATATAAATATTCCTAAAGCTAAGGCAAAGAGTAAACGTGTATAACGAAAGGGACTTACCACCGATACATCTCCAGTGCGCATAGCTATTGTCAGCGCATTATAGGCAACTACACCAAAGACGATTGCTCCAATTATTTGTATTGCTGCGGTAGCACTAAACTGTATTGCTTCATTTTGGTAAATCAGTATCGCTAAGCCTGTAGGAATCAACACAAAAAAACCATACACTCCAAGCTGCATATTAGATAACACGGGAGAGGCTGCGCGTGTTGCTAAATCGCGTCCTGCAAAACCTAAGGTAGCGATAACGGC
Source organism: Shewanella sp. S23-S33 (assembly GCF_043359565.1). Classification (NCBI taxonomy): domain Bacteria; kingdom Pseudomonadati; phylum Pseudomonadota; class Gammaproteobacteria; order Alteromonadales; family Shewanellaceae; genus Shewanella; species Shewanella sp. S23-S33. The sequence goes on along the minus strand of NZ_JBHFFD010000007.1, from coordinate 22,049 downwards.
GAATAAAGATGTGGCCTCAAAACCATCAAGTCCTGGACGAATGATCATCAGCACGCCCATAAAACCAATCAATACTGCAAGCCATCTCTTGTGACCCACTTGTTCACCGAACAACAATGCCGCGCCAAGCATGGCGATTAAAGGTGTGGCTTGCAAAATAGCGGATGCACTTGAGAGTGGCGTTAACGTGATGGCTAAAGCAAAACAGAATCGGCCGACGATTTCACATAGTGCACGTACCAATATGGGGGGAGACAAGACTGCAGGATGAAGTACAGTTTCACCCTTTCGCCAGGTTAACAGTATAAAAATCAACATTCCACCTAGGCCAAATAGCGCTAAAATGAGGCCGATAGAGGTGGTTTCTGCTGCGGATTTGATCAGCATGTCTTCAATAGAAAATGCTGCCATCGCAGCAACCATAAACAGACTACCTTTTCTATTATTCAAAATAAATTCCCTAAATGCTTAGACGCTATCTCTAGTCAAAAATTTTGTCATGAGAGTTCTGGTTTCATCAACAAAGGCACAGAAGTTACGATATAGCTCATTAGAATCCAATAGAAACATCATTTTCTGATCACTATAGCAAGCTTTCTCTGCTTATCTGAATAGGGTTCGTAGCTTAAGTTAACAATGATTCTGGCTTAAAAATAAATAGGGATAATAAGCATTAGCAAGAAACGATAATAGATACAGAAATGGTTTTTTTATCTATATCAGATGGCAAGTTAAGCCTCTTTTTACCATAAGGATTATGGTTGGTGTATTGTTTTAATATTATCAACTTGTGCGGCTAGTCTAAGATATTGATGTCAGGTATGTGCTGCTGTTTTTTCAGCTTTTATGATGAATAACATTGTTTGAAAGAGGGCTATATTGTTTGAAAGAAGCCTATATTGTGAGGTTAATTTTATATTTAGTAGTCTTAAGTCAATAATGGGAACGATTAAATAATCCATCAGTTGATTTTACACTAAGTGATTTTGTATTGGGGACTTAGTGTTTTTAGGTTTATATAAAATGAATTTGCGTTGAATAGTACGGGAAAGTTAACTAAATAACTTTGGGGAAATGATTAATCGCTCAACTAAAACTGAGCGATTAATCATATTAACGAAAAAATATTATTGTTTTAAAAATTAACTTTGGATATTAATCGTTACTTTCTCGATGACGATAGGTTCACGGGGCACGTCTTCGTGGCCAGCGACCGTGGAGGTTTTGACTTTCTCAATTTGCTGGATAACGTCCATTCCCGCCGTAACCTTACCAAATACCGCGTAGCCCCAACCGTTATTGGTGGTGGCAGTATGGTCTAAAAAGTCATTATTGGCTGTGTTGATGAAGAATTGCGCGGTGGCCGAGTGAGGCGCATCGGTGCGAGCCATAGCGATTGTGCCTATGGTGTTACTTAGGCCTTTGTTGGCTTCGTTAACGATAGGCTCGTGGGTTGGTTTTTCCTTCATTTTTGCGGTAAACCCGCCGCCTTGGATCATAAAGCCTTTGATCACTCGGTGAAAAATCGTGTGTTCAAAGAAGCCTTCTTCACAATAGCGGACAAAGTTTTTTGAACTGACAGGCGCATGTTCAAAATCGAGTTCTATAGTGATGTCGCCTAGATTGGTGCTAAATGTAATCATGCTAATATCTTCTATCTTAATGAGTTTTTATATCTAATAAGTCACGACTTGTACTGAGTTATTACTTAGTTTTAGGGCCGCTATTCCACGGATTAAAGGGCGCGCTGTGACCTGTTGTCTCGTTACCATTGTCAGTCTGAATAGATTGCGGCCGTGTTACATTGGCTTTAACCTCTGGCTTTGATTTCGCGCTGCGATGCTTTTTCGCATGGGTGGTTTCAAAGGAGCCTTCTTTCGCGGGGCGCGAGGATCTGGCCTCAGGTGCCCGGGCTTTAAAGGTTTTTGGCGTAGTATTTTTGGGCACAAAATCGAGAATAGACACAGGCACTTCTTTGTTCGGCACAAAGCCTTCAATTTCTTTACGCACTATGAGGTGACCTAGACGCCGCTCGATAGCACATAGATTCCTAAAATCATCTTTAGAAACAAAGGAGATGGCTTCGCCGCAGGCGCCTGCACGACCGGTTCGGCCAATACGGTGAATATAATCATCGGCTTCATCGGGCAAATCATAATTGACCACACGGGTGAGGGCGTCGATATCGATACCGCGGGAAGCAACGCCAGTCGCGACTAAAAAGCGTAGTTTGCCAGATTTGAAATCCACTAATAATTGCTCGCGTACCGCTTGGCTGCGACCGCTGTGAATGGCTTCGGCGGCAATGCCACGTTTTTCGAGTTGGCTAACCAGTTTGGCGGCGCCTTGTTTCGTCTGGATAAAGATCAGTGCCTGTTCCCACGCTTGTTCAGTGATGAGTTTGCTTAACAGGGCCGACTTTTTATCTTTATCGACAGTGATCAACCATTGGTCGATTTGCGGTGCATTTGCGCTGTCGCGGGCAATTTCAATTTCGACAGGGTTTTCAACCGCTGTTTTCGCTAAAAAGCGCACTTGCTTAGATAAGGTTGCCGAAAACAACAGATTTTGGCGTTCTGTTGGCAGACGTTCTATGATCTTATTGATGTCTTCGATAAATCCCATATCGAGCATTCTATCGGCTTCATCTAGGACTAATACCGAGATTTCATCGAAATGAATCGCTCTTTGGGTGTACATATCGAGCAATCTACCGGGTGTTGCCACCAGAATATCGACGCCTTCAATAAGACGCTGTTTCTGCGGTGTGGCATCCACGCCACCATACATGGCCATAGACGTCAGCGGCAGGTATTTTGCGTACTTGGCAATATTGTCTTCTACCTGAACGGCCAATTCGCGGGTTGGCGTTAAGATTAATGCACGAACGCGTTTAGCACGGATTTTCGGCATGTCGGCGAACATTTGCAGTATTGGCAACACAAAACTGGCGGTTTTACCTGTACCTGTTTGCGCGCCAGCAAGCAGGTTTTTGCCTTTCAAGATCACCGGAATGGCTTTTTCTTGGATCGAAGTAGGTTGTGAATAGCCGAGCTCAGTGATGGCTCTTAAAATCGGATCGCTTAATCCAAGTTTGGAAAATGGCATTGAATGTCTCAGGTAAAGGGTCAGGTCAATAATGTATAAGCAAACTGTTACGCTAAAGCATGAACAGTGAAGCAGGGCGATATTATAGCAGGAGGTGAAACAGAATAGGCGATTATCATTATTTGTGTGTGTTTGGTAAAGAGGGGCTTATACGTCGAATAGGCGAATGATAGGCGGTAAAATATTGAGAACTTACAATTTTGTAACCGGGCATGTATTCATGGCTAACATAGCTGCAATTATTGGGGCAATATGATTAACTGAGGTAATTTTTGTATGCCTGATAAATCTTAACAAAGGACCCATAATAATGAAAAAAAACGCTATTTCCCTTGCGATAGTGCTATCGCTGGCCAGCCTTGCTGGTTGTCAATCCCATACGAGTCAAACTGCGCCCGTAGTCGCACCTGAAGTTAAAGCCCACTCATTTGAGCAATTTTCAGCATCCTTTATTGATTCATTGTGGGAATTATCACCGACTTGGGCCTTATACAGTGGCAAGCATGTTAACGATGGTTACCTTGAAATCCCCGATGCAGCAGGTCGAGCAAAGACCTTAGCGTTTGTGAAAGCGCAGCAAGCGCAATTGACTCAGTTCGAGCAAAAGTCGCTAACGCCGAATGAGCTGATTGATTACCATCTGATCGACAATTTACTCGGTAGCATGGCATGGGAAATTGACAGTTTTAAATCCTGGCAGTGGGATCCTTCAAGCTACAACGTATCGGGCGGTTTTGCCCAAATCATCAATGAAAATTTCGCTCCATTAGATGACAGATTACGTTCGGTATTAGCGCGTTTAGAAAATGTGCCAGCTTATTATGCTGCCGCGCAGGCGAACATTAGCAAACCAACATTGGAGCACACTGAGTTAGCAGTGCTGCAGAATCAAGGTGCATTTTCGGTTTTTTCCGATGACTTATTAAAACAGGTCGCGGACTCTGGTTTGACTGATGCGGAAAAAGCGTTATTTAAAACGCGTTTCGATACGGCAACTGCCGCGATTAACGGCCATATCGCTTGGTTAGACAAATTAGTGGTTCAACTTAAAAAAGATGGGGCACGTAGTTTTAGAATTGGCGAGGCGTTATATGAGCAAAAATTTGCCTTTGATATCCAAGCGGGGATGACGGCGAAACAGCTATATCAAAAAGCCGTAGCCGATAAAGATCGTGTTCAAGGAGAAATGGCTAAAATTACCGATAAGTTATGGCCTAAATATTTTACTACGCCAAAGCCTGCTGACAGTAAGCTCGCCATTCGCCAATTAATCGATAAATTATCGACTCAGCATGTTCAGCGCGATGAATTCGTGAATGAAGTGCGTAAGCAAATTCCAGAGCTGATTGAATTTGTAAATAAGAAAAAACTAGTCACATTGGATCCTAAAAAGCCACTCGTTGTCCGTGAAACGCCCGAATATATGCGTGGTTATGCCGGTGCATCAATTAGTGCGCCTGGACCCTATGAGAAGTCAGGTAATACTTATTATAACGTGACGCCGCTCGATGGCATGAGTGATGAGTCTGCCGAGAGTTACTTACGTGAATATAATCACTGGATCCTGCAAATCCTCAATATTCATGAAGCCATCCCAGGGCACTATACTCAACTCGTTTACTCTAATCAATCTCCGAGTTTAGTGAAAAGTTTATTTGGCAATGGCGCTATGGTTGAAGGTTGGGCGGTTTATACCGAGCGTATGATGTTAGAAGAAGGCTATGGCAATTTTGAGCCTGAAATGTGGTTGATGTACTACAAGTGGAATTTACGTGTTATCTCTAACACGATTTTAGATTACAGTATTCATGTGAAAGGCATGACCGAAGACCAAGCTATTGCCCTGATGATGAATGAAGCCTTCCAACAGCAAGCTGAAGCTGAAGGCAAGTGGCGCCGTGCGACTCTTAGTCAAGTACAATTGACGAGTTACTATTCAGGTTATCGAGAAATCTATGATTTCCGTGAAGAATACAAAAAATCGCAAGGTAAAGATTTTGACCTTAAAACCTTCCACGAAACATTCTTGAGTTATGGTAGTGCACCAGTGAAATATATACGCCAATTAATGCAGAGCAAATAAGTTCGCATATTAATATAAATCAGCAGAGCTCAGGCTCTGCTTTTTTATGCTAAATCGCTAGACAGGTATAGTGTGAGCTTAACATAAGTTGGCATTGTTACTTATGAAATGAAACCGTTAACACTGTGCGAATAATGATAAGCCGAAAATTCTGCCATATAACCGAAAAAGTATATATTTCGTTATATGGCATATGCAGATGCTAATCAAACAATTTAACTGCGTGGTGATAGAGCACAATGGCGATAAACTTACTTCTTAGATTTAGATGATGCCATCAGCGCTAATACTTCATCGTAAGAAATGTTAAATTCTCTCGACAAGTTAATGATTTTTGTTTTGTAGGTTTGAATATTCTCTTGCTGAGCTAATTGATGTTTCTTTTCTTCAACTAACTCATTAACGGTTTCTTGTAATATCAATAATCGACGTAAACTATAGTCGAGAGATTTAATATATTTACCCATTTGTTGCTTGTTACGTGCTTGCTCAAGATCCGTTGAGACTTTCTTATCATATCCATACTCATCAAGAGCTGCGATTGCGCTCTGTAAATCAAGATCAGTTGTCATTTGGTTTTCGCTTTATAACAAAGAGGTGTGGGAACAAATGTATGAAACTTTAAAGAGTGTCATAGGACGTTAACTATCGCAGATTATAATGCTTATGCCAATATACACCAAGCCTTTGCACGTTAAAATGAAATAAAAAATTCCGCTGATTTTTGCTTTGACCTTGTCGGGGTCTACAATAATGAGTAGTCTAAAGTTATAGACTATCATGGAGATTCAAATGCTTGATCTACTACCAGATTTATTCGACCACTATCCGTCTAAATTACAGTTACTTCCCCTTGCATTTAAACCCTTTGGTGGTAAACGGCTCTTCTGGGGCGAGATAGTCACAGTAAAGTGCTTCGAGGATAATTCAAAGGTAAAAGAGATACTTGCACAGGATGGGCATGGAAAAGTGCTCGTTGTCGATGGCGGCGGTTCTCTGCGCCGCGCACTATTAGGTGACCTCATAGCGCAGAGCGCCTTAGATAATGGTTGGCAAGGGATAGTGATTAATGGTTGTGTTCGCGATGTGGCGAGATTAAATACTTTCAGCTTAGGTGTCTTTGCCTTAGGGGCTATGCCGATAAAAACCGAAAAGTTAGGTCAAGGCCAAATTAATGTGGCTGTCGATATGGGGGGCGTGACGGTTAAGCCCGGTATGATGCTCTATGCTGATGAAAATGGTATTGCAGTAAGTGATGAAATGTTGAACTTTGCATTTTTAAATTAACATTTCTAAATGCATTAGTTGCTATAAATTCAAGTTGTTTTTGATAAGGATATTTATATGAAATTCATTAAGTGGCTCTTAGCCTTAATGGTGACGCTCATTCTTTTAGTTACCGTTTATCTCACCGTCTTTTTCGACCCTAATGATTTTAAACCTGAAATAGTCGATGCCGTAAAAAAACAAACGGGTCGTGAATTAGTCATTACTGACGATTTATCTTGGACATTTTTCCCTGTCATAGGTATTAATTTAGGAGGGGTGTCTTTATCTAACCCTGAAGGCTTTACGCCTAAGGCTATGTTAGAAGTCAAAAAAGCCGTTGCTGAAGTGGCGCTAATGCCATTGTTTAGTCAGAAAATTGAAATTGCAGAATTGAGTCTCGATGGCGCAACGATCAATTTAGTCACCCGTAAAAATGGCACTAGCAGTTTCGATGGGTTGAGCGGCGATAATAGCCCAAAAACTGCGTCTCCAGCTGCCGCCGAATCTTCATCGAATGCCAAACTTAACGACATTAATATTGGTGGCATTTCTATCACCAATACCCAAATTAATTTGATTGACGAAGCTAATAAGCAGACTCAAGTCTTTACCTTAAGTAGCTTCACCCTAGGTGAGTTTTCCTTAGATAAATTTGCGCCTATCGCCTTTGAATTCAGTGCAACTATGCCGGATATGACGATAAGTAGCGAAGCTAAAGGTGAACTAAAACTCAGTCGAGACTTTAAACAACTCGTTATCAATGGGCTGAAAATTGATACTGTGGTGGAAGGTGAGAGTATTCCGAACAAGAAACTCGAAACATCTGTCAGCTTAGCAACTCAAATCGCCCTTGATAAACAGCAATTGTCCGTCGATATTGCGCAGCTTACCGCGGCGAGCATTACCGCTGCGGGTAAAGTTGGCGTGAATTACGCCACAAAAATTCCGCAAATCAATGCTGATTTTCAAGTCGGCGATATTGATTTAGATACGCTGTTACCTAAAACAGAGGCCACCGCCACCGCTGAACAAGCGCCAGCAGCAAACACTCAGGCAGTTGAGCCTGATCTCTCAGCCCTTAAGCAGCTTGATGTAAAACTCAAGTTGACTGTTAAGTCTATTAAGGTCGCGAATCTGTCGACTCAAAATTGGTTAATGGATGTGGGCATTAAAAATGGCGTGTTAGATCTGACGAAATTGAATGCGGATTTATATCAAGGTCAGTTGCTGGTGAGCGCTCAGGTTGATGCTCGTCAAGCAGTGGCGAGTTATCAATTTGATAAACAAGTGACGGGCGTACAAATTCGTCCTTTGCTGAAAGATGCGGCGGATGTGGATTTATTGGCCGGTACAGCCAACTTTGATGTGAAGGGGAAAGGTAAGAGTTTGATCCCTGAGCAGTTAAAGAAAAACTTGTTAGCGAATGGTCATTTTGATATTAATGACGGTGCTCTATACGGGGTAAATATTCCACAGATGATCCGCAGCGCACAAGCTAAGTTAAAGGGCGACTTATCGCCAGAAACGAAGGCGGAGCGCAAAACTGACTTCTCGAGTCTGACGGGCAGTTTCTCGTTGGATAATGGCGTTGCCACGAATCCAGATCTTGCCTTGTCTTCGCCTTTACTGCGTTTGGATGGTAAAGGCACTGCGAATTTATTGACTGAAGCCTTGGACTACAGACTAACCGCTAGCCTAGTGAATTCATTGAAGGGTCAGGGTGGTAGCGACAAAGATGCGCTGGCTGGAGTTGACATTCCGTTGGCGATTACAGGCACTTTCCAAAAACCTGAATATGCTTTGGATACTAAAGCCTTACTGAATAATCAGCTAAAGGAAGAAACCGACAAAGCTAAGGAAAAATTAAAAGACTCCTTATTGAAAAAACTAGGCGGTTTTTAATGGTTGCTTCAACGCGTTACGCATTACTTGTTTGCGCGAGTGCTTTTGTCGGCGGGCAACTTGTTGGGTGCTCGGCGCCCGAAGCCGCTGACACGAGTCAGTCAACCAAGGGGGAGACTACAACAGCTGCGGCCGTTCAGCCTGAGATTATTCGCGCTGCCGATCTGGCGCTCGATGTTTCTGGGCTTAAAAGCACTCCGACATTAAAGGCTGAACCTGTGATGGCAGAAAAGGCACAAGGCTTGCTTCGCGGCGAATTAACTCTAGAACCTTTTATCGATTTTAAGCAGCCGGTTAAGGCGACATTGACTGTGACAAATCCACAAACCTATGCAGTCGGCCTACGTTATAACTCTGGGATGACGGCGGATTTGTGGTTGGTAACGCAAGAGGGCAAACGTCTGTGGGCTTGGTCGGATGATATGATGTTTACCCAAGCATTACGTGATAGCCAATTGGCGGCAGGGAAAGTGATCACGACTTCATTTAGTATTCCGCCTAAAGCATTTGCAGGAATACCTGCAGATGGTGCTCGCTTAGAAGCGCATTTTGCCGCTAAAGCATTAGAGTCTGATGCCGTTGTTATGGCGCCTGTTGTTTTATTATTGACGATGGAATAACGTCGCCTCTCATAATAGAAAAAGGCAGCAATCCGATAGGGTTGCTGCCTTTTTGTTATCTATGGCTCAATTTTGCTTAGGATTTATAGCACTAATCCGTTCGAACTATGTGCCAGTTTAGTCCCTACGCACTCAACTTAGTTTCATCAACCACTAATTTGATCACTTGGCCTGGTTGTAAATACTGTGATTGCGCTAGGCTATTCCACTCGAGTAGCTCGGCAACAGTTACGTTAAATTTATTGGCGATACGGGCAAGTGAATCACCGGATTTTACCTTGTAACTAACAGTACGAATTTGTGCGGTTTGCTCAAGCTCCTTTGGTGCTAAGATCACTAACTTCTGACCGTTTTGTAGCTTGCTATTCTTAGCCAATTTGTTCCAAGTGCTGAGTTGTTTCACCGTCACTTTATGGGCTTGGGCTATTTCTGAGAGTGTGTCTCCTGACTTAACCTGATAAGCAATTTTTGTTGATTCAACTGCAGCATGTGATTTTTTCGGCAATTGCTGCTGAGTTGACAGGGCATAAAGCTGCTTGTCTTGCGCATCGACAGGAATAATCAAATGCTTGCCTGCGACGATTGTGTTGCTTTTCATGCCGTTGGCGGCGCGAATAGCGGCAACGGTCGTATGGTGCTGCGTAGCAATCTTGCCAATGCTATCGCCAGATTTGATCGTGTAACGTAACCAGCTGATCCTATCTTCGGTTTCTGTTTCAGCGAGCGCTTTTTTAAATTCTTCCGATTTATCAATTGGTAGCACTAAGGTGTGCGGACCAAGTGGCGACGTAGCCCAGCGGTTATAACCTGGGTTGAGTTTTTGTAACTCAAGCGTGGTCATATTGGCAAAACCTGCCGCCATGGCTAAATCAATTTGGCTATCAATATCAACCACTTCAATAGTGGGATTGTTGTCAATTGGCGCTAAAGAAATACCATATTCATCAGCGTGTTTAATGACTTCTGCCAGTGCGAGCAGTTGCGGCACATAGCGCTCCGTCTCTCTGGGCAAATCCAATGACCAAAAATCCGTTTTTAAGCCTTTTTTCTCGTTACGTTTGATTGCATTGAGCACCCGTGATTCACCCGAGTTATAGGCAGCAATAGCATAAAGCCAATTGTTATTGGTTTTATCGTAGAGGTATTCCAGCATATCGAGCGCCGCAGTCGTTGATGCGGGGACATCACGGCGACCGTCATACCACCAGTTCATTTCTAAACCGAAATGACTGGCCATAGGTGTGGTAAATTGCCACAGACCCGATGCCGCGCCAGTCGATGATGCGGATGGATCAAAGGCGCTTTCAATTATGGGTAACAAAGCTATCTCAATAGGAAGATGACGCTTTTCAAGTTCTTCTACAATCATGTACATATAAGGTGCAGCACGTTCCGAGATGATCGCCAGATGCTGTGGATTTTTGATGTACCAATCACGGTATTGATTCACCAATTTTTGATCTGGAACCGGTAACTGCATGCCCTGACGAATTCGCTCCCACACATCGGTAATTTGCGCCGATGGAGCCTCGGTTGCGAGGTAATATTCTGGGACTGTATTTTCGGTTGTGACGGCTTCAACTTCTGTTTGGTTAACGCCATGGTTGTCTAATGTTTGACAGCCTGTGAGTAGGGCAAATCCCCCTACAACAACATAAAGTGATACTCTCATTGAAAACGGTAGTCCTCTGTTAGTGCATCGCTTTTCTTTATAGTAACAGTATGTTTTATATGAAGATAAAGACGACGCAGCGCGCAAAGTTTTCACGCAAAACGAGCCATTCTATGGGATCTTTTCGATCTTGTCCCTTAATTATCGTACATAATGTAAGGCCATTTTTGACTTACATCATCAAAAATGAGAAAAACTGTTTGAATTTCAATCTATAATATTGCTTTTGTGATCAAAAATTATCTTTCCACTGTCTGAGTAAGGTAAAACCGCTGAGTTCGTCTAAATTTGCGTGATTTAGACCGCTAAAATGCTGTTTTATGTTATCGACAATTTCAGTGTCGCTTGGGCGTAAAAAGGGATTGATGGCACGCTCTAAAGCGATGGTGGAGGGAACAGTCGCTTTGTCTTGGCGACGTAACTGCATCGCGCGTTCGTTATAGTCTTGGAGCTCGCGATTGTTGGGATTGACCGCGAGGGCAAATTTGAGGTTTGAAAGTGTGTACTCATGGGCACAATAAACCCGAGTGTCGGCGGGAAGCTGGGCAAGTTGCTGTAGTGAGTTGAGCATTTGCGCTGGCGTGCCTTCAAATAAGCGTCCGCAGCCGCCGCTAAACAGGGTGTCACCGCAAAATAAGGCATCTTCAACAATGTAGGCTATATGTCCTGCTGTGTGGCCTGGTACATCTAGGACTTGCAGATCAGCGCTGAGATACTTCAGTGTGAATTTGGGCTTGGATTTTGCGTGCAGTGGATGTGTTATGCCTTCGATCTTCTCATTATCTGGGCCATAAACCGTGAGTCTATTATGACTATAGGCTTGAAGCGCTGCTACGCCACCCGTATGGTCATTGTGGTGGTGGGTCAGTAAAATACCCGCTAGCGTGAGTTGATTGGCTTGCAGGTAGTCAATGACCACACTTGCATCGCCGGGATCGACAACATAAACCTGAGTATGGGGCTGTTGTTGTAACACCCAGATATAATTGTCATTAAAGGCTTTGATCGCTGTTATAGTGAGCATAGAACTGCCTATGTCTGTATTTCAATTTGAAGATGAAGGTATTATCCATGAGTGAACGGCCCTTGGCGACCTTTGCCGCTTTTGCCCTGTGGCAGAATGTTGGTCATCTTTGACCCAATTGGATACTTGTCTACCCAACTAACGGAGGAACTCTGTGTCGCATTTTAGTACTGAGCTCAAGCCCGAACAATGGAGTGACCTACCCAATGGTGAGGCACTACAGCAAGCCGTCGCTAAACAGCTTGAAGATTGGTGGCCAAGAGTCTTTGGTTATCATTTATTAAAGTTAGGGCCTTTGAGTGCCGAATTGTCGAGCATGGCATCGCCAGTCGCCCATCATTTTTCACTCTCGCCATCTAAAGGCGCCTCTATTGAAGGCGATTTTTGCCATTTACCCCTGCAGAATGCGGCGATAGATGCGGTGGTAATGAGTCTATTGCTCGAATTTGAACCCGATCCTTACCGTATTCTTCGCGAAACCGATAGGGTACTCATCGCCGGAGGCTATCTTTTTATCGTCGGTTTTAATCCCTTGAGTCCGGTATTTTTGGGTAAGTTATGGCCTAAATATCAGGATTGTCTTCCTTGGAATGGCCGTTTTTTTATGCCTTCGAGGGTGCGAGATTGGTTAGGTTTATTAGGTTATCAAGTGGTGGGGGATGAGCGTTTGGTCTATCACCCATTAATGGGCGAGTTTACCCAAGGTAGATTTTTTCAACAGAGTTTAGCGTCATGGCTTCCTAGCGCGGGCAGTTTGTATTTGATTGTGGCACGTAAACTCGAGTCGCCACTCACACCTATTCGCGATAAACGTAAGGTGCGGCAGACAAATTGGACCACGGCGCCGACCGCGGGTCGTTCGGGGCATTTATCAGAGCATTCGGAAAACTGATAAGCCATTTCCATTTTAAGTACAGGTTTTTATATGCGGATAACCTTAAGACAACTGGCAGTATTTGAGGCTGTGGCACGTAGCGGCCAAGTCGCGAAGGCGGCTGAACAAGTGAATTTATCACCACCGGCGACATCTATGGCCTTGGCTGAATTAGAAAAGCAGCTAAATGCCCGCCTATTTGAACGTATTGGCAATCGATTACAGCTTAACTCCCAGGGTAATTTACTGCTGCCATTGGCAACGGATCTATTACACCGTGTTGAACAAATTGAGCAGGCATTTACTTATCATGGTGGTGATCTGGTTGGGCGTTTAAGCATCAGTGCCAGTTCGACAATCGGCAATTATCTAATGGCGAAAGCCGCCGTGGCATTTTGTCAGCAACATACTCAAACCCATGTGGATGTGGCGATTACTAATACTCAAGATGTGATCCAAGCGGTTGCGCAGTTCCGCTCTGAAATGGGTTTTATTGAAGGCCATTGCACTGACAATCGTTTGAGTGTCGAGGCATGGCATAAGGATAGGCTGCTGGTGTTTTGTCATCCGGCGCATCCTCTGGCGGGGAAAGTGGTTAAACCTGCGGCGGTTAAAGGCCTGTCTTGGGTGCTACGTGAGGAAGGATCGGGCACTCGCGAATATTTTGTAAATGCCGCCAATGAGTTGGATATGCAGCCAGAGGCTAAATTCTGCTTTACTACGCCGGATGCGATTAAATTGGCCGTGAAACAAGGTGCTGGGCTTGGGGTGTTATCTGAGCTGGCGCTGGAGAAAGAAATCAGTCGTAAAGAATTGGCGTTAGTCACGATTGAGGGACTCGTACTCGAGCGGCAGTTTTATCGCATCACCCATAAGAGCCGTCAGGCGACATCCCTAGGTCAAGCTTTTGTGCTGTTTTGTGAGAATTTTTTCAATATTGCAGGTGTGGAACTGAAATAAACCGTTTGATAGCAATGGCTCATAAATAGTGAGCTGACAGTGAGATGAGTAGTGAAATAAATCATCACGCCCAAGTGCTTAACTTAGGCGTGATTGCATCGAACTTACTTTTTCGCACTTAGCGAGTTTACACTGAGTGGCACAGGGTTAAGGCTGATAACCTAAATCGGGTTGGGTTGGTTTAGATTCTGCTGCGGTGCGAGCTAACACATCGCAACGTTCGTTTTCGGCGTGGCCTGCATGACCTTTAACCCATTGCCAGTCGATAGTGTGCATCTGTGAGGCTTTATCTAATCGTTTCCATAGGTCAACGTTTTTGACTGGGGTACGGTTTGATGTCATCCAACCTTTTTTCTTCCAGCCATGGATCCATGTCATTATGCCTTGGCGCATATATTGGCTGTCGCTGGTGAGCACGACTTGGCAAGGCTCTTTCAAGCTTTCTAACGCTATGATTGGGGCTAACAATTCCATGCGATTATTGGTCGTGAGCGCAAAACCGTCGGACATCTCCTTTGTATGGCCTTTATAATTCATTACAATGCCATAGCCGCCAGGACCGGGATTGCCTAAGCAAGAGCCGTCGGTGAAGATGTGGATCAGTTTTAGTTCAGTCATCAAATTGTTACCATAGCCGGGAATTTCGGCCGAGTATAACTAAAAATTGTCATAAGAAGCGCATAAAAACATGAATATTATCTCTAATGCTAGCCGTCAGGTTATTTTAGATACCGAAACCACAGGTATGAACCAGGGCAGCGGCGCCATCTATTTAGGCCATAGGATCATCGAGATTGGTTGTGTGGAAGTGGTGAACCGTCGTTTGACGGGGCGTTATTACCACCAATATATCAATCCAGGTCAAGCAATTGATCCCGAAGCCATCGCCGTTCACGGTATTACCGATGAGCGCGTTGCTAAAGAGCCGCGTTTCCATCAAATTGCTCAAGAGTTTATCAACTTTATCGACGGCGCTGAAATCGTCGCCCATAACGCGAGCTTCGACGTGAACTTCATGGATCATGAGTTTTCACTGCTGCAGCCGCGTGGTCCGAAAACCGCTGATATTTGTCAGATCCTCGATACCTTAGAGATTGCTAAGTTTTTACATCCCGGCCAGAAAAACAATCTCGACGCGCTCTGTAAGCGTTACGGCGTCGATACCTCTCGCCGCGAGTACCACGGCGCATTACTCGATGCCGAGATCCTCGCAGATGTTTATCTGATCATGACTGGCGGACAGACAAAGTTTAATTTGTCTAATGAAGAAGCGGGGCAGGAAGCGGGGGGGATTCAACGTTTTGATCCGCAATCACTTAATCTTAAAGTGATTGGCGCATCGGCCGATGAACTGACAATGCATGAACAACGCCTTGATTTAGTCGCAAAATCAGGTAAATGCCTCTGGAGAGGATAGAAGAATTACTATGCCTATGTCGCGCCATAAACCCATTTTAGCTTTTTGCCTGCTTGCCACTACGCTGTTATTTAGTGTGGCGAGTGTATTGGCCGCTGACCTAGATCCCGCTAAAAAAGTCGTCAAGCCGCCCAAGGCTACGCCGATTGTAGGATTGGAGACGGCTTCCGAGCTTAAAAACCGTTTTCGTATTGATCATATGGTCGATAATATGACCTTATTAGTGGAGCGTGAATATGGCTCTGCGCCCGTGGTCATAGTGTTACCCGATGGCAGTAAATGGTATGCCAATCGTCATCCTGCAACCGTTAAGTGGGTTGATGGTATAACGGGCGATATTATTTACATTGAGTCACCACAGCCCGGACCTTGGCAGTTGGTGGGCAAGGTTGTCTCAGGTTCAACCCTTAAAAAGCTCTCAAAACTCGAAATCGAAGTCCAGCCTTTACCACAGCCAATCTTCCAAGGTGAGCAAGTTAAAATTGTCGCGCAGTTAATGGGTGACGAGCAGCGTGTGCGTATGCCTGGGTTAGATTATTTAGTCGAATGGACGGCACATTTTGTGAGTAAACATAAGGCGGGCGATGAAAACTTTGCCGCGGGTGACATTATTGTTGGTTCCTATAAAGACAATGGTGAAGATTACGATGAAAAACCCGACGATGGTGTATTTACCAGCAATATCAATATAAAGCAGCCTTGGGGTGATTATGAGTTTGTCGTGCAGGCACGTAATAATGTGTTTGAACGGCAGGTTTCATTCCCGTTTAAATTGTCACCTCGGCCAATTAATCTAGAAGTTATTACCCCTGACGATCCGCTAACAGGGCAATGGAAAGTCATGTTACACGTGGATAAGACAGTGTTGCAGCTGGCTGAGACGCATTTTTCCTTTGAGTTAGTCGGTCCTGCTGGCTTGCAACTGCCTTTGGTTGTTAATGGTCTCACTGAGCCTGACTCTGAATTAGATTTACCTACAGTGACAGAGTTTGGTAGTTATCGAATTAAAGGTTTTGTGGCTACGACGACTGTCACTGGTCGTGAAATCGTGCTGGATTTACCTGAGCTTTTCTTTAACTTAATTGAACCACCAGAACCACCACCAAGTGCCGAAGAGTTGGCTGCTGTTGCTGCACAAAAAGCGGCAGAGGAAGAAGAGCTTGCGAAGAAAGATGCGATGTTCTGGATCATTACAGTCAACGCTATCTTATTAGTCTTAGGCGTGGTGGGATTAATTGTGTGGCGTAAGCGCCAAAGTTTGGCGCAGGCCTTAGCTGCCGCGGAGTTACGTTTATTGAATGAAGCATCTGCAAATCCACCCGCAGCGCCTTCATTAGATGAAATCGATCTCACTATGCCAGATGAGGCAGATAAAGACCGTTAGCCAAGCGTTGCTTAATGTGTTTGATTTATGACTTTGAACTGGAACGTTGCAGCGATATTTGGGATATAAATCAAGGTTTGCAATTGACTTGGCTTTTTTTTAATCAAATGATAAATCGAAGTAAAAAAACGGTTGACGCCTGCAGGGCTCAACCGTATTATTCTTCGCATCTTAAGCAGAGCCTTGATAAGTGTGTTGAATTATCGTTCTGTTTTAACATCAGCGGCCTGTCACGCTGGGGTTAGCGGGTTAGATACCTGTGAAATACTTGGATATGGAAAAATTTGGAGCGGTAGTTCAGTTGGTTAGACTATCGTTTTAACATCAGCGGCCTGTCACGCTGGGGTTAGTGGGTTAGATACCTGTCAAATATTTGGATATGGAAGAATTTGGAGCGGTAGTTCAGTTGGTTAGAATACCGGCCTGTCACGCCGGGGGTCGCGGGTTCGAGTCCCGTCCGCTCCGCCAAATTGCAAAAGCCCCATCGAAAGATGTGGCTTTTTGCTTTTTACTGATCTCCTTAATTTCTGCGCTGTTCATCTTATTAGCGATGAGACTCGATTCAAATGTCAGCAAGGATCACGCTGAAATCTTAATATGATTAAGTGATAGCTACTGTGGAGCCTGTGCGGTGTCGGTGAGGATGACTTCAACCCGACGATTTTGCTGGCGGCCACTGGCGGACTCATTGTTGGCAATAGGTGAGCTTTCACCTTTACCTAGGCTACTGAGCCGATTGGATTGGATCCCTTTTCCCTGTAAAAAATGGCTAACACTATCAGCTCTTTGCTGCGATAAACCCAGATTGTATTGTTCACTGCCTACGCTATCTGTATACCCCTCAATCATGGCACCACGCGCGGGATACTTGTTCAGAAAGTTTGCTAGGTTGGTTAGATGTTGACTGGTCGATGACTTAAGATCCGCTTTGGCAGTGTCAAATAAAACATCACCTAAGGTTACGACCCAACCACGTTCTGACTGACGGGCATTCAGCAATGTGAGTTGGGCTTGCAGTTCGGTCGTTTCCTGGCGCGCATCTGCAGCATCAGCACGGGCTAGGCGCGCATCTTGATGGGCTTGATTGGCCTCTGTGGTGCGAGCATCCAATCTGGCGTCATCGCGTTTTTTGGCGAGGACTTTGTGTTGATCTTCGGCAAAGCGGCTCTGCGCTTGAGCTAAGGCAATATTGACTTTCTTATCAGCAACAAACACTAGGTGCTGTGATTGTTGCTCATCTTTTACCGGTTGTTCAGCAGCGCGAACGGCTTCTTCAGCTTGTTTAATGGCAGCAGGGGCTAAAATTGCCAGTTCATTATTCGCTTGCAGTTTATTAAGTTCTGTACGGATATCACCGATGCCTTCAGCTATTTTGGGCGTACTGCTACAAGCTGCTACAGTGGTTAGGAGTAGGCTATATGCCAGTATATGGCTAAAACGTAAAGGCAGACCCGATGAAACGATAGGTTTTTTCATTACTGAATTCCTCCTGAACGGCGCAACATTTCTTGCTGCAGAATGCTGATATTGTTTTTCATTTCATTATTGACGCTATTGGCTTGTGCCAGCTCAGCGCGAGCTTGGGCCAATTCGGCCTCAAGGCTCGCCTCTATGGCGTAACGATCGGCGCTGACAGTGTCCATATTGAGTAATGCGCTGCTTGCAGATTGAAGTTTAAGTCTGGCCTGTGCCAGTTCATTTGAGGCATATTGGCCGACTCTTGCTTGCTCTGCGCGGGCAATGGTGTGTTCAGCCCGTTCCATTTCTGCGGTCTTCGTCAATGGCGTTGAACTGCAGCCCACGAGCGCTGTTGCAATACAACCTGCCAATAAGAAGTGCTTGGCTCGCTGTAGACCGATTGGATATTGCTGTGGTTGTTGATTTTTATTGATGTTCATTTGAAATTCCTTTCTCGGAAACAGTGCACCGAGTGTGGTCTTTAGGTTTGTTATTCCACCATGCACAGTCAATATGCTGGTGAATAGCCCCATTTTTGAGTCAGTTGGTATGGTGAGTAATTTGACGCCACGGAAATTCATGATCTACTCCTCTGAGTTAAAGAGGGCCGACACAGTAAGGATTGCATCGGCTTGAGCTAAACGCAGTGTGTTACTGCAAGGTTTAGTTTTTGCACTTAATCAATGAAACTTTTCCCTGTTTGTTCGTCACGTCCTAGTCTAACGAGTGATGATTTGGCTCTTTTTCAGTCCAGTTACCTTCCTTGTCGTTTGATTTAAGTTCTTCAACCTCGCTTATTGTGTGTGCTTTTACTGGTATCCACGTCTTGTTTAGCTTTATCTGCAACTGTGGTTTTGATCATCTGACGGTTGCGGGCTACGACGGGAGGATTGGCTTTGTTGGTGTTGGAATTCTGTGCATCGTTATCGATGGATTTATGTTGTTCTGTGAATTTTTTCATATAAACCTCAAGTAACCCGGTGTAGTGCAAGAGTGCATGACCTGCTAAATATTGAACGTCTGTGCGTTAGCGCGCATGGGATTAGTGATGGCAATATTGGCCGCTCGGCACGTTTTTTGTTTGCTGGGTGGGTCGATACAGTCAATAGTAATGCATTGATTATAAGGGTAATATTTCGGATATTAGGCTGCATCAGTTTGCGCCATGTTGGCGTGTAGGGTTGATGACTGCCTGTTTTGTTTATGCTCTGCAGTACCAGTGTGGGTTTAGTACTGAAGTGGCATATGGGATAACGATAGAATGGCTGTTGTACGAGTGGTCTAGCCATCCGTTATGTGCACAGTACGTTTATGTTTGCTGCGCTTGTTGAGGTGGCATCAGCCGTTCTGATTCCTGTCTAACGACCGTGTAACATTCACAACAGGTTTGTTCTAGTAACGCGCGATCGACCACTTCAATATTCCCACGACTGTAATTGATTACCCCCATGCGTTGCAGTTTGCCTGCCGCATCGGTGACACCTTCACGGCGTACGCCGAGCATATTGGCAATCAATTCCTGTGTCATCAGCACGCGATCATCGGGCAGCCTATCTATCGAAAGTAGTAACCAACGACACAGTTGCTGTTCAATACTATGGTGTCGATTGCAAACCGCGGTCTGGGCCATTTGGGTCAGTAGCACCTGACTGTAACGCAGTAACAGATGGAGCAGAGCGCCATGACGGTTAAATTCGTCTTTAAGCCGCTGACCAAACAAGCGATAGGCAACGCCAGCACTTTGCACAACAGCGCGACTCGTGGTGCTTTCTCCTCCCATAAACAGGGCAACGCCGACCATACCATCATTGCCAACGACAGCAATTTCAGCGGATGCCCCATTTTCCATCACATATAGCAGCGAAATAATCGAGTCCAGCGGGAAATACACATAACGCTGCTTTGAGCCTGCTTCACAGACTACTTGTCCGAGTTCTAATGGAACCAGTTCCAGATGCGGGAAGATACGTTGTTTGACTTCTTCTGGCAATTCACATAACAACCGATTGGATTCTGGCGGGAAGTGAGTTTCCGGTGGCGGTCGCTCTGATACAGATTTCAGTTTTAGTGTGTCCATTATGATAGCGTGTCCTTGTTTGGTGATGTCGCTAACTCAGGTTACAGCGAGAAACACCTATGCTATGTACGGTAGCGAACATAATGGCAGGTTTTTTGAATCGTTGAGCGGAAAATATGCACTTAAGTGCGCATTGAGTGATAGCAGCTACAGCATCGGGCAAGTAGAGCTTGCCGATCAAGAATATGTAATCGCCCACGATTATATGAAATGCTGCCGCGGGTCTGTAAATTGCCTGCGGCCTCGGTAATACTGCTTCGCCTAACACCCAGCATGTCGGCTAAAAATTGATGGGTTAGATATAACTCATCAGTCTGAATTCGGTCGTGACTCATTAGCAACCAACGTGCTAGCCGAGACTCAATGGAGTGAAAATGGGCACAGACTGCATTTTGTGATAATTGGCATAACAAGGTGTATAGATAAGTCTCTACTATTTGCTTCAGATTGGTATTTTGAGCGAGTAAGTTTTCAAAGGTTTCAATGGGGAGCCGCCAAGCTTGACCAGAACCTTGGATTATCGCCTCTGAAGGCACTTGCCGAGTGCCCAACAAGGTTGTCGCCCCAAGCATACCTTCGTAACCAATCAAACCCATTTCCAATGCCGGATGTTTGGGGAGTTTAGCAATCAAAGAAATAAAAGCCGTTAAGGGAAAATAGACATATTGATATGACTCGCCAGGCTTGCACAGTAAGTCGGCAAAGTTAAGTTGGACTAATTCAGCTTGCGATAATAAATCTGCTTGTTCCACCACTGGCAGATGTCGGATTAATCGGTTCTGAATTTGTGGGGCTAATGTGTCTTGGTGTTGAGTGGGCATAGCGGTTCAACCTGTGGTGGCATTGACTTGGCACCAGAAAATCTGCTGCAAAAAGAAGGGCCGCAGCATCAGAACGGGGCTGCGGAATGATGGAGATTAAATGACTAGTTTTTTAGTTGCGGTGAAGGTGCGCCAGATTTTAGTTGCATATCGTTTTTGACTGAAATAACGCCGGGGACTTTGCTTGTTAGTTTTACCGCAGTATTGATATCTTCACGCGATTTAACAAACCCGCTGAGCTGGACCACGCCTTTAAAGGTTTCAACATTAATCTCGGCCACACTTAAGTTTTTATCACCTAAAATGGCAGCTTTCACTTTGGTGGTGACCACACTGTCGTCTAAATACTCGCCAGTACCTTCTTTGTTGTATGCAGAACTGCAACTGGCCACGGCGACTAAGCCTAGAGCCAGCAGGAAGATACTTAACATTTTAATTGTTCTCATCAGATTATCCTTTTTGATAAAGAGTAAAAATGGGGGCATTAGCTAACGCGTCCCGTTAACAGCAATATAATCAGCACCAGTAGCACTATGCCTATAAGTCCACCAGGACGATAACCCCAGTTTCGGCTATGGGGCCAAGTGGGGAGCATGCCGAGAAATAACAAAATTAAAATAATCAATAAAATAGTCGCAATAGACATGGCTAATCTTCCTGATACCGGGGCAATTTTGCACTGGGTAACATGAGTCTGTGCCGTAGCAAATGGGATGTCGGTACGGTGTCGCACTTACAGGGATCTGACGAGTCGATGTGTTTATATTCGCATTACCTGATAAGCGGTATGCCGAACAGAGCGAGTGATTGTAGAGATGCATACTCTAATTTATGTCCAATGACGGACATGTTCAATTCGAAACCAACGTTTGGTATTTCACTTATTCCGTTGTCCAATTTCATGGGCTGCGCTAATAAAGAGGTCAACAAAATGAATTATCATGATCGCGATGTTTACGGTATTTACAACAATCCACAGTTCGCTTCTCCATCATTGGCACAAGGACCCGGCCCATATCTGATGGGCGCTGAAACACTGATCGGCAATAATGTTGTTAATAATTCTGGTGAAACCTTAGGGGATATCAAAGAAATTATGCTTGAAGTGGAAACGGGCCACGTCGGGTATGCGGTACTGTCGTTCAGTACTTATTTTGGTTTTGGAGAAAAGCTGTTTGCAGTGCCTTGGAAGATGCTGACACTTAATCATGAGCAAAAATGTTTTGTCATGGACATATCATTAGAGCGACTCAAAACGGCGCCGGGTTTTGACAAAGGCCATTGGCCCAATATGAAAGATGTTGAATGGGAAAACGAACTGCACGATTACTACGGTAGCCGTAGGGATTAATGGTGTTAAGCAGGGGATTTATCCCCTGT
>NZ_JBHFFD010000070.1:0-8288 GCF_043359565.1 Shewanella sp. S23-S33 | reverse complement strand
CGCCGCCTTGGTATTACAAGTGGTTTCAAGTCGCTCCCGCGCTCAAACAGCTTGATACCGCCACCTTAGTATTTAGTGGTTTTAAGCGGGCTAAATCCAATATGTTGGGGCCAGTGATGAGTGCTAAGGAGCCGCAATTGCAACAATGGCGAGCGTTGGTGCAGCGGTTTGGGAATTTAGGTTTATAGAATCTAGCGAAACAAGGAGTGGGGTGTGATTAAACAAGTGGGCAATACTCTTATTCAGCCAAAACACAGAGCGTCTTGCCATTGTGGTGCCGTGGTATTGGAGTTGTCATTGCCTAATGGCATCGAAAATCCACGCCGTTGCGATTGCTCTATCTGTCGCCGTAAGGGCGCAATTGTTGGCTCTGTGCCGCTGGCGGGGATTAAGATCCTCAAGGGTGAGGATGCGCTGAAACTCTATGAATTCAATACCAAAACTGCCAAACACTACTTCTGCTCTATCTGTGGTATTTACACCCATCACCAGCGACGTTCCAATCCCCATGAGTATGGTTACAACATTGGTTGCCTCGAAGGGGTCAATCCATTCGATCTCGAAAATGTGCCCACGAATGATGGCGTTAACCATCCTGCGGATCGTTAGATTATGAACATAGGTCAGTTTGCTACACTCACAGGGCTGTCGGCGCATACGCTCAGAT
Source organism: Shewanella sp. S23-S33 (assembly GCF_043359565.1). Lineage (NCBI taxonomy): Bacteria > Pseudomonadati > Pseudomonadota > Gammaproteobacteria > Alteromonadales > Shewanellaceae > Shewanella > Shewanella sp. S23-S33. The sequence continues at coordinate 7,621 of NZ_JBHFFD010000070.1, read as the reverse complement.
ATTACGAGAAAATTGGCCTACTGCAGTCTGTCGTGCGAAATGGCAGCGGGCATCGTGATTATGCGGCGAAAGAAGCGGAATGGATTGGGTTTATCAATCGCTTAAAAGAAACGGGCATGCCGTTAAAGCAGATATTGACCTATGCCGAGCTGCGTGTCCAAGGCGATGCAACCGCTGGCCAGCGACAGCAGTTACTCGAGCAACATGCAACACAATTGGCTGAGCGTATTCGCCAAGAGCAGGAGCATTTGGTTGCCCTTAAGCAAAAAATTCACTATTACCAAACTCATTTTTAGTGGCTAAGCTCAGTCGCTAACATTTGTGGTTAAATGCTAAAAAGCTAATATTGTTTACTTTTCTATTTGCTTGCTTGTGCTTATAGTCGGCGAGTTAAACAGAGGTTTAGTTTTACTGATCCGCATTGCCTGTGTCATGCATCAATGAACCATTGACTTAGAGTTAACTCTAAGGTTTAGGCTGCTTGCTGTGATTTAATCCAACAGGAGCTAAAAATGAGTAATCAAAGATATGTGCAGGGCCTCGCTAAACTGACTGAAATCGACGGTGAGGCGGGGGAGAAAGTCATCCGCAGTCTTGCCGATATTTGCCCTGACTTAGGCAAGTACATTATTGAATATCCTTTTGGGGATATTTATCAGCGTGAAGGGCTCGACCTTAAGACGCGGGAGCTAGTGACAGTTGCCACACTCACGGCGCTAGGGCATTGTCAGCCACAGTTAAACGTACATATTAATGGCGCATTGAATGTCGGTTGTACGCCGCTGGAAATTGTTGAGGTGATATTGCAAATGTCGGTTTATGCTGGCTTTCCTGCTGCACTTAATGGCATGTTTGTCGCTAAAACCGTATTTTCTGAGCGGGAGTTAAGCGTCGTTTAGTTAGTCCTGAGTCAGGTTTATCGATTTGCAAAAGTGACCATAAGGCCGCTTTGATTTCCTCTCTCAAGTTCATTTTAGTTGGATTTAAACGGGCTATGGGGTGTTGCAGGGCTTTCATTCGACTCTAAGCAGAGCGTTCGACTTTGGCTAGAGAATAGCCAAAGTGACCAATGTACCGAGATTGAGTGGCACAGTTGCCATCATTGTGCTTTGCACATTACAGTGGCAAATGTTGCCCGTCTTACTATTTCAATGGAATGTAAAATAATAATGAATTTAATTGGTTATATTGGAGCGGCTCGCCAATACTTGCGAAAGCTCAGCTTACCATCACTGAGTGAAATCCGTTTAGGTTTGGGCAAGTTCTGGCGCTGTCTTATCCTAGGGGTGGCTAAGTTATCCTTTGCGCAAAAGCTGTATCTTATTGCTTTGATATTGGCTTTTAGTAGTGAGTTAATGGGGTTGGTCGCTGTGATTGCCGTAATCGCTATGGCTATCGAGTTTTGGCCTGTGTTCGAGCGGGTTTGGCACAGTTTGGCGGGCAAAGCTGTGTTGTTGCTGTTTTATGCGATGATTGCCAACTTTGCTTTGGGCTGGTCTGGCGCGATAGTCAACGAAGTGGTTGGGGTCTCAGCAAGCGATCTCAATTACACCCATAACTTAGCGATTTTACTCTATATGCCCGCTTGGTTTTTAATGGTGAGCGCAATTGTGCTGCTGGCATTGCAGTTGATTATCCCCATCTATTTTGTATTAATTTTTTTGCTTAAACCTATGGGTGTCAAGTCGTTACGGCTTACCTCGCATACTTCATTCCGTAAAACGACTTTTTTGATCCGTATCGTGCTAGCGACTGTGGTTTTGTATCACTTGAGCTTGTTAATTGATTTAGAGACGCGCATTGAAACCTCGTTTGGCAACTTTATTACCTCTCCCCAAGAAGCCGCTAAGCATGCGCCTCGCGAGCCTAAATCGGGACGGTTGCCGGATGCGACCGATGTGCTGACGGTACCGATTGTAGAGCTAACTCAGACTGCTCTTGACTCTGAAAGCGATAAATCGAGCAAGGCTGAGAATAGTAATGATGACGGCGAGCTGGAAGAGGAAGAGCGCAAAAAGGCCTACGCCTCGGTGCGAACTCAATATCAGTACTTAGTGCGGCAATGGCTAGCTACGTTCGCATTTTCACTTGAAGCCAATGGCCGCTCGCGTTGTAAAAAGCCTGCCGAGTCGAATGTGATTGAATTAAATGATTACGAGATTTTGTTGATCACACCCGATAAGAATGCGGATTATGGTTATCGTTTTGAGGTGGAAAAATGTATCTCGGCCGCGTTTCCGTTGGCGGTGAAGGGCAATTGAGTCAATTAATAAAAAAGCGACCACAAGGTCGCTTTCGTTTTATCGGCTAAATCAGCTTGAGCTGACTATCGTGTTATTCAACCATCACGTTATTCAACAATCGCATTATTCAATCAGCAGCTCATCGAAGTTGCTGATTTTGCGGAACTCTCCAGTGCGTTGTTTGCTGTCGCGAACCATTTGGCAGGTCATCATACCCGCAGCGTCAGCAGCCTTTAATTCTTCAATAACATCAGACACAAACAGCACTTGTTTGGGGCTTAAGCTGATAGTGTTGAGGATATTGCAGTAAGCCTGCTTATCTAATTTGTTGCCCGTGCGGGTGTCGAAATGGCCGTTAAACATTTCAGTTAAATCGCCGCCGTCACTGTGGCCGAACAACAGTTTTTGCGCGTCGACTGAGCCGGATGAAAAGCTGTAAATACGCAGGTTTTGTGCGCTAAAACGTTTCACCGCTTCAATAAAGTCCGGGAAGATATGGCCCTTAAATTCGCCATGGGCATAGCCTTGTTTCCAAATTAACCCTTGTAAGGTTTTAAGTGGCGTGGCTTTACGGTCTTCGTTGACCCACTGTTGCAGGATCTCAGTTACACGCGCTAAGTCAGCCTCAGGCTCTAGGGCGATATCTTTAGTGTCACAAATACAGTTTTCAACCAATACATTGTGTTGGTTCTGTTCTAAAAAGTCTGGCAAGGCTTTGACAGAATAGGGGAATAGTACATCTTGGATAAAGTTTAGGTCTGTCGTGGTGCCTGCTGTGTCTACGACTATGGCTCTGATACCCATAATGTTTTGATACTCCACAATATGTTGGCTAAAAAATGCAACTCCGATCCTAAGCGTTATTGGTGAAATTGGCTAGTCTATTTCACCCAAACACATGGGCAAATTGTGGGTGATATCACTAAGCGATAAGATTGAAATTTGATTAATCTAGTAATTTTAAAAGCTTATCCACTGATTATCCGAGAAAACACTAACTTGATACTGGATTTCATCTCGTTTATTGCGCACAAGTTTGTGGTAGACATAAGACTATGGTCTTAATAGCTAAGGGAAATTTAGGCTGCTATTGTAGTTAAAGTCTCTTTACTCCTTTATACCTTGCATGCTGTGGTTTTCGGGAGACGAGACAGCATATTTCACCTGCGAATAGAGAGACCTTACATGAAATATCTACCCGCACTTGGCTTTGGTATCCTATTAGCCTTATTGAGTTTTATCAGCTTCTCATTGGTCGCCAGCGCAGGTTATATGTTGGACATGTTGAGTGCGGTGCCTCACATCTCGCATAATAGTGTGGAGTATCTTTTGTTGGCGGCTCATGATGCGAGTTTGCTGATATTGCTTGCAGGTTTAGTGCTTTATGCTTACCACAGGATCTTTCCTAAACTTCCCTTCGATTGGTTTACCGCTGTGCTTATCCAAATGCCGCTTGGCTTGGCGGTACTGGTATTAGATGGTTTTACTTTAAACCTGTTTTCATTCAAAGGTTTTGCACTAACGCTGACCACTTTAGCCGCTTCATTTGGGGTGTTAAGCCTTTTTTGGTTGCTTCAACGCAGAGCTAAGCGCTTCGAGGCGGGGCCTAGTAAATAAGCAGAATTTACAGAACATAGCGTAGGCGCAGTGCCGTTTGTTCAACAGGGGATAACGCGAGCCACTGTTCTCGGATTTCCACGGCTTCCTGCGGATAGTCGGTAATGAGCACATCGGCTCCCAGCGCCAACATACGCAGCATTTGCCGTGGATTATTTACTGTCCATACATGCACTTGCTTACCTCCTTTGTGTGCACGGGCGATAAATTTTTCGTTAGTAATCGATTGATTGACCGCTAAGAATTGTGTATTCGCCTTAATGGGATCGCCAATGGATTGAGTGACGATAAGGCCAGTGTGAATGGAAGGGTCGAGTCGTTGCACTTCTTCAATGGCTCTTGCTTCGAGCGACGTAATCACCACTTGTTGTGTCATTTTCTCTTGTTGCAATAGGGCGACAACGGCCTGCGCTAAGCTGGGATCGGCTTGATTATATTTAAGCTCAATGTTCAAACCGATTTTGTTGCGTGCCTCATTAAGCATCTCTAGTAGTGTTGGTACGGATTCCCCTGCAAAAGCGGCACTGTGCCAGCTCCCCGCATCAAGCTGTTGCATTTCGCTCGCACTGAGGTTGGCAACTCGTCTTGGATCGCCCGCTATGCGCATCAAATCAGCATCGTGCAATACCATTAAGGTGCCATCGGATGCCGTTTGCACATCGATTTCGGCATAGTCCGCCTTTTCTGCAATCGCTAAATGCAAAGCCGCAAGGGTATTTTCTGGTGCTCTAGCTGCACCAGCACGGTGGGCAGTAATCAGGATGTCATCCCTTTGTGGTTCACTATTGAGTGCATATGCCCCTAATCCCAACATGATTAAAAAAGTGCCGACCAATACCCCGCTTATCGTATAAAGCGACAGCTCAGACGTTCTTTTTACCGTTTGTCGCCCAAGGCGTTCTAACCCTGCGGGTTTTTCTCCCAGTTGGCGGTATAACAGCAATATGATAAAGGCTTCCCCAAACATGCCGAGTAAGGACCATGCCGCACTGAGCATAAAAATCAGTGCAGAGATAAGGGCCAATATGGCTAATTCTGCCGAAAGTGTCAGTGAGACCTGGTCGAGTAAGCTATCGGCTCCCCAGGAGATCAGTAGTATTAAGGGATACACCAAAGCACCTATCCTCAACCACCAACCCGCAGCGTGCCACATAATCGGGCGTTCATTACCTGCACTTAACTGCCAACTGCGTTTGAGTGCCGTTAATGCATCGGTTGTTTCACTGACAATTATCGTCAGTGAAAAGGCCGCTTTGGCCCACAGATATAAGGCAACAAGGACATAGATTATCGCTAAGAACGCCATACTCGTTAAGGCGAGATACCAGTCTACAGGCTTAAAATACAAGTAGTAATTGATGTCGTGTCCCTGTAGAAACACGCTGAAAATCAGATATCCTAACCCGATAAAAGGTACGCTGAGCAGCAATAAGCAAGCCGCATAAATGCTACCAAGGCGAATAAATACGGGTAAGCGCGCTGTCGCGAAAATCAGCGCCCGCACTGGGCCAATGGGAATATCGTATAAGCCAGATGCTGCGAGAATCGTGACTCCAGCACGTTGGGTAAAAAACACGGTAAAGCTGCTGAATAGAGTAATGACCATAAACAGCAAGCCATAGGGAGACATGGCAAAGGCGATTAAGTCGTAATTGGTAATGGTGACATTGCCCGTTTTGGCAATCAGATGGCGCAGTAGCCAGCCAAAAGACGGGACGATAATACCTGCCGACACTAAGGTGAATAACAGTTCAAATTCAATGAGTTTTCTACCGCAGCGACGAATGGCTTTAAGCGTGTCATGCCAGTAACTGTGTTCAGGATTGAGCATGCCGCTTCCTTATTCGTGCGAGTTAGGACTGTAATTTAGCAGCGTTTCAGGTTTAAGGTTAGTCATCGAATTTATTACCTTGGGTAAGATGATGATTTATGCCTGTCTGTTGCTTTCGGTGGTGTGCTTTGTAAAACAGATAATTACACTCAATAGTGTATGCCATATAGGGGTACGAACCTTTATAATCCTGATGGATGTAGGGATAACAGGTTGATAGGGACAATGAGTAAGTTTTTTTGGGTACTGATGGCATTTTCATTACTGGCAGTGTTGATTGTGCTGAATTCTACGGGAGTGATAATCCATATCCCAACATCTCGAGTTTTGAATAATATTGCACATATTGCCTCCCCTTTGCTGCTGGTGATTTCTATTGTTGTTGCCAATATTGTGGGTATCGGGATCTTTATCTATTTCAAACATTGGGTATATGTGGTTGTGAGCACGCTGATGGTAATACCTTCTATTTTGTTTTTATGGTTGATTTTTAATATGTTTTAGCCCGTTGCTTTTAAAAATGTTGAGAGGTAAGTCATCGATATTTGCAACCGATTGCTAAATCTCCCAAGATGAAACGCAACCATCGTTAATTCGGCGCGAAAAATGAGTGCTAGCTCAAAGGTTTGTGCATTTGTGGTGGATTGGGATGATATTTGCTGAACTTCGGTGGTACAGGATTATCAGAGGATTAAGCAAGCCTCTGATTTTTATGTTAGCCAAGGAGTTATTGATGAGAAATCCCGTACTTTCAAGCCTTGTTCTTGCCCTGTTTTTGGGGGCTCCACTCTGTAGGATCCCCTCATAATTCATAACCCCAACAACCATGAATTAATGAGAGTTCAGCTAGTTTCTTCGCAGCACAAAGCAAATCATCTGCTGATATGGGGTAATCATGCCGTCGCCGCAGCAGTTCTTTGCCTATCCTGATTGTTGATAGCACATTCCTTTTCTTTACCGTGTTTGCTTGGAAGTGCCGCTGTAATTGCTGTGTTTCCCCGTATAATCCTAACCACCAAAATGCCAGTTGCACCAATAACGCTATCAATAGCAGTATGTCCATCCTCGCCGCGTAACGTGTTCTGCTATGACGTAAACCAAAGCCATAAGCGGGACTTTTTAAATCTCTAAAGGTTTCTTCTATTTGCATCCGCTTTTGGTAAATATTAACCAGTTTTTGAGGCGACATGGCTTCCATGGTCAAGTTAGTCACCAGTGCCCAAGGCTCTTTGGCGGTCAACTCATACGTCCATTGCGCAGTATGGTGACAGTCTGTTGTCGTACTTCGCTGACCTTTTCTGCCTTTACTTGGGGCCCTGAACAATACCATCTCACATAACAAAGGTTTCTTTACCGATAACGCCACCCGCCCAACATGTTTTGCGCGACGACGGGCTTGGGGATAAAGCGCTTTTAGTGAAAATTGGCGACCGAAAGGATGCGGCCGATAGACACTCAATCCTCTAACGCGACCCAGCCAATACCAACCGAGCTGCTCGACTTTTCGAAACCATGGATTACGAAAGCCCGCGTCAGTGACTATCAGCGGGGTGATGTTGTCAGGTAATACTTTTCTGAGTTCATTAAGAAACTGATTATGGGCGGTTTGAGTGCCTTGCAGCACTAACGGAAATGTTCGTTCGTAGAGCGTGATAGAGCGACCTTTGATAGCGATAGAGGCGCGTAGCGCAATAAGCTCACGACCTTCACGCATATCTGACCAATCCACCAATATTGTCGGCATCGTATGTGCTGTTAGCAACCACTTTGCATGCCACTGATAAACAGCCATTCTTTCATGGTGAAGATGCGGGTTGCCCAACAATCTATCCATGCGTTTTATTGAGTGCTTAGTATGAGTGCTGGTGCCATCAATGTGCCGCCCTAAATGCGTTAGGGTGAGGCAATCCGCGTTGATAAGTGCTCGGCA
>NZ_JBHFFD010000069.1:0-323377 GCF_043359565.1 Shewanella sp. S23-S33 | reverse complement strand
GTTAACGTGTAAACGTTAAGCTAAAGGAGCGGTAGTTCAGTTGGTTAGAATACCGGCCTGTCACGCCGGGGGTCGCGGGTTCGAGTCCCGTCCGCTCCGCCAACATTAAGAGATAAGCCTCATCGAAAGATGAGGCTTTTTTCGTTATGGCGTCGCGGATAATTCGTCCCAGTGACGCACATGCTTCGGGCTCGAAGCATGTGGTTATAGTCATACTCGGCCATCATGTAGATGAGATCCTTATCAGAATACGACATTTTTGTTTTAAAGCTAAACCAATTCTATTAATTAGCAAAATTTATCCATTCCCGAAAGCCCAACTGAGTCATCCTCTGTAGCTCCTCAATGCATTCAGGCTATCGAGCATTACATAACAATATCGCCATACCTATTGAAACAACGATTTGCCAATGTGTGCTGCCTCGGCCATGACTACGTCTGCTTTATCGGATTCAATTTGATTCAAACGGTTGCTGTCTAATGGCACTAGGACGTGTTTCTGTAGTAGCCCAAAGATGCTACTTCATTTTCAAAACGATTGAGGGGAAAAGATAGATAAGCGCACAGATGCCGCAAGGTGCGCTTATGAAGGAGGACTACTGGTTGTGCTCAGAATGTTTGCGATGGAGAACTTCAAGTAGTTCATCTTCGAGTTCGAAGCGTGTTTCCATGTTATGGGCGAGCTCAGATAGGTCTTTATCGAGTTGATATAATACGAAATCGTCTTGTGTTTCCGCATATTTATCGTTGAAATCTAATGCTGCATTCGTGGTTGGCGTGATTTTGGGCAATACTTGTTGCGCGAGCGTTTTGCTTGATTCGCCATATTCACTGCAGGCATTGACGACTTTATCATAGACCTCGAAATGTCCTTCGGAGACATAGTCAACTAATAAGTCACAGAAAGATTTAACATGTTCGAACGAGGGAAGCGATTTTTCTGATTTACCGTAAGGAGGAAGCCCAGCAATTTGGCAGTAATGCACTAACAGTTTTCGACGGTTTTTTAGCCATTGATCTATAAGCTTGTTTGAACCGCCCCACTTCTGTTCTGCTTTTTCGAGTTCTCTCAGCATGATGCATTCCATTTAAGTGCCAGCACATAACTCTAATGTAGGGACAAGTTGCTAATCGATCAACTCTTTTCATGCGAATTTGCGAGAATGACGAAATGGACAAACCAGCTGTTTCGTATCGAAAAATGCAAATAAAAAGCCCAACGATAGAAACCTATCGTTGGGCGAGTAAAGTTTATAGCAGGCTCGATGCGACGAGCTTCTTGATTGTTCTTGCTAGCGCAGACTTTTTATACCAAAGGCGGGGAACCGGCGCAACTTTTTTCTGTCTGAGTGTGACTTCGTTACGAATAAATGAGCAGTATGTTAGCTGGCTAACATTTTCCGGTTTATGCGGTCAAGTCGACGCCAATGATGGGGAATAGCTCACATAAATTTGCACATAAAGGTTACATTATTCGCGTAAATGCTAAACTACCGACCCAGCGGATCTCAATAAGACTAGGAACCAAGCCCAATGGCAGAATTAAAGAATGATCGTTATTTACGCGCCCTACTAAAAGAGCCTGTCGATGTGACCCCTGTGTGGATGATGCGTCAAGCTGGCCGTTATCTTCCTGAATATAAAGCTACTCGCGCTCAAGCGGGTGACTTCATGTCTTTGTGTAAAAATCATGAGCTTGCCTGTGAAGTCACGCTGCAACCTTTACGTCGTTATGATCTTGATGCGGCGATTTTGTTTTCCGATATCCTAACCGTGCCCGATGCTATGGGTTTAGGTTTGTATTTTGAGGCGGGTGAAGGCCCACGTTTCGAACGCCCAACAGACACTATCGATGCGATCAAAAAGCTCTCAATTCCAGATCCAGAAGATGAGCTGGGTTATGTGATGAAAGCCGTTAGCACTATTCGCCGTGAACTGAATGGCGCAGTGCCGTTAATTGGTTTTTCTGGTTCACCTTGGACCTTAGCGACATACATGGTTGAAGGTGGTTCGAGCAAAACCTTCGAAAAAATTAAGAAGATGGCTTACGCTGAGCCAATGGCATTACACATGCTGTTAGATAAATTAGCCGATTCAGTGATCTTATACCTGAATGCTCAAGTTGCTAACGGTGCGCAATCTTTGATGATTTTTGACTCATGGGGCGGCGCGTTATCGCACTCTGCTTACCGTGAGTTCTCTTTGCGTTATATGCAGAAGATTATTGATGGTCTGACACGCTTTGCCGATGGCCGTAAAGTGCCAGTGACGCTGTTTACTAAAGGCGGTGGTTTGTGGTTAGAAGCGATGGCAGAAACTGGCTGTGATGCACTAGGTTTGGATTGGACGGTAGACATTGCCGATGCCCGTCGTCGTGTAGGCCATAAAGTGGCATTGCAAGGCAACATGGACCCATCCATGTTGTATGCGCCAATTCCACGTATCGAAGAGGAAGTTGGTCATATTTTAGCGGGTTATGGTGAAGGTACTGGCCATGTATTTAACCTAGGCCATGGTATTCATCAGCATGTCGATCCAGAACATGCTGGCGCCTTTATCAAGGCGGTTCATGCGCAATCAAAGCAATACCATAAATAATTTTTGGTTTGCGAAACAGGCCCGCTTGCGGGCCTGTTTTATATCCGACATTTGAATTTGATAGCATTGGAGCTTCTCGCAAAGGTATCTTTATGGACTAGCGTATGCGGTGGTTTCTATCGTCTGCGAGCTTAATGGGTCTTACTTTTAAATAACGACTTAAATACCCTATATTCACATACTGATTATGTGTGAATTATCTTGATAAAAAGTAAAATTCAGAATCGTTTAATTTATAGATTTTATTTTTAAATCAAAGGTATAGAATTGATTTAATTGCATGAAAATGTCTACTTTAGCAACGACTAAAGCGAAGTGATGTTTAATACTATTCGCAAATAAGATATGTTGCATGGCGCAGTGAAGGATTATGCAAGGCCGTCAATCAATTTAGTCATAACAAGCCGTGGTAAGAGATGCACATTGGCAAGAAAATAATGGTATTTATTGCGGGCTTTTGTCTCCCTGCGGTGGTAATTGTCTCCTATTGTCTTGGTTATTGGTACGACCATCGCGTCGAGCTATTACGTCAAGATAGTGCTAACCGTGAGCTTGCCAATATCCAGCAGCAGTTTCAAATTGATGTCGATCGCTTAACCTTTCTCACTAATATCTATGCCTTACCTTTGTCTCAATTAGATGAATATCAACTTAAAAAGCTTGAATCCTCGTGGCGCGATAGCTCAATGTCAGCCAATCTGAGTTGGTATATTCTACGGCAGGGTGAATTGCACCCTTTTTTTCCCAATGAACGTCCCTTTGAGAATGATAAGTTACGAGATATCGCCAGTGCTATTGTCAGTGCCGACAAGCCCAGTGTTGCTGGCGCTTATTTGATGGGCAAGTATGCTTATGTCGTTACTTCCGTGGCTTCTGCGCCCAATGAATCTGTGCTGCTGGTACGCCAACTGACTGATAAAGACTTACTGGAATATGCTCAGGCCTTATTGGTGACTAAGGTGAGCATGAGCCATTCTCGCGAAGTTACGCCAACAGTTGATGGTGTGCACAGTGACGCGATTAACATTCCAAGTCTGTTAAAAGATAAGCCTGTCTACCTGCAAGTACTGTTTTCCGATGGTCCCTTTAGAGAGGTTAAATTTCAACTTGATTGGGTATCGCTCGGATTTATTCTCTTTGGTGTGTTTATTGTCGGTCTTGGTTATATTTGGCTGCGTTCGGGCTTACTCAAACCCTTTAAAAATCTGATGCATCAATTGGCGCTGGTCGATCCTATGTCCAGTGTCTATCAACCCGTTACAAGCGAGGGTAATGAAGAATTAGAAGTGCTCGCCAGCCGTGTTAATAGCTTGCTGGCAAGAATTTATCAGCAAAAAGAACGCGCGAAAATCACCTTAGAATCCATTGCTGAAGCGGTGATTTTGACCGATGTCGATGCCAACGTGATTTATATGAATCCGCGGGCCGAGTTGCTTCTCGATGTTGCTAGTTGCTATGCCATAGGTCAGAGCCTTGCGAGTCTGTTAAAGGCTGGGGAGCAGTTGAATCAGGCGGTTTTTACCTGCATTCGTCTCGAAGAATCAGCGCCGCAGGTCGAGAAAATCAAGCTATTAACTGCTTCGCCTCGGATTATGGATCGCAGTATCAGCAATCTGCGCAATCACGATAAAGAAATTGTTGGAACTGTCGTGGTATTGCGGGATATCACTCAAGAAGAGTTGCTTAAACACCAGCTACAAAAAAGGGCAAATTTCGATAGCATTACAGGGCTGCTAAACCGTCAGGCATTTGATGAGCAGTTACCCCAATTTGCCGCTTCAGCCAAAACTATCGCCGTTTGTTACCTCGATTTGGAGCAATTCAAGTTGATTAACGACAGCTGTGGCCATACTGCAGGAGATCGTATGCTTGCTATGGTGGCTAAGGCCATGCAGGCTTGTCTTGGGCCACAGGAGCTATTGGCGCGCCTTGGTGGCGATGAGTTTGGTTTAGTGATTTGTAATCGTAGTGCCTTATCTGTGGCGCAATTACTGAAGCAAATGATCGCGCAAGTCTCCATGCAAGTGTTGAACGATAAAAACTGTAATTATAAAGTTGGCCTCAGCATAGGTGTTGCCTTTGGCCGAGCCCCCTATATTGATGCACAAGAGTTATTAAAAGACGCTGATATCGCCTGCATTGCCGCTAAAGCTAAGGGGGCTAATCAAATTCATTTTTACGATGATAAAGATAAAGAGCTCACCTACCAAAGAAATGCGCCTAAATGGGCGGTACGTATTGCGCAAGCGATTGAAGAAAACGAGTTGATCCTGTATTACCAACCGATCCGCGGACTAGGCAGTGGTCCGCAGCGACAACGAATGGAAATTCTGTTACGAATTCAAGAGCCCTGTGGCCGCATTTTGGCGCCAGCGCAGTTTATAGCCGCCGCTGAACGTTTTAAGTTGATGCCAGATATCGATAAAGAAGTCATCCGCAAAGCTTTTTTATGGTTGTCTTTGAACCCCGTGCTTTGGCCTGATCATTGTATTTCGATCAACCTTTCGGGCAATAGTTTAGGTGCCGAAGGTATGGTGGAATATATCGCCCAGCAGCAACACATTTTTGATATTCCAAGCCAATGTATTTGTTTTGAAATTACTGAAACCACCGCGATCCAAAATCGCAATCGTGGTATGGAAATGTTGAAGCAGTTACGTAAACTCGGTTTCTCATTTGCACTGGATGATTTTGGCAGTGGTTTTGCCTCTTATGGCTATCTGCGTGAGCTGCCCGTGGATTATGTCAAAATCGACGGCTGTTTTATTAAGAATCTCGCCGTGAATGCTAAAGACTACGCCATCGTTAAATCGATTCAGGATGTTTGTCGGGTTATGGGAATCGAGACTGTTGCTGAATTTGTTGAGAATCAGGATATTATTGACAGGTTGTTGAGCATAGGCATTAATTATGCGCAAGGTTATGCGATAGGGCGCCCGCAACCCTTAGCTAATTATCGTGAGCAATATGAGATGAGGCTTGCACAACGCGCGTGAAGGATTGCGCTTTTAGCGTGATTATGCCAATTTAGCAAAAGGCGTAATTAACATAGCGATAACAAAGGAATGACTATGGATGGACTCACTGGCAAGGTCGTGATCATCACGGGTGCCTCAGAAGGTATTGGTCGGGCGCTCGCAGTGGCAATGGCGCGAATGGGCTGCCAACTGGTGCTCAGTGCGCGTAATGAAACACGTCTCGCCTCACTCGCTTTAGAAATCGCTAATTATGGTCCGCCTCCTTTTGTATTTGCCGCCGATGTCTCCAGCCCAGAACAGTGTGAAGCCTTAGTTGAAGCTGCAGTTGCGCATTATGGCCATCTCGATATTTTGATTAACAATGCTGGCATGACTATGTGGTCACGTTTTGATGAACTGACTCAGCTCTCGGTGCTTGAAGACATAATGCGGGTGAATTATCTTGGTCCTGCGTATTTAACCCATGCCGCGTTACCGCACTTGAAAGCCAGTAAAGGCCAAGTGGTGGTTGTGGCGTCAGTCGCTGGATTAACGGGCGTTCCTACTCGCAGCGGTTATGCCGCTTCTAAACATGCTGTGATTGGTTTTTTCGATTCTTTGCGGATTGAATTAGTGGATGATAATGTGGCCGTAACTGTTATTTGCCCCGATTTTGTAGTGTCACAAATTCACAAACGCGCCCTTGATGGTGCAGGTAATCCTTTAGGCAAGTCACCGATGCAAGAAGCTAAGATACTGACTGCTGAGCAATGCGCTAATATGATGTTGCCAGTGATTGCAACTCGAGGCCGTCAACTGATTACTTCACTTCGCGGTCGTTTGGGGCGTTGGCTTAAGCTGATCGCACCAGGCTTAATCGACAAAATTGCCCGCAGGGCGATCGCCTCCGGGCACTAAAGTCTTTGCCACTACAAGCTATTTGCCACTCTTATTGAGATGCTTAATGATGGATTGTTCAGCTTCACTTTGAGTCGCTTTGTCCCCATCGATATCGATAGTCACAGTCGCGTTATGGCCCGTCATATCCTCTGCAATATGAAACCAATCTGGATGCCAGTAAAAGCTGGCTCCTTCTAGGGTTTGCCAGTTATGCACGCCTGATTTTTCACCTTGATAAATAAGATCTTTTATCGAATAACCCATATATTTACCCCATTAATTTCATGATTGTTAAAAATATAAGAAGCTAGATGGTGCACGTCATCTGAACCTAGGTATGTGCTTTACATCACATTTTCAGGCAAACATAAACCCCGCCAGAGCGAGGTTTATGATCTTAGCGAGATTAAGGTTTAGCACACTTATGGTTTGGTGCACTGGGTTGGCGAACCCACGCCTTTCCACTGTGTAGTGCCATCAGTGAGTGACAGGGGCACAAAGGTCAAACCTTGGCTCATATTGGCGGGTGGCAAGTCGGTTTCTAACTCATACATGCCCATGGAGATAGCCCCTGATGTGGCATTGGCGGCTGTTTGCGCGGCAGCAAGGCTTGAGTAGTGTAGGCCTAACATATCGAAATGGCTGCGCCAATCTTTGCCTGTGAGTTTACTCAAAGACACCAGCATAAAGTCGTTGCCCGGAATATCTTTCACCGTTTTGCCACCGTAGACACTATTGCCTTCAAACGAAAATTGGCCAAAGCCCAGTTTGCTACGATTCGCTTCCCAATCACTGGCGTTATTCGCATATTTACCGAAAATACGACTGTGTTGATACAGCAAGGTAAAGAGATTAAAGCCATTGTTCAGAGTGGTGCCGTCACTGAGCGTCATGCCGTGAGCCTTAAGCGCCATTTGGATGTAAAACGCCATGCGATAACCGTTATGCACTGCATAAGCATTGCTGGCCCAAGGCGCAGTGTATCTGTCTTCACCAGCATCGAGCACCTTACAATTGGCGCCAAACACTAGGCGTTTACCATTGGTGTCTGTTGTACCTGCGGCATCGGACATAAACACATAAAAGAGATCCTTGTGGTTCATGTGACCATCGGTCACTGTGCCTGTATTGCCTTCGCGCAGATAATGGGTTTTCCACTTCACCACATAGGGGAAGATATTGTTGGAGTTTTCCCCTGCGCGGCTGCCATAACCTGCCCAGTTTTCATTATCACTTGCCGCAGCATATTGCACATTGAGACGGTTAGTTTGCAGATTGTGGCCTAACTCATGGTTATCACCCCAACCCGTTGGGTCGATATTCCATGCTGCGTCCCAAGGATTACCGCTACAACCTCCACCGCACTGGGCATTTTGGTCATAATTCGCGTGTTGAATGATAGTGCGGGTATGCAGACTATTATCGATACAGTCGTCGCCAAACAGTCCTTTGCAAGCCGCTAGCACATCGGCGGGTAAGGATTCACTTAAGCTCTTGCCTTGGATCTTAAGTCCCGCAAGGGTGTAAACGCTGTTGATATGGTCATCGACAATACTTTTGAGTAGCGCGTTTACATCGGGCACATCCCCGCCTATGGCGTTTAAAAAGCGGTCGCGACGCAGATGCTGCTCGGCACCATCGGTACGCAAGTCCACATGGGGTAATTCGGTATTTTGGATGCGATCGTTAAAGGCTGCTATTTCTGCAGGGTTTGAAAAATCCATAATGGTCGGATGTTTAGCCACATGCTCAGCGCTGACTTCGACACTTAACGCGCCGCTATCAGCACTCGAAGTATCACCACTGATATACAGATAAATCGGCCCACCGTAGGGGGAAGAAAATTCGAGACTTTGTCCTTGAGCTAAGCGCAGGCGTTGCTGCGCCAACTCCAATGGACCGCGGTAGATTTTCTGCTCATAGGCACGGTTAGTATTACGTCTGTGGTAGTTGAGTTTGATCTCCACATTTGTAGCGCTGCTATCGAGACGAGTGAGTCTGATGGTTTGTCCTGGCAGCGCATACCAGCCCGTGGTCGTCCATTGGCCTGCATAGGGCACGCTAATGGTTTTATGTTCTGTGACAGTCGCAGGATAAGCGTAGTGCGCATTGCTGCCCTTGCTGAGGTTGGCTCTGTCGGTAACATATTCACCTAAATCTGGCTGGGCTAAGTTATGGGTACGGGCATAGCTGACGGTCCAATCGGCAAACAGGGCCTGCTGCCACTGGGCGTATTCGCTGTAGGCTATGGGGTAGTCAATCTCGCTGCGATACTTATCGGCGAGCAGCAGTCCGGCCTTCATCAAGGGGAAGTCTGCTTTGGTAAACACATCGATAGCATGGTTATCTAAGGTTTCAGCATTGGCTCGATACCAATCGGCACCCGTTTTGAATGAGTCAACAAAGGCGGCAGCATTACAGCTCAAGTAATTACCGCCGCAGTCGTTGAGTACTGAGGTGTCGAAGCGGCCTTCGTTAAGCTTACCGAGCAAATTATTCACTTTGGCCAGGGCGGTGTCTTCGACCAAAATGTCGGTCACACTGAGGTTATTGGTATTGAGTTTTGACCAGTAATTGCCAGAGGTAGAAAGCCCCATCTCAAGGTAAAGTGGCGACAGTATTGGGCTTTCATTACGCCAGTAGTTAGAGAGCAACAAGGGAATTCCTGCCGCTTTGGCGTTAGCGATCGCGGCTTTTATGCCTGCAAAACCGAGTGACTGACGGTCTATGTCACTAATGATAATCAGATCCGGTTTCAGTGTGTTGATACAGTTGCTTAACTCGCTGTAGTCACAGGTATTTGCTGTATTAATGCTATGGGCTGCGGGGTAGTTGTTTGTGAGCCAAGTGCGGATCCCTTCATTATGGGGAAAGTACCAACTGTCAGCCTTGCTCGGCATTTGGGCGGTCACTATGCTGAGGCCGTCGGTTTTATCGGCGCCTTTGGTCAGCCAGCCTAAAAGGTTTTTCAATAAAGTATCGGTTTGCGCCGAAGTGTTGACAGAAAATAGATTTCCTCCCATGGCCGCATATCTTTGCCCCTGTTGCTCGCCCGCCATCACTAACCCACGAACGGCGCTTGCCCCACTGCCATCGACATTTGATGGTAAGACAGTAAAAGTGTTCTCTGGCATAAAGCTCGAAAAGGTAATTGAGTCATGGGTTGGATGCCAAGAGATGCTGCTACCGACACCTTGATATAGCTGATTTATCTGGGCTTTACGTTTGATGTCGATATTAGCGAGTTCGGCGATGCTGAAATCAATTAACTCACTCGCGCTGGCAAGCCTGTGATCTTGGTGCTTAATGGCATTTTCGGCATTACTGATAAATGTCGGCGTGATAGTGCAATCGGCCGTCATGGCCGCAGTGGTGTAAGTCAGCACATTGAGCGTGCCACCACAGCCAGTAATGTCCTCAAGCGTAAAGCCGATATCGGCAGTAATGCTAAAAATAGCGCTTTTGCCAGACTCCACTTTTTGGCTGCTTGGACTCAGTGCTCCACCTATTACCGATAGGCTGCTGGCGGTGTATTGCACCAGCGCGGGAGGTTGGACTGGCGGCTGAGTGGGTGGTGTTGTCGTGCCAGCATCTTCTGAGCCGCCACCGCATCCGCTAAGCAGTATGGCAATGGAGGCATAAAGTAGTCTAATACTCATGGGGAGTCCTTGATCTTGGTGTATTTAACATTTGGTTGACATTGTATCTTGTTGCTCCTATTTTCAATAGAATTAATTACATAATTTTATTTTAAATCATGATGTTATATTTGACGTTTGTCAAAAAACAGGCACAAAAAAACCGGCTTCTTGCCGGTTTTTTAATAGAGATATTAATTAATCTTGCTGTTCACGTGCGATTGCGCGATAACCAATATCGGTACGGAAATACACATCATCCCAGTGGATTTCATCAACCAATTTATAGGCGGCTTTTTGCGCTTCGGTGACTGTGTTACCCAGTGCCGTCGCACACAATACGCGACCGCCGTTGGTAACGACGTGGCCGTTTTTCATCTCAGTGCCCGCATGGAACACTTTACCGTCGTTATCGCCAAGGCTGAGACCCTCGATCACATCAAATTTACGATACTCATCTGGGTAACCGCCAGCGGCTAATACCACGCCCACGGCTGCGCGCTCGTCGTATTCAGCTGTCACTTTATCGAGTTCGCCACGGGTGGCGGCTAAACAGAGTTCCACTAAGTCTGACTTTAAACGCATCATAATCGGCTGAGTTTCTGGATCGCCGAAGCGGCAGTTGTACTCGAGCACTTTGGCGCTGCCATCGGGCGATATCATCAAACCCGCATACAAAAAGCCTGTGTAGACATTGCCTTCTGCCGCCATACCATCAACCGTTGGGCGAATCACGTTTGCCACAGTCCAATCGTGTACCGCTTGAGTCACCACAGGTGCTGGCGAGTAAGCGCCCATACCACCCGTGTTTGGACCATAGTCGCCGTTATCGCGGGCTTTATGATCTTGGCTGGTTGCCATTGGCAGAATGTTTTTACCATCTACCATCACGATAAAGCTGGCTTCTTCGCCCTTGAGAAACTCTTCAATCACTACGCGCGAACCCGCTTCGCCAAACTTGTTACCGGCGAGCATGTCATCAATTGCGGCATCGGCTTCAGCTTGGTCTTGCGCGATAATCACGCCTTTACCTGCGGCTAAACCGTCAGCTTTGATGACCACTGGATAACCCGTTGTGGCCGTTAATTCACGCACGAAGGCTTTAGCGTCGCTGATTTCAGTGCAGTTTTTGTAACCCGCAGTTGGAATATTGTGGCGGGCTAAAAAGTCTTTAGTGAAGGCTTTTGAACCTTCGAGTTGGGCTGCGGCTTTAGTAGGGCCAAAAATCGCTAAACCTGCGGCGTTGAAGGCATCGACGACACCGATAACGAGTGGTGCTTCTGGGCCGACTATGGTCAGTTCAATCTTATTGGTTTTCGCAAAATCGAGCAGAGCAGGGATGTCGGTGGCGCTGATCGCCAGATTTTCAACATTAGGTTCTAGGGCTGTGCCCGCATTACCGGGTGCTACATAAACGGTATCAACTTGAGCCGATTGAGCGGCTTTCCAAGCTAGGGCATGTTCGCGGCCGCCGCCACCAATGATTAACACTTTCATGGTTAAAACTCCCACACATCGCAAAGGAAAAGGCCCTAATCGCTAGGGCCAAGTTTGATTTAAGTTGTTATCAATGACGGAAGTGGCGCATGCCTGTCATCACCATGGCCATGCCGTGTTCGTCTGCTGCTTTGATGATTTCAGCATCGCGCATTGAGCCACCCGGTTGGATGATGCAGCTAATGCCCGCAGCCGCTGCGGCATCGATACCGTCACGGAAGGGGAAGAAAGCATCGGATGCCATTACAGAGTTCACTACTTCTAAGCCTTCATCGGCGGCCTTGATGCCAGCGATTTTCGCGCTGTAAACGCGGCTCATTTGGCCAGCGCCGACACCGATAGTCATGCCGTCTTTGGCATAAACGATGGCGTTAGATTTAACGAATTTCGCCACTTTCCAGCAGAACATTAAGTCTTTCAGTTCGCTTGCCGTAGGTTGACGTTTAGAAACCACTTTGATGTCTTCTAAACCGACCATACCTTGATCGCGATCTTGCACCAGTAAGCCGCCGTTAACACGTTTGTAGTCTAAGGTTTGGGTCTTAGTATTCCACTGACCACATTCTAATAAACGCACGTTGGTCTTTTTCGCAACCACATCGCGCGCCGCTTGGCTGACGCTTGGGGCGATAATCACTTCAACGAATTGACGCTCAACGATCGCACTCGCCGTCGCCGCATCTAATTCGCCGTTGAAGGCGATAATGCCACCGAAGGCTGAGGTTGGGTCAGTTTGATAAGCGCGGTTATAGGCATCGAGTAAGTCTTTACCTAAGGCCACACCACAGGGGTTAGCGTGTTTAACGATAACGCAGGCGGGTTCCAAGAATTCTTTTACGCACTCAAGGGCGGCGTCGGTATCGGCAATGTTGTTGTAAGACAAGGCTTTGCCTTGCAACTGAATCGCGGTAGCCACAGAAGCTTCATCAATTTTAGTGTCAACATAGAAAGCCGCGGCTTGATGGCTGTTTTCGCCATAGCGTAAGTCTTGTTTCTTCACTAATTGGGTGTTGAAAGTGCGTGGGAACTTAGAATCAGCAAAGCATTCGTCCGTGCTGTGTGCAGGAACCATAGTACCGAAGTAGTTGGCGATCATGCCATCGTAACCCGCAGTGTGCTCAAAGGCCGCAATCGCTAAGTCGAAACGTGTCGCATGGGTCGTGCTGCCATTGTTAGCCGTCATTTCTGCAAGTACGCGTGAGTAATCTGCCGCATTAACGACTATGGTAACGTCTTTGTGGTTTTTTGCCGCCGCGCGCACCATAGTTGGGCCGCCAATATCGATATTTTCGATAGCGTCTTCTAAGGTACAACCGGCTTTAGCCACAGTTTCAGCGAAGGGATAAAGGTTAACCGCAACTAGATCGATGGCATTGATATTGTTATCGGCCATCACGCTTTCATCAAGACCGCGGCGCGCTAAAATGCCGCCGTGCACTTTAGGGTGCAGCGTCTTAACACGACCGTCCATGATCTCAGGGTGTCCTGTGTAATCAGATACTTCGATAACAGGCACGCCGTTATCCGCTAACAAGCGAGCGGTGCCGCCAGTTGATAACAATTCTACACCTTGGGCGTGAAGTGCTTTGGCGAACTCGAGAATTCCGGTTTTATCTGAAACGCTTAACAGCGCGCGACGAATGGGTCTGGCATTATTTGCAGCAGTCATTTGGGTACAGGGTCCAGTTATTTTAGTTTCAAGGATCTTTCGGAAAACAGAACAGCCTTAACGCTGTACTGCTTTCCAAAAGTCCCTTGGTCCTATTTTTACTTTATTAGTTAACTTTTTATCCCTTCGTCACAGCGCGCGTATTCTAGCGTAAAACTCGATTTACGGGTGTTTTTTCTGCGTGATTTCACAATATTCATATCAGAACAAAGCGGCATTGCCGTGTTGGCTTTCAGTAAAGTTAAAATTACCCCTTGACCTTGGAGTAGGCTCCAAGGTTTATACTTGCATTATTGAGTTGTATGCTGGAAATGATCCCTGAGTTGTGGGCTATTTCGCAAAGGATGAAGACATGTATCGTATTGGTGAATTGGCGGATTTATGTGAGGTGAAAGCCGACACGTTAAGATTCTACGAGAAGCACGGCCTACTCGCGCCGTCGAGCCGTACTGAGTCTGGCTATCGAGTATATACCGAGGCCGATGCTGCGCGATTACGCTTTATTTTACGGGCGAAAGCTGTGGGTTTTACCCTCAATGAAATCAGTGAATTGCTGTCAATTGAACTCGATAAATCTAACCGAGTCTGTGCCGATGTAAAAGGCATGGTTGATTGTAAATTGGCTCAAGTACAGGCCAAAATTGCTGAGCTGAATCATTTTCAAGCGAGTTTACAAAGCTTGTCTGATGCTTGCTGTGGTGGGCCACGTAGCGCCGAACATTGCTCTATTTTAGAGACGTTGGAGTCCAGCATTGAGCGGGTACGCGTTGAGCATCACTCTCATAATGTAAATCAGTACCAAGCGCACCAGAATCATCACGGCAAAGCCATTTATGAAGAGTCAGGGAATTAATTATGTTACTGAAGAATTTTATTGATCTGTTTTTAGACTCGGCGCCTTGGTTATTACTGGGCCTGATTTTAGCTGGGCTATTAAAAGTATTCGTGCCAATGGCGTGGATGCAAAAGCAGCTCGGTGGTCACGGTTTTAAAACCGTAGTGAAAGCGGCGCTGCTTGGCGCACCTTTACCTTTATGTTCTTGTGGGGTTATTCCTGCGGCGGTAGGATTGCGCCGTTCTGGTGCCTCTAAAGCAGCAACGACTTCCTTTTTAGTGTCGACGCCAGAAACGGGCGTCGATTCAATCGCCGTTTCCTACGTGTTACTCGGCCCCTTTATGGCGATCGTCAGACCGATTGCAGCTATTACCAGTGCGATAGTGGCGGGCTTACTCGTTGGTCGCGATGATGACGATGGCAAGTCAGTGGTTAAGGTAGATACTCAATCAGATAAGCCATTAGAGGGTGAGGCGTCTTGCTGCGCTTCAAAATCAGTGGCTCAGCCAGAGATGGTAAAAGCCGAAGCGGTTAAAAGCTGCTGCTCATCGACTAGGCCTGCGATAACACCCGTAAAGTCTTCCTGCTGCGGTAATGACAATGTTGATGCACCTGCAGCCGAGCCAAAGCCGAAGATCAAAATGACGCCTATGGCGGCGCCGAGCTTAATGGCGGGTCCTTCAAGTGTTATGGCTGTTGGCGGTCAAACCATGGGATCTGCTCAAACTATGGGTTCTGTGGTTAAGGTTAACGCTGTTAAAGTAGAAAGCGTGGGGTCATGTTGTGGCAGTCAAACCACAGAGCCTGAAAAAATAGTGGTGGTGAAAAAAGGCGCTTGCTGTGGTGGCAGAGCTAAGGATGCTGAGCAGGTGAGTGCTAACACTGCAGGCGATAGCTGCTGTGCGTCTACTCAAGATATGGCGACTGAGTTTAAATCGCAATCCGTATTAAGCCGTGTCGGAATTGGCCTTAAATATGCGGCAACGGATTTAGTGCGTGATACTACGCTGTGGCTGCTGGTGGGCTTATTTTTCGCAGCTCTGGTACAAACCTATGTGCCGGCTGACTTTTTGGCTAAATGGGGCGATGGCATTCTGGCTATGCTAGTGATGGTGCTCGTTTCTGTGCCTATGTATATTTGCGCGACCGCATCGACACCGATTGCCGCTGGATTATTATTGGCGGGTGTGTCACCGGGTGCTGTACTCGTGTTTATGATGGCAGGTCCGGCAACCAATATCGCGACTTTAGGCATAGTGGCTAAAGAGCTAGGTAAACGTGCGCTGTGGGGCTACCTTGGCGGTGTGATTGGCGTGGCTTTAGTGGCCGGTATGTTGGTCAATTATCTGGTTAATACCTTTGGTTTTGTGGTGATGCCACAAATTGGTGAAGAGCATCAAATGTTACCTCAATGGTTAGTGGCAACCTCTGGCATATTGCTGGCGTTACTCATGGCAAAAGTGGTTTTTGAGAAGATCCCAAGAAGCTGGGTTCGCCGCAACGATTGCTGTTCTTAGTCTATTCATATTCCGCTAAGCAGTATCAAACAAATAAACATCCCAGTGTTGTTGCTAACACTGGGATTTTTTATGGGATTGATTTGCAAACCTATCAGTATTTGCTTGCTTTTTTATCGTCGATAAACGTAGGCGGCCTGTCTGCTTCAGCCTTGTGAATCAATTAGGATGGGAAGGAGCTTATCTCCGCCAAGGTTAAGTTGCGCCATTTCCCAACCTCGATATCTAAGGCCACAGCTCCAATTTGCGCCCTGTGTAGGGCAACCACTTTATTGCCCACGGCGGCAAACATCCTTTTGACTTGATGAAACTTGCCTTCGGTGAGCGTGAGTAGCACGGTTTTTTCATCCACTTGCTGCAGTGCTGCTGGCAGAGTGAGGGCGGTTTCGCCCTGTAGATTTAGCCCTGCGGCAAACTTTGCGGCTATGGCTGCAGTCGCTTCGCTGTCGAGTGGATCTCGCAGTTGAACACGATAGATTTTTTCGCACTGATATTGAGGCGAGATAATATTAAACGACCAGCGTCCATCGTCAGTCAGTAGCACTAAGCCTGTGGTATCAGCATCTAGGCGGCCAACTATGTGCAGGTCAAATGCGCGATCGATATCGAGTAGATGAAATAGCGAAAGGTAGGCTCCATCCACATTTGAGCACAAGGTATTAGCAGGTTTGTGCAACATGATATAGCGAGATGGGCGTGGCGCTAGCGGCTTTCCATTAAGGCTGACAGTATTATTTTCATGCACTTGCATCGCGCAGTCTGTCGCGATAGCGCCATTGACTGTGATTGAGCCGCTAAGAATGGCGACACTTGCGGCTTTGCGATCAAGATCTGTGCTTTTACAGAGGAATTTGTCGAGGCGCATAGTGAAATCTCAGGAAAAACAGTCAGCACAGGTGTTTAAGTAAGCTGCATTATCGCGACTTAGGGAGGATAAGCAACTGCCCTGTCTGAATGTTAAAACTAAGCGTACTGATTTTTAACGTTATGACCTTTGTGGATCATCTTGCTGTTCGTTTTGTGTTGATTTGACCGCAGATGTTTTCTATTTGAGCCACTCGATGAGCATGTCGTTTACTAAGTGGCTGCTTATTGAGTCGCAGTGCAATGTATTTTATGGGACTTGTTAAGGCGAGGAAAAACTTGGCTTAGTGTTAATAAGTAATTGAGCAAAAATGTAAATACTGCTCAGAATACAGCATATGCCTAAATAAATGAGTAAGCCGAACTCCGTTTGGCCAAAACTGCTGGCCACTAATGGGCCTATCACTGACCCCACCGAATAGCTCAGCAGCATCACTTGAGTCGCTGAAACAATTTGGCTAGCAGGCAAGTCGTCACAAGCTAAGCTGATTGCAATCGGGTAAAGGGCAAAAGCGCTGGCGCCAAGCAAGAGAAATCCAATAATCAGCGTCATATTTGAATGCTGAGTGAGTAGCAATAATGCTGCGACACCCAGTAGGCAAAAGCTTACTATCAAGCCACTTTTATTAACTCGAGGAGATAAATAACTGACTAAAGGTTGTACCAGCATGCCACCTACAATGATGAGGGCCATAAATTGTCCTGTTTGCTGATCAAGCCCCATATCCAGTGCCACATAGATGGGAAGTAAACCATAGATAGGGCCAAGCAATAATCCAGAGACTAAACATCCCATAATGGCAGGCTGACTTAGGTTTTTTAGCGCAGACAATGACATTGATTGTTGTTCGCTTACCTGAGGTTGACCACGTTTTACCAGTAGTGCGGGTAAACTTGCCGCGGCTAATAATCCCATGATCACTAGGTAAGGTAGGTTGCCCTTTGTACCTAAATAATCAATGGCTAATTGTCCTAAGGCAGTGCCTCCATAAAGCGCTGTCATATAAAGTCCAAGCCGCTTAGCGCGTTGCTTTTGGGTATCGGCCATTAATAGCCATGATTCAACAACAACAAAAATCCCTGCAACCGCAAATCCCGCTATAAGTCGAGAGGCTAACCAGACTCCACTTTTAGGGATTAATATCATAGCGACAACGCTGCAAAGAAGGATATTCAAAAAAAGGATAAAGGCTTTACTGTGGCCGATACGGGCAACAACAGGAGCAATACAAGGCGCCCCCAGTAATAAACCTAAATAAAAAATACTGGCCAGTAATGGAGCAAGTGAGGTGCTGAGTTCGAAAAAAGTGAGCGACAGTGGGATTAAGCTCATTAAGTAGCCTGATGCCAAAGCAAACAAACTTAACCCTGCTACTGGGACGAAAAGGCTGGGCTTTTGAGCCGACTGAGTTAAGGCAATTTTTTCCACGGCGGTTCCGAAAACAGACAAATATTATACGCTAGGCGGGGTTGCGGTCGCGACTTTAGGCTGGATCGCTGACAGGGTAAAGTGAGTTAGATTGACTGTGGTGGTGAATAATATTTGTGTTTACTATTCATGTAGATATTGGGTTTTCTATGTTGCTTTGTTGCAATACGTTTGTGTTGGTCGCTTGCTGTTCACTGCGTCGCAGTTTTAGTGCACATTCAACGATACCTAGATTCGATTTAGCGCTACACACATTCAATTTTGTGCCAAATTTGGGGAATAATACCTAATCCTACCAATGATCAGAAGGTATGATTAATTAGTTGATTATCACCTTGGTAGAAAGTGTGGCGTGATCTATATCTCAGTTTTAAACATTAATAAAATTACAACGTGGGCAAGGTTTTGTTCGATCTTTGTCCGTTTGAAATTTTAAAACAAAGGTGTCGATCAGAATTTGGTGATTATTGTCGCTAATCGGCCGTTTGTGCGTGCTAGCTCAGCAATAAATGTTGTTGCCAAGTGATAAAATTACAAAATAAACCGCTTTGCCAAGTGTGATCTATGCCCTAAATTTGCGTCAAAATAAAATGGTATTAAGGTTGTAACCATGTCTTTAACAGATTCAAGTACTGCTCCACCTAATAAAGCTCCCGTCAGCGAGGGGCTCGATAAGAAAAAAATGCTGATCCTAGTGGCTGATATTGTGCTGTTATTTGCACTTTATTACGGTTTACCTTTCGAACAAGGGGTGAATACTGGGCTGGCCATTTTGTTCTTTGCAGCGATTCTTTGGCTGACCGAAGCGATTCACATCAGTATCACTGCGATTCTCGTTCCTATACTCGCCGTATTCTTTGGGGTGTTTGAAACCAAGGAGGCGATGAGTAACTTTGCCAATCCCATCATTTACTTATTCTTTGGTGGTTTCGTATTGGCTGCGGCCTTGCACCATCAAAAGATTGATACTCTCATAGCGCAAAAGCTGCTGCTAGCCTCTAAGGGCAAACTCAGTATCGCCTGTTTGATGCTGTTTGGAGTAACTGCGCTGCTATCGATGTGGATCAGCAATACCGCCACTACGGCTATGATGTTGCCATTGGCACTCGGGATTTTGCAGCAGCTCGACCGCGAAAAATACCACAGCACCTATGTATTCTTACTGCTCGGTATTGCCTATTCGGCCAACATAGGCGGTATCGGTACTTTAGTGGGTAGCCCACCGAATGCGATCGCCGCGGCGCAAGTGGGCTTAAGTTTTAGTGATTGGCTGAAGTTTGGTATTCCAACCGTTATCCTCATGCTACCTATGATGTTGATTGCCTTGTATTGGTATTTTAAGCCTGATCTTTCTGCCAAATTCGATGTGAATGTTGAAGCTCAGAAGCTGACATTTCAGGGGAAATTTACTCTGCTTATCTTCCTGACTACCGTATGTTGCTGGATTTTCAGTGTACCGTTAGCTAAGGCATTAGGTGGCATCACTCAGTTTGATACCATAGTCGCCTTAGGGGCCGTCGTTTTACTCTCGGGCTTAGGTTTAGTCGGCTGGAAGAAAATTGAATCGACCACAGATTGGGGTGTACTCATATTGTTTGGTGGTGGTTTAACACTGAGCGCAGTACTAAAAACGACTGGCACCAGCGTATTTTTAGCTCACTGGATGACAGATATTTTCGGCAGCACTCACATGTCGTTGTTCGTCTTTGCTGTGATTGCTTTTGTGGTGATGTTGACTGAATTTGCCAGTAACACCGCCAGCGCTGCACTGTTAGTGCCTGTATTTGCTGCGATTGCTGAGGCATTAGGCATATCGCCTGTAATGTTATCTGTACTGATTGGTATTGCAGCTTCTTGCGCCTTTATGCTGCCGGTGGCGACACCGCCCAATGCTATCGTTTATGGTTCTGGCCATATCAAGCAATCGGAAATGGTGCGAGTGGGTATGATCATCAACTTTATCAGTATGATAGTCTTGGGTATTATCGCTCATACCTTCTGGGATATTTAACACTGACATAGTTCATGGAAACTTTGTGTTTTAACGTTGCCGTTAGAATAGTATTCGCCTTATGAAGAGCATAGGGCGGATACGCATTTTGTTTTTAGCTGAGTCGTCGTACCGAGTTTTTGGGCTTAGTGTCAGGCTTAGTGTTTCGAAGCTTACTCTATGCTTATGTTTTGCACTTAATTTGAGGTTAAGTTGCGACTAAAAGTATTTGCGCTATAAATTGCTTGATGTTGATAACGTAGATAAAAGATTTCTTTTACGTTGATGATATCAATCTGTTCAATGTTATTTTTATATAATACGGGAGTGGTATCGCCTTCAGTGACAGTAACGGCTTGTAAAATAATAGGCTTATCTGTTGTGGCAAAAAATACTTCTGCTTGCTGTAAATTCTCGGAAAGATAAACATAAGCCGTCTGCGGCTCGGCAGAATTATGATCACTGCGAGTAAAGGCTATCCCTTGCTCAAATGGGCGAATGCATTGCTGAGTTTCATCGTTCCAAGTCCCTCCCTTGTCGAGACAAGTATCAATTGTGAGATGTTGTTGTAAACCCCATCCTGTCACCACTAGCAAGAGTACTGCGCCCAGTAAGAACATTGCTTTTTTCAATTTTCGTTACCTTTACAAAATTAGCTCGGCTGAGCGTTTGTATCTTAGCTCAATCCTCTTATTTATAGGCATTTAACCATTGGTTAAACGCTGAGGAGGGTAAAGCTCCGGCTTGCTGGGTGAGTATGTGGCCTTGTTTAAAAATCATTAAGGTTGGAATAGATCGAATATTAAATTGAGCCGCGAGGGCTTGCTGTTCTTCAGTATTGATTTTACCGAAGCGAAATTGAGGCTCCCAAGTTTTAGCTGCTGCAGAAAATATGGGCGCAAAACTTTTACAGGGCCCACACCAGCTGGCCCAAAAGTCAACGACTAGGGGAAGCTCTGATTTATTAGCATGGTTGGCAAAGTTTGCGCTATTGAGTTCAATTGGCGCAGCCGTAAAGACACTGAGCTTACATTTACCGCAAGTGGGTTGTTGGTTTAAACGCTCATCGGGAACGCGGTTTAACGTATCGCAATGGGGGCAGGCAATAATCATGGCAAAGCTCCAAAATAAAACGTTTATACGACTTATATATTGGGCTAACCGACAGTAATTTAAAGGGCGAGTGATGATGTTATCGCCCATGATGACCTTATTATTAAGGATTAAGCAGTGAACCAAGCTGCAGAAATGTTTAGATTGCGCCGACAAGCCCGCTCTTCGGTGATAAAATCCTGCGCAAAGTTGAATATCACGCCCTAAGTGCGAACAAGAAAAGAGAATGAAGATATGACTGAATTAGAAGTAATCGATCTGCAAGTGGGCGAAGGAAAAGAAGCGGTAAAAGGCGCACTAATCACCACCCAATATCGTGGATTTTTGCAGGATGGTACCCAATTCGATTCATCCTATGATCGGGGTCAGGCGTTTCAATGTGTAATTGGTACTGGCCGTGTGATTAAAGGCTGGGATCAAGGTATTATGGGGATGAAAGTCGGTGGCAAACGTAAGTTGTTAGTCCCAGCTCATTTAGCCTATGGCGAGCGTCAAGTGGGGGCACATATCAAACCAAATTCTGATCTCACCTTTGAGATCGAATTGCTCGAAGTGCTGACTCGCGACTAAGCGTGACAGGACTGCGAGAGTCTGTGTAAGCTCGATTGAGCCAATATGATTCTGGCTCATCTTGTACTCCTCGCTATGTTGCTTCGGCATAGGGTGATTTACACTAGACTCAATTTTCCCACTTAAAGGAAAGAGATTTGTCGTGGCTTCGGATACTGCAGCAGAGTTAATTGCGCAACTTCAGGCTGAGATCGCTCAGCTAAAAAGTGAAAACGCTCATTTAGCAGCGTTGAATTATCGTGCCGAAGAAAAACTCTTTGCGGCCCTCGATGGTAATGGTTTATGTCTATGGGAACAGCATATTCCAAGCGGAAATTTAACCATATTTAACATGCGCTGGGGTGAAATGCTCGGGTTTAGTCCTGAAGAGTTTGCTGCCCATGTTGATATCTGGAAAAGTAAATTACACCCCGAAGATAAAGAATGGGTGATAAAAGCCTTTGAAGATCATGTGAATGGTCAAGCCGATTACTATCAAGCAGTTCACAGAATGCTACACAAAGATGGCAGTATAACCTGGGTGTCCGATCGTGGGCGTATTGTCGAGCGCTTAGCTGATGGAACACCATTGCGAATGATGGGCAGCCATATCGATATTACTCAAGAAAAGCGCTACGAAATAGATTTAGCCCGCTTAGCCCACAGTGATCCACTCACCAACTTAATGAATCGCCAAGCTATTGCCAAAGTATTCGATGAATCCTCGCAACCAGGTATTCGCGGTGCGTTATTTTTTATCGACCTTGATGGTTTTAAAGCGTTAAATGACCGTCACGGCCATAAGTTTGGTGACAGCCTGTTGATGCACGTTGCGCATACTTTGGTATCTCATGCAGGTGAATTTGCGCATATCGCACGGTTAGGGGGTGACGAGTTTGTGATATTACTGCCGTCATTTGATCGTGAATCTTTAGGGGCGCTCGCACAATCATTGCTCGATGTTTATAGAGATAAATTCCTGCTAGAAGGTTGTGAAGTAGAGGTAGGCCTGAGTATCGGTATTGATATATTTGGCTATGGTGATAGTTTTGCCGAGAGTTGTGATCGCGCGGATGCCGCCATGTATCGCGTGAAACACCAAGGAAAGCATGGATATTGTTTTTATCAGTAAGCAGATGATTACTATCCCTTAACTTGCCTAGCGAACATCAATTGGCGTGACATTTGAAGAGCCGCAACCCCAAAGTTCAACCGCGGCTGTTTGTTTGTTGGGTACGCCAATCCAATGACTCATGGCTTGGCATTGCACTTTTCCTGAGATTTGAGTGAAGCAAAGTTCAAAATCCCCTGCTTCGGGCGTGCGACCTAAGCGCAACACAGGCAAAATGGGCAGCTTGGGCTGATAATGCCAGCTGCCATTTTTAAGATAGGCATCATCTGGGATTTCCATTCCAGCACCCGTACCTTTCACTCTTGCTTCGACCAACACTAATCCTTGTGGCGTGACGTTATAGTCTTCCTCCCAGCGAATTTTTTCTATGCTGTGGTTCCATGCCAAGGTGAAGTTGTCTGTGGGCACTTGTGCCCACAGTGTGCCCGCTAGGCCTAAGCACAGGCCTAGCATCTGTTTACCTTCAATGGCTGATTAATAACCAATAATATCAAGAGCTTATCCTTGCTCTGCAAGACGTTTGAGTTTGCGTGCTCGCCAGCTGTGTTGCACGATAAATAGCAGCGCGAGCCCAAAGCCAATTTCATCACTCAACGGCGTAGCAAGAATTAAGCTCGCACCCGCAAGGAAGCCGATAACGCGTTCCCACCAGTAGAGTTTTTGTAAAAGATATCCGGTAAAGATGACGCCCCAAATACCAATACCCACAGTCGCTTTTAGCAAGACAAACCCAGTGGCTAACCAGCTATCACCTTGAAGCATCAAAGCGGGATCGTAAACCGCCATAAAGGGGATCACAAAACCTGCAATGGCGATACGGATTGCCCAAAGGCTGATCTTAAGGCCTGATTCCTTCGCGATTGGTGCTGCGGCAAAACAGGCTAAGGCAACGGGAGGCGTGAGATCGGCCATGATGCCGAAATAAAATACAAACATATGCGACACAATCAGTGGCACACCGAGGTCGAGTAATGCGGGAGCGGCAATCGAGCTAGTAATAATGTAGTTAGGGATTGTGGGGATCCCCATGCCGAGCACTAGGCAAGTGACCATAGTTAACACGAGTGATAAGAACAAGTTATCTTGGCCAACGGCAAGAATATAGCTCGCGAAGGTCGAGGCAATTCCTGTCAGTGACACTATGCCGATAATTACACCGACTAAAGCACAGGCGATACCCACAGGCACGGCATGACGGGCGCCTTCTACCAGTGCATGCAAGCAGATGGTGAGAGTATCTCTGCCGCCTTTAATAAACCAACAAATGGCGACTAATAAGGCGATAACCCCAAATACGACCCCGATCCCGAGTTGGAAGAAGCCAGCGCAAAGGATGCCAAGGGCAATCCAAAAGGCAATGCGCATTGCCATAGAGGAAAGCCGCAGTACTATGGCTGAGCCTAAAATTACTATCGATGTGAGGGCGAGTCCTACCATGCCTGAGAACAGCGGCGTTCTACCCGAAAACAGCAAGTAGACTAAAATAAACAAAGGGATAAGGAGATACCAACGCTCTTTAATTGCCGCCCATGGATTCGGGCACTGATCTTTAGGCAGGCCACAGAGATTGGCGCGTTTGGCTTCTAAATGCACCATCCAAAATACGGAGCAGAAATAAAGTAGCGCAGGGATCAATGCCGCTTTGGCTATCTCGATAAAGGGGACGTTAATGGTTTCGGCCATGATAAAGGCCACTGCGCCCATGATCGGCGGCATGATTTGGCTGCCCATACTCGATGTTGCCTCTACCCCGCCGGCGAAGGCTGGGCGATAACCGAATCGTTTCATGAGTGGAATGGTAAATTGGCCCGTTGTGACCACGTTGGCAACACCTGATCCTGTAATCGTCCCCATCAATGCCGATGACACTACCGCAACTTTTGCAGGACCGCCGAGCTTGTGGCCAAATAATCCCATGGCAAAGTCGGTAAATAAACGGATCATTCCGGCTTGTTCTAAAAAGGAACCGAAGAGAATAAACAGGAATATATACGTCGCCGACACATAGGTTGGTGTGCCGTATAGCCCTTCGGTACCGAAGGCTAATTGATTGATGATCTGATCGAATCCATAGCCGCGGTGCATTAAGTCACCGGGTAAATATTGGCCAAATAAGCCATACATCAAAAAGATGCTACAGATGATAGGTAGCGCCCAGCCCATGACTCGGCGCGCTGCTTCAAACACTAATACGATCAAAGTGATACCTATCACTATATCCGCATCGGTCAGATCGCCTGAACGTTGAATTAAGTCGGCTTCGAAATACCACTGATAAGCCGCTGTGGCCATGCCAGCTAGACCGAGTAGCCAAGCGAGTGGCTGCCAAGGCTGAGATTTTCCTTTAGCGGGATAACTTAAAAAAACCACTAACAGTAAAAAGCCCACATGGGTGGCACGCAGTACTTGAGTCGAGACGGGATGAAAAGCGGCAGTGATGATTTGAAAAATAGAAAAAATTAAGGCTGTATAAAATAGAGCCTTGGGCCAATCGCCAGTATTTGCGCTGAGACCTTGTTGGGGATCACTCATATTATGCCTCACAGCATTAGACTACAGAGATGATATAAACGAGATGCCGTTATTTAACGGCATCTCAATTGCTTAGTTTGGAATAGGATGCACAGATATCAGTAAAACTTAGAGTGCACCAACTTCTTTGTAATAACGTTCTGCACCTGGGTGCAGTGGTATTGGCAGATTTTTCGTCGCTTTATCTACGCTGATGGTCTTCGCGGCGGAGTGCGCGTTACCGAGTCGGTCTAAGTGCTCGAACATGAGTTTTGTCATCTGATAGGCTAAATCATCCGATACACCGCTTTGAGTCACCAGTAAATTTTGAATGGCGACGGTAGAAACGTCGGTGGTTTGGCCTTCATAGGTGGATGCTGGGATCACGCCATGTTGATAGGCGGGATTGTTAATCTTAGCGATCACATCTTCTGGAATTTCAACAAAGTTGATTGCCATAGTCGCAGCTAAGTCACGGATAGCAGCCATGCCGAGACCGGAAGATTGTAAAGTGGCGTCTAATTGACGATTTTTGATTAGCTCAACGGATTCGGCATAGGGTAAAAACTCGACTTTCCCCATGTCTTCGTAACTTAGTCCCGCAGCCTTGAAAATCGATCTGGCATTGAGTTCTGTCCCTGATTTAGGGGCACCCACTGAGATACGTTTTCCCTTTAAATCGGCCAAGGTTTTAATACCAGACTCTTTATTGGCGACGATTTGAATGTAGTTAGGATAAGCCGAGGCAAGTACTCGGATTTTATCCAGCGGCGTTTTAAAGCCTGCATCAATATCACCTTGATATGCTGCTGCGACTGAATCACCTAAAGCGAACGCTAATTCACCACGACCCGCTTGCAATAAATTGAGGTTTTCTACTGAGGCTTTAGTTGCTTGAACTGAGGTTTTAGAACCTTCGATTCCTGTGCCGTAGAGTTGCGACAGCGCAACGCCAATAGGGTAATACACACCACTGGTGCCGCCTGTGAGAATGTTGATAAAGGCGGGGGCAGCAGCCATAGCGGCAGCACTGAGTGTGAGAGTCACTGCTGCGCCGACGGCGACAAAACGTTTTTTGATTTTCATTATGAAATATCCTTATTTTTTATAGTGTTATGTAGGGTCTTTCGAGCGGTAAATACCGTAATCAGCTCAATATAACTACATAAAACCTGAAAAAGGTCAATTAGGCTATAGTCGATAGCGGCTACTTTTGTATCACAAAACTGAGATCTGAGACTGTTTTGAGCAAGGTTGTATTGTGAGGTGAAACTTGGTTGGTTCAATGAAGCGGGCAATAAAAAGGGCTAACCTAAGTTAACCCTATTTGTGTTATTAGAGGACAAACCTCCTAATAACAAGACACTATTTAGTGTTATCTAAGAAACCTTTAGTTGCGTTTTTCGCATGTTTTGCTGCTCTTTTCTCTTTAGGAGACATCAGCGGTTGTTTCTTCGATTCTTTACGGTTTTTTTGCTCTTTACTCATATAAAACTCCATGTACTCTTTGGTTATTCATCAGGCTAATCATGTAAGCCGTACTTAATTGAACCTATTCCATGACGTCCTGATTGAAGCGAAATTTTTATCTCGAATTACAACATTTTAAATTACAAATATCTAAAATCATTGATAATTATCTGTGAATTTATTTGCCTCAATGAGCGATTACAGCAAAATAATCTTATCACCGAATTCCGTACCATGATCCATCTATCACTTAGAATAATTAATGCTAATGCTAGCGTTAAACTGTATAAGAAATATGCGAACAAGGACACAGTACCTCTATTTTTGTCATTGTTTGTGGTTTTAGTGGGCCCTAATTGGAGGCTTAACTAAGTACCATATGCCTAACGTCGGCTCGATTTACCTAACATGCCACCTAATATACCGCGCAAAATTTGTTTACCTAATTGGCTGCCAACCGTGCGTGCAGCTTGTTTTGACAAGGTTTCAGCTAACCCTTGACGGCGCTTATTACCAAAAATAAGTTCACTGAACCAACCTTGTTCTTCGGCTTTTTGGCCCGTTTGAGCATCACTTGCTGTGGATGTGGTGTCGCTGGTGGCGTTACCAACTCGTCTCTGGTTAAGGCGTTCGTAGGCCGATTCGCGGTTGATTAACTGATCGTATTTACCTCCAATCGGGCTTTGGACACGGACTTGTTGTAACTCCTCACTTGTGGCGGGTCCCATGCGGCAACGTGGCGGTGCGATGAGCGCGCGCTCGACCATAGTTGGCACGCCTTTGTCGGCTAACATAGACACTAAGGCTTCACCTACAGCGAGCTGGGATATGACGTCGCTAACAACCAGTTTGGGGTTAGGCACAAAGGTTTCGGCGGCGGTTTTAACGGCCTTTTGATCCCTTGGCGTGTAAGCTCGCAGGGCATGTTGAATACGATTACCTAATTGTCCGAGAATTTCGCTTGGGACATCATCAGGAAATTGCGAGCAAAAATAAACGCCTACGCCTTTTGAGCGAATTAGGCGCATGATCTGTTCGACGCGTTTTAATAGACTCGGTGGGCAACCCTCAAAGAGTAAATGCGCCTCATCGATAAAAAACACTAGCTTAGGTTTTTCGGGATCGCCGACTTCGGGCAGATTCTCAAATAATTCTGAGAGTAGCCATAGTAAAAAACTTGAATATAAACGGGGAGTTAAAATCAGTTTGTTTGCTGCTAATAAATTGATAATGCCGCGTCCTTGCAAATTAGTGCGCATTAAATCTTCAAGCTGTAACGCGGGTTCACCAAAAAAGTCTTTGCCACCATCGCGCTCTAATCCTAGTACCGAGCGTTGAATTGCTGCGAGGGATTGGGCGCTGATTAAACCATATTTGGCGGAGATTTCTTTGCGTTCCTCGGCAACTAAGGCCAGCATGGCCCGCAGATCATCTAAGTCGAGCAGTAATAACCCTTGGTCGTCCGCTAGTTGAAAGACTATGTCTAAAATACCGCTCTGGGTGTCATTCAATTCTAAAATTCGGCCGAGTAAGGTTGGGCCCATTTCGCTGATGGTGGTACGCAGCGGGTGGCCTTGAACGCCCGCTAAATCCCATAACACTACAGGATTGGCTTCGTTGTGATAATCCTCAATGCCAATTTGAGTTGCCCTTTGTAATAGCTTTTCACTTGGAGTGCCGGTCATCGCTAGACCCGAGATATCGCCTTTAACGTCTGTGATAAAAACTGGCACGCCTTGGCGTGAAAAACCTTCGGCAATACTCATCAGCGACACGGTTTTGCCTGTCCCTGTGGCACCGGCAATTAACCCATGGCGATTGGCATACTTAAGATTTAAGTGAACCTGTTGTTCACCTTTTCCTATTAATAGCGTATTCAAAGGCATTCCTTATGTTAACGGTAGGGCTTATATTGGAATCGTTGCAGCATCCTTATTTTAGCCACTGTGTATTTAATCCACTTTAGTGTCGTCGTTCATGCGTATAAAAATTCATCATTGAGTGTTGGCCTTAGCGTAATTTATGTCAACATGGGGCCTGAATAAGCTTGATATCACTTAGTAAAAATGTGTGATTGGCAATATGGGCGTTACCTATGAATGAGGTGTGTTATTTGGGTCATTCACTGAGGCGTGCTTGATGGTGAAATTCCCTTTGATTATGCTGCTCTTGTTCTTTACTGTGCTGACATCTGCCTGCACCTAATGAGTCTGTGGTGCAAGAACCTGTGTTGAATCTTATGAGCCTATGCGAGATAAACAGCGCTGTGTTGCTGAGGTGGATAAAAACCTTTATTTGTATGAAAAACTAAAAGCATTAGAAGAAAATCAACGGCTGAAAATGGCCAAAGAACAAGCCACTCAAAAATCGTTAATGTAGAAAGGATATCTATGAAAGGTGCGGGCGGAACACAGGGCGGGACGGGACAATTTTTTATGGGTCTTGCCATGATGTGTGGTGGATTTTATTTATTGTTCAATGCAATACAGGTGAGCTCTAGTTTTGGACTGGGCTATGGCTTATATCGAGTGAATGCCTTTGGGCAAGGCATGTCGATTACCACTGGCATGGTGATGCTACCGTTTATTATCGGTATTGTGATGGTGTTTTTTGACGCTAAGAGTAAGTTAGCTTGGCTGTTGAGTCTAGGTTCGCTAACGGCCTTGGTTGTGGGCGTGATCAGCTCGATTCAATTCCACTTTAAATCTATGTCGGCCTTTGAACTTATCGTGATCCTCGTTTTGGCCTTTGGTGGTTTAGGGTTGTTTTTACGCTCACTGAAAGACGCGCCCACAAGCGATACACAAGCGAAATAACCACTAGACTCTTAATCGCTAGGCTTTTAACCACTAGGCGCTAGAGTGCAAATACGAAATCAGAGCTGTGCATCTAAGTGGCTCAAATAGCGATTTAACGAACGGTTTAACGAGAGTTTTTAACTACAGAGTGAAGGAATGCGATGCGCTGGCGTGACACTGACAGAAGCTCCAATATCGAAGACAGACGCGGCCAGCAAATGGCATCTGCGGGTGTGCCGAGTGCCTTGTTACTCAGGTTCTTGCCCTTTTTGCTGAGAACTAAACTTGGCCGCGTGGTGTTGCTCATCGGCGGCATTTATATTGCTTTTCAGTATTTTACCGGTGGTCTTTCACTTGACCCGAATACTCAAACTCATCTTAGCCAATCCCAATCTAGCTCAACAACAGCGGTACAGGATGAAAATGCCCAGTTTGTGGCGGCCATTTTAGGCACCACAGAAACCGTTTGGGGCCAGTTGCTCAAAGGGCAATATCGAGAGCCTAAGTTAGTGCTTTATCGCAATATGACCTCCACTGGCTGCGGTATGGGACAGGCGCAGTCTGGGCCTTTCTATTGCCCCGCCGATAGCAAGGTGTATATCGATCTTAGCTTTCTTGATGAGCTTAAAACCTTAGGCGCGCCCGGTGATTTTGCCTTTGCCTATGTGATTGCCCACGAGGTGGGTCACCATGTGCAAAACCTGCTGGGCACTAGCACTAAGGTGCGCCAAGCCCAGCAATCTGGCAGTAAAGTGCAAGCGAATCAATTGAGTGTCGCACTTGAATTGCAGGCTGATTGCTACGCAGGGATTTGGGGGCATTATGTCAATCAACAACTTAACTTACTTGAAGCGGGCGATTTAGCGGAAGGCATTGCCGCCGCCAGTGCTGTGGGTGACGATCGCTTGCAACAGATGGCGGGTCGCGCCGTACAGCCCGATGCTTTTACCCATGGCAGTTCGGCGCAGCGGGTTAAATGGTTTAAGACGGGGTTTGATTCGGGTAATCTCGCCAGTTGTAATACCTTTGCGGCGAAGTGATTTAGTCTGATATCTCAAATACGTACCGAACAGAAATGCAAGGATAACTGAGTGGCCTTTAACGATACTTTTAGATTGAGCAGCCACGCGGTTATTACTAATGCGCAGAGGCAAGTGCTGTTGCTTAAGGCCAATTACGGTAACTTTGCTTGGGGTTTGCCCGGCGGCGCACTCGAGCCTGGTGAAACGATTCACGAGGCCTTGGTGCGCGAATGCCAAGAGGAATTAGGCTTAGGTGTGCAGGTTAACTATTTGAGCGGCGTGTATTATCACAGCGCCTATCAATCCCAAGCCTTTATTTTTCGTTGTGAACTGCTATTGCCTGATGGGCCTGAGGTGGCAAAAGATGGTGCAGAAGGTGAGCCATTGCCGATCCACTTAAGCCACGAACACTCAGAGTTTGCCTTCCACGATATCGACACCCTCAGCGCGGTTCAGCAGCAAAGAATTAAAGATTGCCTCAATTTCAACGGGATTGTCATGAGTGCAAAGTTTTAATGCTTTACTGGCAAACCGCCGGCCGTTAATCGGCTTGGGTTTGCGCGAGCAAGGTTTCTAAGCAATGTTCCTTGATCCCGTAATAGGCTTTGATGTCAGCAATTTGCGCGAGGATTGCGGCGCTGTCTTTCTGATTATTTTGTGGCTTTTTAACGGCCAAAATCATCTTATTTTTATTGGTATGTTCTAGGCTGATAAATTCAAACACCTTAGTCGCATAACCATTGGCCTCCAAAAATAGCGCACGTAATGAATCCGTCACCATTTCAGCCTGTTGGCCCATATGCACCCCATATTGCAGCATAGGTTTAAACAACTCTGGGCTGTGCATCTGCGGGCGAATTTGTTTATGGCAGCAAGGCGAACACATAATGATGTCGGCATTGGCGCGAATACCATAATGAATCGCATAGTCAGTGGCGATATCGCAGGCGTGCAGCGCGATCATCACATCGGTTTGCTTAGGCGCGTGGGTTCTCACATCGCCGCAGACAAATGACAATCCTTGATGATCCAGCGTAGCCGCTGTTTCATTACATAAATCGGCCAAGGCTTGGCGTAATTCCACCCCAGTCACTTGCGCATCATTGTGAAGGCTGTGGCGAAGGTAATCATGGATTGCAAAGGTGAGATAACCTTTACCTGAACCAAAATCGACCACATTGATTGGTTGGTCATTCTTGTGGAGTGAGGCTTCGAGCGCTTGGCTAAAAACCTCAATAAATTTATTGATTTGCTTCCATTTACGCGACATCGCAGGGATAAGATTATGTTGGCTGTCCGTCACCCCGAGCTTGGTCAGGAAGGGACGTTCAATATCCACAAAACGCTTTTTCTCACGGTCATGTTCTAAGGGCGCCGCGACGGCTTGTTTAACGTTATGTGTGCTGATTTGGACTTTGCCTTTTTTGCTGATCTCAAGTTGAACTTCTGCCTGCGCCGTAGCTAAGTGGGCACTTTTAAAATCGCTACCGAGTAACAGTTTTATGCTGGCTAACCCTTCGTCATAACTCAGGTTTTTAGTGATGTGATTCGTCTGGTGTTGATACACAAACGACAGCATAGGTTCATTCTGCAAACTGATCGGCCGAATCGTAATGCGCTGCAAGCTTTTATCTGCTCCTCGGTACTTACTCAACAATAGTTTGATCAGACTATTCTTCGCCAAGCTGTCAGCCAAAAGCTGGTAAAAATCATCAAAAGAATTAAGCGCTGAATGGGACATTATTGTTTCCGAAAAAGTAACCAAGAAAAACAGGGTGAGTATTCTAACCGCGATCCGCCGCTACCTAAAGTTATTCTCATCGAGAAGGGGTTTGGGGCAGAGCTCCGCTGCTGATCTATCTGTTGAAATTCGTAATCTCGTGTAGGTTTTTGGCAAGCGGGATTTTGTCCCAACTCTTGTTTGAATTATTTAATCAAAGTCAAAGTCAACATCGTGGGGCTTCACCCCACACCCGACCAAGGAGGACTGCTCGTCCTATCCTCCTTGGATGCTCCATGACGCCCCCAACGGAGTTGAAAGCCCCTTGTGCTCATTGCCAAATTTGCTATCGCTTCCGAAGGATGCGTCCCTGCACCTGCGAAAGCTAGCTCGCCATCCATGGCGAGACTCACGCAATTTGTCTATTCGCCCTGCGGCAACTCCGAGGGGATGCGTATTCCGTCGATTTTTGAGTTGTCTGATTGGTCACTTAAAGCATTAAAGAGTTGTGGATGTCCTGTTTCATCCGTTTCTTATTAGGTATTTAGCTTTCTTTTATAACAACAAAGTCAATAAATTTACCCAGAAGATTCTCTGCATGAGTGGTTGCTATAATTTCACCGTGTTCATCTTTGGTAAAACCATCTATTCCTTTTAAAAGCATTAGTATCGTATTTCTACTATAAACGTCTCTATGATAGCGAGGGTGTTTCCCATCATGCCTATCCGAATACACCTCTGGTGGTTGCAGAACTGGGTTAATACCTTTACGAACAACTTTCTTTAGTTTTTCATTGTCAGAAAGTGTTTCTTTCGCTTTAGCTATTGGAGTTAATCCTTCATCGACATAAGATTTAAACAAAAACTCATGTTTTTCTGTAATTTCCTCTTTAATGTATAACTTATATTGTTTAATAATTTTTCTACGTTTTCGCTTCGAAAAAAAATCTGAGGCAATAGCGATTGGAGCTATCAGTAAAACTATTGAGAATAGGAATCCAAAAAAGTAGATGGGTAGGCGAGCTAGGTGTACAAAGACATTCCCAACAAATACATTATCCCAAAAAGAAACATCCTCTTCAGAATCTATATATTTTGAAAGCCTAATCTCCCTTATTCCAGCTATCTTCCCAAAGATCTCAAGCTCAACATCTGAGCCTGCTAAATGTAAAGCTAATATCTTTATCGTATAACTCTCACCCTCCTCAAGGATAATCTGGGGAAGTAATATAATTTTTTCCGTATCAATACTAGGTAAAGCAGAAGACTTTAAATAATCATTGGTTGAGCTAATTTGTTCAGACTTTAAAAACTTCCCTTCTTTGATTGTTAAGTTTAGAGGGTATTTATCATCGTAATATCCATTAAGTATAGGAGCTCCACCATCATTCTTAATTCTCAAAAATAGAACTGATAAAGTCTGGTTCAAGCTTTTTATATCTACGTCTCCATAGAATACCTTTAACTCGTTAACATCCTCTTTAACATCAAGAACGTTGGTATCGTTTAATACCTCAATAATAAGCTCTGGATTATTTACACGAAAAAATTCAGTATAAATTGTTAGGCTACCGAAAATTGCAGCCAGCATGAATCCTAAAAACGACCATGCAAACCTCTTATCCAGATTGTTAAAAGATGAAATAATGCTCATCTATGAAATACACTCCTTTCTTATTTGCCTAACGTCTTAGTATTTATGCGCTGCGCTGTTTGCAGGGCATAAATCGTTTGTTGGACTTGGTCGCTGTGTCGTGGCACATCCATGTCAATTGATATAAATGATGCTATAGGAATCTGCTATTTTGCGGTAGCGGTTTTTTATACAGTTTGATGGGTAATCACTTGATATCGTTTTAGCTTTATCATCCTTTGCTGGCTAGCAGAGATACGCAAAGGTTAATAGGATTAAGCACTGTCATGGAAGTGACCGTTGACGGCATGGATGTCGTCGTCGAGCCCTCAGGGATGAGTTAATGGCGAGTCACTGGAATGACAGTGCTTAATTAATTTAGTCATTATGACGCCATTGCAAAGTAAGATGCGGCAACTTGTCATTCGTCCTATGGTTCTCGTCTAGTGGCTCTTGTATTGTGGATCAAGCGCGCAGGCGGGTTTTCTTCTGTTATAATGCCTCCTCGATTTTTTGGAGGCGAGAATGGACGTATCTTCTTTACTAGACGGCCTGAATGATAAGCAGCGCGAGGCTGTCGCGGCACCGCAATCTAGCATGTTAGTGTTGGCGGGCGCGGGCAGTGGTAAAACTCGGGTGTTGACCCACCGCATTGCGTGGCTGATGCAGGTTGAACAGCAGAGTCCTTACTCGATTCTTGCGGTGACGTTTACCAATAAAGCTGCGGCTGAGATGCGCGAGCGAGTTGAAAAAGTCGCTGGCACCAATATGGGCCGCATGTGGATTGGGACTTTCCACGGCTTGGCGCATCGCTTGTTACGCACTCACTTCCAAGATGCGGGTTTACCGCAAAGCTTCCAAATCCTCGATTCAGACGATCAAGTACGTTTGATCAAACGTATTCTTAAAAGCCTGAATTTGGATGAGAAACAATATCCTCCACGCCAAGCTCAGGGTTATATCAATGGTAAAAAAGACCAAGGATTACGTCCTAAACATATCGATGCGGGCGGTTTTCCGCTTGAGCAAAATCTGTTAAAAATCTATCAGGTTTACCAAGAGTCCTGTGACCGCGCGGGTTTAGTCGATTTTGCCGAAATCCTATTACGTGCCCATGAGTTATGGCTCAATAAACCGCACTTGTTGGCCCATTATCAAGACAGATTTAAGCATATTTTGGTGGACGAGTTCCAAGATACCAACGCGATCCAATATGCGTGGATCCGTGTGCTTGCTGGTCAAACTGCCAATGTGATGATAGTCGGTGATGACGACCAATCGATTTACGGTTGGCGTGGTGCTCAGGTTGAAAACCTACATAGATTCTTAAAAGATTTTCCGACGGCGACCACGATTCGCCTCGAACAAAACTATCGCTCGAAGGGCAATATTCTTAAAGCGTCCAACGCCTTAATCGCCAATAACCCAGAACGTATGGGCAAAGAGTTGTGGACGGATGAAGCCGATGGCGATCCGATTTCGCTCTATTGCGCCTTTAATGAAATGGACGAGGCGCGCTTTATCGTCGGTCGAATTAATGATTGGCACGAAAAGGGCGGCAACCTCAGTGATTGTGCGATTTTATATCGTTCTAACGCTCAATCGCGGGTATTGGAAGAAGCCTTATTACACAAAGGTTTAGCCTATCGTATCTACGGCGGTTTACGCTTCTTCGAACGCCAAGAAATTAAAGATGCCATGGGTTACCTGCGGCTAATTAATAACAAAGACGACGATGCTGCGTTTGAGCGTGTAGTTAACACGCCGCCCCGTGGCATTGGCGATCGTACTTTAGATATTTTGCGCTCCACCGCGCGCCAGCATGAGTTAACCCTGTGGCAGGCGAGTGTGCGTTTACTCGACGAGAAAGTGCTCGCGGGCCGCGCAGCAAATTCTGTGCGTGGTTTCATGGATTTAATCATGACATTGCGTGAAGACACCCAAGATATGGTGCTGTATCGCATGGCCGATACAGTGATCCAAGCGTCGGGCCTTAAGGCCATGTATGAAGCCGAAAAGGGCGAAAAAGCCCACGCTAGAATCGAAAACTTAGAAGAACTCGTCACGGCGGCGCGTACTTTTGAGCTGCCAGAAGAGCTGGAGGACATGGGCGAACTTAACGGTTTCCTATCCCACGCGGCGCTCGAAGCGGGCGAGGGCCAAGCCGATGCCTTTACCGATGCGGTGCAGCTAATGACGCTGCATTCTGCCAAAGGGTTAGAGTTCACTATGGTGTTTATGGCGGGTGTCGAAGAAGGGATTTTCCCGAGTAAAATGGCGCTTGAAGAGGGCGATAGACTCGATGAAGAACGCCGTCTCTGCTATGTCGGCATGACCCGCGCCATGGAAAAACTCTACATTACTTATGCGGAATCGCGGCGCATTTATGGCCGCGAAGATTACGCTCGGCCGTCGCGTTTTATCAAAGAGATCCCGCCGCAATATGTGGATGAAATCCGCCTCAAGGCGCAGGTTTCAACCCCAATGGCGAATAATCGTTTTAGCGCCCCAAAATCGGCTGCGACAAACGATACAGGCTTTAACGTCGGCCAACGAGTCAATCACCCTAAATTTGGTGAAGGTAAAGTGACCAACTTTGAGGGCAGCGGTGCCCAAGGGCGAGTACAAGTGAGCTTTACTGACTTTGGCAGCAAGTGGTTAGTGG
This sequence comes from Shewanella sp. S23-S33, assembly GCF_043359565.1. Taxonomy (NCBI): domain Bacteria; kingdom Pseudomonadati; phylum Pseudomonadota; class Gammaproteobacteria; order Alteromonadales; family Shewanellaceae; genus Shewanella; species Shewanella sp. S23-S33. Next base: position 286,870 of record NZ_JBHFFD010000069.1, on the reverse strand, counting down.
TGGCTTACGCTCGGTTAGAGGCGCTTTAATACCAGCCCTGAACGCAATGAATGTCAGCTTTTTATGACACGCTTTCAGGGCGTAAATTCGCATCGGGAGAAGCATGGGTATATGATGCTAATCCTGAAACCGATTGGAAACTTGAGGGTATTGGGAGTACCTAGTTAATGAATTTAAAGCAGAAGTGGGATGTGTATTCCCGTCTTACTCGAATCGACCGTCCCATAGGTACGCTATTGCTGATGTGGCCATGCTTGATGGCGCTGATGTTAGCGGCGGGTGGTATGCCCGATCTTAAGGTATTGATCATCTTTATTATTGGCGTGGTGATCATGCGTGCCTGTGGCTGCATTATTAACGACTATGCCGATCGCGATCTCGACTCTTTTGTGGAACGCACTAAATCTCGGCCGCTGGCCAGTGGCGAAATCAGCACTAAAGAAGCCTTGATACTGTTCGTCGTTTTAGGTTTATCTGCTTTTGGTTTAGTCTTATTACTCAATGGATTAGTGGTTAAATTGTCCGTTGTTGGTATTATCCTCACGATTATTTATCCCTTCACTAAACGCATCACCAATATGCCACAGATGTTTCTAGGCGTGGTGTGGAGTTGGTCTATCCCTATGGCTTACGCCGCGCAGACGGGTGAAGTACCCATCGAGGCTTGGTGGTTATTTGCGGCCAATTGGTTTTGGACTGTCGCCTACGATACCATGTATGCCATGGTCGATAGGGATGATGATTTAAAGGTGGGCATTAAATCCACTGCAATTTTGTTCGGTAAATATGACCGCCAAATCATAGGGCTATTTCAGCTTGCTGCGCTGGCTTGTTTTATCGCCGCCGGTTGGAGCGCCGATCGTGGTTTACTCTATGGCCTAGGTTTACTGACTTTTGTCGGCTTTAGTACTTACCAGCAAATGCTGATCTTTGATCGCGAACGAGCCCCTTGTTTTAAAGCATTTCTCAATAACAATTGGGCAGGACTCGCATTATTTGTTGGGCTTGGCGCCGATTATTTAGTTTAGTGAGCATCATTTTTGTTGTGGAAGATCCTGATGGATCATCCACTGATTCTGTGGCGCTAGTATTTGTTCTAAATCAATCTGGTGGATGTTGTCTTGGGAGATGACCTTGATAACTGGGCTCACTCTGTGGGGATAAGGCGCACCTTCGAGTGCGCGCACCGCGAGATCGATGGCAATCCGAGCCTGCAATACTGGTGAGTCGCTGACCGTCGCGAGTAACTGTTTTTTCTGCACTAATTCTATGGTCTGTGCATTCGAGTAGAATGCGATGACTTTTCCCGTTTTATTCCTACGCCCGTCTAAATAGCGCGCCGCGAAAGTGGCGGCAACTGCATTGGCGATTACATAATCTACACTTTGTTTAGTAAGCACTTTTCGCACTAAATCAGCTTGAATAAATAACTCCGTAGTGCCAAACCCTCCTTCAATTGTGTCGAACTCTTGTTTAGCTGCCGCCCGCCTAAATCCTTGTTCCGCCGCCATAACCCAAGAGGCATCCTTAGGCCCTGGAAACCAAGCAACTTTAAGTTTCACTGGCGCTTTATCGACAGGGTCTCGTTGCTGCGATGCAATATACTCAATCGCTGCCGCAGACATATCTTCAAAGCTGACTAAAGAGCGACTCGTGAGTTTGTCGGTCGCGATACCATTCACTAAATCAATAACAGGAATGCCCGCAGCAGAGAGTTGTTCGATATCCGCAATCAGTCCGTCAGCCGTATTCGCAGCAATAATATAGGCTTGAGCTTTGAGGGCTTGGCAATCATAGAGTTGTTGTTTTTGTTGCTCAATATTGTCATATCCTCCAGCATCATAAATGCCGAGAGTTACACCTTGACGTTCGGCTTCCTGCGATAACCCAAAGGCGACGCCCCACCAATATTGGTCTTTACCATGGGGAAGTAAGGCGCAGATCCGCCATGCTTTTTTGGCTTGAGTGAGTGGTGTGTATGTCGTTTTTTTGCCATCAGCAATCACATCGGCGGGATACCAAGTTGCCTGCACTGCAAAGGCGAAACTATAGAGGATTAAGGTGAGGCAAATCCTGAGGGAGTAAGCGAAGAATGCAGTAAAGTGCATAGGATCATCATGTTAAGTTAACAATAGATTAAGCATAGATGAATGATCCATAGTTGCTAAGTCGATGCTAAATAAAGCTGATTTATTCTTAATAACAAGTGCCATGAAGTGTTATGGCACTTTTATGATGGGCTGCAGAGTGGTTGAAATTGTAGGGGTGTATTACATTAGCAGGCTTTACGCTTTGACTTGTTCACTGAATGCTTAAGTTTACATTTCACGCTTAAGGCTTAATTGCCACTGCTGGTTTTCGCCATAGTGCTTAGTCTATAGTCATTGGCTAATAGTGGTTTTTTATGATCAATTTCATGCTTAGGTAACAAGGAATCGTTATGTTTATTCCGTCAGGATTTGCACGGGTTAGCCCGTATATGATGATCGCTGATGCCGATAGTTTAGTGGTTTTTTTACAGCAAGCCTTTGATGCTAAAGCGCTACATATTTCCCGTCGGGCTGATGGCAAAATAGCTAATGCACAGATGCAAATCGGCGACTGTTTATTTATGTTGAGTGAGGCGAGTGAAGCTTTTACGCCTATGCCCGCATCCTATTATTTATATGTGGAAAATGCTGATAAAACGGTGGCTCAGGCACTCGCCTCTGCGGGTGAATTAGTGATGGAAGTGGCGAATATGCCCTATGGCGATCGCCAAGGTGGAGTGCGGGATCCCGTGGGCAATCTGTGGTGGATCTCCCAGCGTTTAGCCGCGGGGCCATATCAGGATTGAGCATCAAGTGAGAACAAGTCAAAGGAGGTGATGTATGCCGTGTCAGTTAACCCGATTATTTGGAATCGAATTACCGATTATTCAAGCGCCGATGGCGGGTGTTCAGGGCAGTGCCTTAGCGATAGCCGTGTCGCAAGCGGGGGCGTTGGGATCTTTGCCCTGCGCCATGTTATCCCTCGAAGCCTTAGATACCGCCTTGACACATATTCGCACCCAGACGACTAAGCCCATCAATGTAAACTTCTTTTGTCATCACGAACCTGAACCGCAAGCAGCGAAACAAGCCGCATGGCTTAATCAACTCGCGCCTTATTTTTCTGAGTTGGGTGTCAATCCTGATAGCCAAACCGTGGGGGCACAACGCGCGCCATATACCAGCACCCAGGCTGCAGTGTTAGCTAAATTTAAACCTGAGGTGGTGAGTTTTCATTTTGGCTTACCGAATGAAGATTTGTTGCTGGAGATAAAGTCTTGGGGTTCAAAAATCATTTCGACAGCGACAACTGTAGAAGAAGCCCTATGGCTTGAAGCGCGTGGTGCGGATGCCATTATTGCGCAGGGTTTAGAGGCCGGAGGTCACAGGGGGCATTTTTTATCCGATGATTTAACCGAGCAATTAGGCACTTTTAGTCTATTGCCGCAAATCATTGCCGCCGTTGATATTCCTGTGATTGCAGCGGGTGGCATAGTCGATGCCAAGATTGTGCGCGCCGCTATGGCGATGGGCGCCTCAGCGGTGCAAGTGGGGACGGCATACTTACTCTGTCCCGAATGTACCACCAGTGATATTCACCGTGCCGCCCTGCAAAGTGAGGCCGCGCAGCATACGGCTCTGACTAACTTATTCACTGGTCGACCCGCCCGTGGAATTATGAATCGTTTTATGGCAGAGCTTGGTCCCATCAATAATGCCGCACCGGATTTTCCGCTCGCCTCAAGTGCCGTCGCAGTATTGCGAAGCGCCGCTGAACAACAAGGATTTGGTGATTTTAGCCCACTTTGGTGCGGCCAAAATGCAACAGGTTGTCAGGCTATTCCCGCCGCAGAGCTGACGAGGCAATTGGCGTTAGGTTTGATGGTCTAAGATATTGTTGGATAGGTTATTAATACTCATTGGTATGCTCATCAAGGCTTACATTTAATATGGCTAAATTAGCGGCTTGTTAGTTTATACTCGTCGTTTAAAGGTTGGTTTGTGGTTAGACTGCCGCTTCTTTTAAATTATGTTTTTTCTGTACAAATGGCTGCAAATCACTAGCCCTATAGTCGTGGGTGCGAGTGTTCTATAGATTTAAGGAAAACAATATGTTGTTACGTAAAATCATTGTTATGTGCCTTGCCGTTATGAGTTTTGCTACGTTTGCTGGCAATAAAACCTATCAAGATATCGCACTTAAAACCTATCCAGATCAGCAGCAAGTGACTTTAGCCAGTGTTGCGGGTGACAAGCCGATATACCTAAAGTTTTGGGCAACCTGGTGCCAACCTTGTATGGAGCAAATGCCGCATTTTGAAGTCCTGCAGAAGAAATATCAGGACAAGATTAATATCATCGCGGTGAACATCAATATTAATGAAGAGCAGCCTAAGATTGCTGATGTTATCGCACGTTTCGGGCTCACTATGCCCGTGTGGTTGGATAATGAAGGCGAGCTGGGTGTGGCTTTAGGTTTGGTCGGCACACCCTATAGTGTATTAATCAATCGTGCTGGTGATGTGGTTTACACTAGCCATGAGTCTGATGCCAATTTAGATAAATTTATCGATATGTTGGCGAATGGCCAAGAGTTGACTGCGCAGACAACGGAGGCACCCAGTGCCGAACAAACAGCTAAGTTACTGAAACCTTGGGAACAAGGTGAGCATTTACTTTTTTTTACCGCAACATGGTGTGATTGGTATTTGGCTGATAGCCGCCCAGAAATGTCGAAAGAGTGTATTGCCGTTCAAAAAGGTTTAAATAATCTCGCGCAAAAAGTGCCTAATAAATCGTGGCACGGTGTGGTCAATCATTTGTGGACAGACGATAAAGCGCTCGAAGATTTTAAGCAGCTTTATCAAACTCAAGTCGATTTTAGTATCGATGAATTAGGTGTGTTATTTAATCATTTTAAAATCCGCAATATTCCTACTTTACTGTGGGTTAAGGATGGTAAAGTTATTCAGCGTATTACTGATTTTAGCCAGCCAGAGAAAGTAGTTGAGCAACTTTCGGCTCAATAAGCTCATTCCAAATGTTGGGCCTTTGATAGATATCCAAAGGCCTTTTGTCTTCAAAGATTGAATAGATACACAGCTCAATATTCGGTGTTAAAGTCATTGCCCATGGGAAGCACTGCGCAATAAACTGATTCGTAGAACGAGTTGGTTAAGCATTAACCTTGTTTGGTGTGATGCAGAGTGTTTTCCATTTTATCGTTGAATTTTATTGTGGGGGGTTTTAGCACTATGACGCCGATTTTCAGTAATGCCGCTATTGGCCGTAGTTTGTTGGTTTTGCTCTTGTGTGCTGGCGTATTCTTTTTTATCGATTTTTTAGTGCCCGCCTTAGCTGCATTGATTGTGTGTTTTTCAAGTTGGCCTCTCTATCAAAAACTATTGGCAAAATGCGGTGGTCGCTCGGCGTTGGCGGCAACCATTGCCCTGTGTTGTATTGTGCTCGGGCTGATTATTCCGCTGGTGTTTGTATTTTCCTATGCGTTACAAGAGATTAGAACTTGGGTTGATTGGTTGGTGTTTACTAACCAACATGGTTCGCCCGTGCCCTTGTGGATCAAAGACTTGCCTTGGATGGGCGAATGGTTAACCCTGCAATGGCAGCAGTTTATTGGTGAACCCCATGAATTAGGCCAAATTATCAGTGCCATTAGTGGCCAGAATTTGAGTGGCATTTCCCGTTGGGTGCTGCAATTGGGTTGGAATACTTTAGGGTTGTTGTTGACCTTACTTTTTATGCTGATCACTTTGTTTTTCCTCTATAAAGATGGTCCGCAAGTGGCTAAACAGTTGGATATCGTGGGTGAGCGAGTGCTGCCTGCTCGCTGGCATAGTTTTTCCCGTGTGGTGCCTGCAACAGTCAGTTCTACCGTGATAGGTATGACGCTTATCGCAATTGGTGAGGGCATAGTGCTGGGGATTGCCTATTGGATTGCGGGAGTACCTTCGGCCGTGGCTTTTGGGGTGTTAACCGCCTTTATGGCCTTGGTTCCCGGGGGGGCGCCAACCATGTTTACCTTGATTTCACTCTATCTTGTCGGCACAGGCGATATGACGGCGGGTGTCGGTTTGTTTCTTTGGGGCAGCATAGAGTTGTTTATTGTTGATAAAACCCTGCGGCCCAATCTTGTCGGTGGGCCGATTAAATTGCCTTTCTTACCGACTTTTTTCGGTCTGATCGGCGGCGTAAAAACCATGGGTTTTGTCGGTTTGTTTGTTGGTCCAGTATTGATGGCCCTGCTGGTGGCCATTTGGCGTGAGTGGTTAAGGGAAGAGCCCGAAACGATACCATTGGATAAACAGGCAGATAGATAGTCGCTAAAGCTTCATTTCTCTAAGGTATTTTTGCGCTCATCGGTGTAAAACCACCAAGGTTTAGCATCTTCACCTGCCATAAAACGAGTGATGGAGATAAACACATCGAGCATGCAGGGGTCGTGTCTCTGGCCCGTTTTGTCGCACAGCGTTTGATACAGCTCGTAGGGGTTTCTATCTAACAACTGCTCAGGCTTATCTATGCCAAGCAAACGTAAATCCGCCGCACAGGCTTTGCCAATATTTGGTAAATCAGTCAATTGCTTAACCTCGGCACGCACGACTTTTGCTGGATTCATTTTTATCTCTTGGGGTGTAGTCATACTTGATAGATTAGCCTATTGGCCCACAGTTAACCGCGTTAGCCTGTTAAGATATTTCGCCTTCCTTGGCAAAATCTGTATTGCACTTCTAACGCTTTATTAAGGTTACAGTTTTTCTATATCAACATTTAAGCTATTAAGATGTTCAAGCAAAGCTGGATTGACATTATTATCCACTTTTCCGCCTAAGTACTTACCAAAGAAACGTTCAGTCGCAATTATCGAGGCGAGCTTGTTGGCACGTTTGATAAATCCATGACCTTCATCTTTGGCGAGTAAGTATTCAACGGGTAACGATTTTTGGTACATTTTTTTCGCAATATTATCTGATTCAACTTGAGTCACTCGCGGATCATTCGCTCCTTGGATAAGCATCAGCGGTGCTTTTATGTTATCGACAAAATTAATTGGGGAGCGGTTCTCCATATCTTGTTTTTGTTCAGGAATTAACGGGTCTCCCACCGATTCAAACCATTGACCTAAATAGGGGCGCCAGTAATCGGGGAAAGACGCCATTAGCGTGACTAAGCTTGACGGCCCCACATAGGCGATCACAGCTTGGTAAAGATCTGGCGTAAAAGTCGCGCCGGATAAAGCCGCATAACCACCGTAAGATGCGCCAAAGATCCCCAAGCGATTTTTATCCGCAATCCCTTGTTCAACCAAGTAATTTGCACCATCAGTCAGGTCATCTTGCATACTGCCAGTGCCCCAATTGTTATTGCCTAAGTTGAGGAAGTGTTTGCCAAATCCTGTCGATGCGCGAAAGTTTGGCTGTAACACGGCATAACCACGGTTGGCATAGAACTGAGCAATCGCATGGAAGTAACCCGAGTCTAGCGCCCAGTAGTCCCGAGCCCAAGGGCCGCCATGGGGTAGAATGATGGTGGGTAAATTGCGCTGGTTTCCCTTTGGTAATGTCAAATAAGCCTGAATTTTTACACCATCCCTTGCGGTATAGACTAGGGATTGTCTGGGTGATAGCAGTTCTGCTTGTATACTTGGAGGAATATCCGCGAGTAAGTGGATATCACCATTAATGGCATTGTATTGGTAATCTAAGCTCGATGCCCTATCGCTCGCGACGTTGATCTGCCAGAGATTATTTTTCTCGTTACGTTCGGTAATGGTTATTTCAACATCTTGATTAAAATGCTTATTGATCACATCCCAGTGCTTAGCAAACTCAGTATCAAGTGGATAGGTTCTTAAGCGCCCGCCGTAATAGGAAATGGCTAAAGGTTCACCAGCATCGTTAAACAATACCTGATAAACATCCGCTTCATCGTTAGGATCTTTATGTAAGGTTTCATATTTTCCCGTCATAAGATCAACTTTGAGCAGTTGTTGTTTATCCCGCTCACCGATGTTGGCACTGATATAGGCGAGTTTTTTCGCATCGTTTACTTTTAAGATATCAATGCTTTCACCCTTAGCTGTGTGGATTATTTTACGCCAAGTGCCATCAATGAGTGTGTAGAGGCTATAGCTGTTATCTAGATTGGTGCTACTGCCAATAACGGGATGCCCTTGTTTGTTAAACTTCATTTGCACCAAGTTTAAGTTGTTTTCAAAAATAGGCGTTAGCTTGCCATCATGGGTGTTGAGCCAATAGATATCCATCCGACTCGATTCATCGTGGTTCGCCATCACAACCAGCTGCTCAGGGTTATCCTTGGGCTGTTCCATGACGCTGTATTTCACCTTGTCATTGTGCGTGAGTTGCTGCTCTTTTGGCGCTATTTTGCCTTGGGGAGTTTCAAAGCTGAGTTTAAAAATTTGGGTGTTTTCATTCCCCCCTTTATCTTTCATAAAAAAGAGTTCGTTACTGTTTGATGACCATTCAAATTCTTTAATAGGTTCAATGGACTGCGTTAAGAGTGTCGCACTTGCAAGATCGCTTTTATCCGCCATTACATAAATATTGCTCGCACCTTGGTATTCCTTTGTGAAGGCTAACCATTTACCGTCGGCGGACATTTTTAAATGGTGAATATTTTGCTCATTGAAAAAATCTTCGATGGGAATGAGCGGCACTTGGGCTTGCTGGCTGTTAAGCCTATCCGTATTGGCTTTTTGCTCAGTGGTTGAGGTTGAACAGCTTGCGAGTAGCATAGCGGCAATAGCAGCACTGCATAACTGGCTTGTGAAGGAGGATAATCGCATTGTTGTAACCTTGAGTTGTTAGAAGTGACATCATGTTAATACGAAAATTAATTATCGTAAAACAATAAAATTATATTTTTTTGCAATATATTTTACCGAACGAGTATACTAGCCAAGGTTAAAGAGCACTGGGATTGGATTAAATTTAGGATTGAGTGATGAATAAAAACATAGAAAAGTTAATAAAAATCAGTGCATTTTTCCGGTGGGTGATTTTGTTGGCCGCTACGATTGTGGTGGTGTATCTGGGTTATAGCTACTTAGTCCATGATGAGATACGTTTTGGATCGAATAATGGATTGTTCCAAGCGCTATGGGTATCGCCTGATGCGAGTCAAACCTTGTTGCTGTTAATGTTAAGTCCATTGTTTATCACGTTTTTACTGGGTGTTTATTGGCTGCAAAAATTATTAGCCTACTATCAAGACGGCTTGTTTTTTAGCGACGAAAGTATGCATTGTTATCTGTGGTTGGTTTGGCTTAAGGTTGCCGCCTTAGTGATAGAGATACTGCAAACCTTAGGCGTAGGTTACTATCACAAGTCGCTTTTTGAGGATACCCGTATCGACTTGGCGCTCGATTTTGGCAATATCACCACGATTTTATTGATGTTGCTGATTGTTTATTTGCTTAAAGCTGCCCGAGATTTTGAGGCAGAAAACAAAGAGTTTGTGTAATTTTGGACATTATCGTTAATTTAGACGTCATGATGGCGATACGGAAGGTGAGTTCTAAGGAGCTTGCCAAAGCGGTTGGCATTACCGAAGCGAATTTATCCCTGCTAAAACGCGGCAAGGTGAAAGGCGTGCGTTTTGAAACACTGGCGAGTATTTGTGAGTACCTGTCGTGTCAGCCTGGGGATATTTTAGAATATCGTAAGAGTGATACATCGGACTGAGTTCTGCCGTTTTAGTCTTGTTCAACACATCCTAGGACGCACTTAGTTAAGTGCTATCCTAGGCTTGCCGTGGTTAGGCTTTAACCAGTGTTGTCAGATCCGCTGGGCGGTAGTAAACCGATTTTAGTACCTTACCTTGGCGAACCACTTTACCTGCCATTTCCACATCTTTAGCGCATTTCGCTATGATGAAATCACCTTGCTGACTACCGACAATTTCAACACCTTGCTTGGCATAGAAGGCAATGGTCTCGGCCAGTTCTTGCTCGTTACGGCACACTTTACTCATATTGCTCGAGTGGACTTCATCCCAGCAGCTAATAAAGTCGATTTCACGGTTTTGAGCCACGCAAAGCAACAAGTCAATCAGGTAACTGATTTCGAGCCTATCCGTCATTGCTTGCGCGCCTAAGTGCACTAAACGGCCCATTAACACGTATACAGAATCGACTATGGCATCGGCCTGTTCGATACGGCTATCGGCTTCTGCAAGTTCAGTTAACTCCTCAATAATCAGTGAAGTATGTAAGGTGTCGGCCTTGTCATCTAAAGAATCAACATCATTAACGGGCAAGTCGAAGGTGCTACGAAACTCACTGATATTACGATATAAGTGGTCATAAATAGGTTGAGTTAAGCGGGTGAGTTTCATCTGATTTGCCTTGAAATAAAGAGTTTGGCGGCAATTTTAAAGAAATGCGTCGCAGAATACAAAGATGGGGTAGAGATAAAAATACCCGCAGCCAAATAGGCGGCAGCGGGTTTCGGCAAATTTTGGCGGATGACCGAATGGAGAAATATATTGTGAGTCTGTGTTACTTGGTGATTATTGGCCGTATTTTGCAATCAGTTGATCAAGATAAGGGCCAACGTCTTTATCAGCCCAATCGAGATATCCCCGCACAAAACCGACAAGATTACCTTTAGCATCAAAAATATAACTGGCGGGTACGACATTCGCAGGAATGATTTGTTCTATGTTTTGCTCTGGGTCAAGCCAAGTGGTATAGCCGCTAAAGCCATGTTGGTTAAGAAAAGGGCGTACATCTTTAGATTCTTCATCGATAGAGATTGGAATGATGGCGATATTCTTCCCTTGATACTGCTGCTTAAGTTTTTGGAGTTCTGGAATTTCCCTTAAACAGGGGGCGCACCAGGTTGCCCAAAGATTGACTAAAACTAATTTCCCTTGGTGCTGTTTTAGGGTTTGGGTTTGTCCTGATTCATCAATAAAGGGAACTTCTGGTACGCCGCGTGCGTGCTGCATTTCTATAAAACCAGTCATCACAAGGGGCTTAGGGAGGGGCTCTCCAGTACTGTAGAGTTTATTGTCTAGTGAGTGGGCTGAGCTGCTATTAGAAAACAGACCCAAACACGCGAGTAGAACAAATGGAAAATAGTGTAATTTCATATGGTTATCCTTTACTTTTAAATAGTCGTTTGTGTTTTTCTACGGGTTACCAATGCGAGACACAACCCAACACCAAGCACTAATAACAGCAGTGGCCCAAACCAAAGTGCGAAGGTGGAGGCCTTAAATTCAGGTTGATAACGGATTTTTTGACCATAGCGTTGCACCATAAAATCGATAATCTCATCTTGGCTTTGCCCCTGTTCCAGCATCGAGAATATTTGTGCTTTGAGCTCGTGGGCGATTGGCGCCTGTGATTCAAATAGGCTCTGATTCGTCGCCATAGGGCAACGCAGCACTTTACTGATATCTATTACCTGTTGCTGGTAGGAAAAGCTTGATATGGGCTGAGCTTGCGCGACGGATAAGCATGGGATCCCTATCCCACATAAGGTGATAGGGAGCAGTAAGACTAAAAAGCGCAATATTGGATTCATTAGGCAAGTGTCTCCTGTGGTTTGTGATGGGATAGGTTAACTAAGGTTGTTAAATCAGCTTGGTAGCTAAAATTGCGAGTAGGCCAAGCAGCAATCGCCCCACCCAGCATCATTAATAGCGCACCAAGCCAGATCCAACTCGCAAGGGGTTTATAGCTGATACGGATAAGGTATTCGCTGTCACTTAATTGCAGCCCCATAGACACATAAATATCCCGCCAGAATCCATGATCGATACCCGCGTGGGACATTTCCATCCCATTGCTTTTAAAGGTTTGCCGTTGCGGCCTAACGTAACCGAGGATCACTTCATCATTCGCACCATCGCGGATACTGATATTGGCTTGAATGGCGGTAAAGCTGTTGGTTTCGACATTCTCAGTGCTTTCATACACTAAGATATAACTCGCCAAAGGCTTACCTTGACCAGGCCCCATTCGTAGCAGGGCTTCCTGCTCAAAAAAGGAGACGGATGTTGCTCCAATAATAGTGATAGCCACCCCCAAGTGGGCGAATAGCATGGCGACAAACCCTTGTTTTGATGATTTAACGGGAGGATTTAAGTCGTGCTCACTGCGGTTTTGGGTTAATTGCCGGGCATATATTCGTCTACCTAATCCCGAGGCTGCCAATATCGTGAGCAATAAACACACCAGCAACCAAAGTGCTGCGGCAGTGCCAAGGAGTAAAAATAAACTACTGCCCGAGGCGGCTTGCAAGCTTACCCAACCTGCGACGGCTAATATCACTAGGCTAGAAATGAGCAGGGAAGTAATACGAGTCTTTGAAGCATTTTGCCATTGCACTATTTGCCATTGCACTAAGGGCGCAATGCCCATTAACAGGACAAGCAAGAAAGTGAGGGGGACAAATATAGCGTTGAAATAAGGGGCACCCACTGAAAGTGTACCTAAATCGAGCAGCTCATAGATCAAAGGGTAAAATGTACCGAGTAATACGGAAAACGCTGCTACGACTAAGATAACGATCCCGAGCAGTAACAGCGTTTCCTTACTGAAAGGCGCGAAAGCCACATCCTGTTTTAAATGGTGGGCTTTGAGTGCAAAAATGAGTAACGCAGCCCCAACAAAAATCACTAATAAGCAGAGGATTGACATGCCACGGGTCGGATCGGCGGCAAAGGCATGTACCGATTGCACTATGCCGGAGCGCACCAAAAAGCTACCGAGTAAACTGAGTGAGAATGCCAATAAGCACAGCAGTAAAGTCGTGAGTTTAAAGCCATGTGTACGTTGAGTAAGAATGAGGGAATGCACTAATGCTGTTGCCACAAGCCAAGGAATAAAGGAGGCATTTTCTACTGGATCCCAAAACCACCAACCACCCCAACCTAGTTCGTTATAGGCCCACCAAGATCCAAAGGCATTGCCACCCGTTAGAAACACCCACGCTAATAATACCCAAGGTCGTAAATAGTTAATTTGACGAGTATTAAAACCACCACCGAGCAGTGATGCTAACGCTGCAGCAAAGCAAACTGTGAGGCCAACATAACCAAGAAAGAGCATGGGCGGATGCAGTATGAGTCCTATGTCTTGCAAAATGGGGTTAAGATCTCGCCCTTCAATCGGAATGTTAGGTAATAAGCGGGCAAAGGGATTAGAGGTAAAGAGTAAAAATAAGTTAAAACCAAGGATCACTAATGCCAAAATGGCCAACAGCCTCGCAAAATATAGGGCGTCTTGGTATTTATCGCTGGCCTTATCTTGAGTGCAATCCGCCATTTTTATGCGATAACTGATGATCGCGCCCCAAAGTGCAATCGCAAATATCCAAAACAGCATTGACCCTTCGTGGCTACCCCAAACGGCGGCCACTTTATAACCCAAGGCTAATTGGCTATTCGAGTGGTTTGCGACATAAGCAACAGAAAAATCATCAGTCATAAAGCAATAAATTAAGCAAAGAAGTGAAGCAAATACTGAGGTAAATATGGCTCTAAAGAGTGTCGGGCTTAATCCCACCAGATAGGCATTATTCTGCTTAACACCGATTAAGGTCAGTGCTGCAGAAAATAATGCCAATACGCTACTAATGATCAGTAATATATGTCCAATTTCTGGAAGCATAGTTGTCATTTATTATGCCTTAGAATAATGTGGTCGCGGTAATATAGTGTTTACAGTTGGCTATTTTACCCGTGTGATGTTCACATGCTGATTTTTATTAAATTCGCTCAGAAACTTGAGTTATTTTCTTATGATTTTAAATGTACATATAAGTTCTTCGTAGTAAAAGTCAGTTTAATCACAAGCTTTAATCACTGTTGATTTTAAGATTAGTCGAGTTTTGCATTTAATAATGTGATCTTATCCGTTATTAAATAATTCCTTTTTACGCTTGATATTTTTTGAAAAATCAAACGAATTTTTAGTTTTTTTTATAACTGAAATGTGCTTTTTAACTTCTAAAAAATAAATGACATTAATTTTGTAAGTTATTGTATTTAATTTGTTTTAATTGATTTTATTCATCTTGATTTATCAGCGGGAATTTAGTGTGCTCTAGCTCTGATTTTTAATGGTTTTTTGCCTCCACCATGCTGTAACTGGTCAATTGTTTATGTCGTTCAGTGAGCAGTTAGGTTCAGTAGAAAATAAAAAACTAATGATAATTAGGAGTGAATGATGAAACGATGGAAATCCAAAATAGCACTCAGCGTGCTGTTTTGTTTAGGTACTATCGTCAGTGTGGCCGGAATAGCATCCGATGCTAAACCGGGCGAGGTAAAGCCTGGCTATGGTAATAAACAACAGAGTGCGGAAGCTCAGGGAATTATGGCTAATCCCGATCTAACACTAGAGTCCCGTGGTGTAAGAACACTGCAGGATTATATTGTTCAGGAAAAAGAGTTGTTTGATTTTCTTTTTGAAAATCATCCGGTATTTAAATATGCCGAGCAAGGTCGTTTAAAAGGAACCTATAAGGTCAGTGATCGTGGTGAAGAATACTTACACGGTGGTGATAGCCAAAAATATAGCCAACATCAAGAGGGCAATCGCCCTATGGCATTGCAATATCGCCTTGGTGCCAAGTCGATTTTGGATTTCCCAAATAAGTTTGTTGGTCCTGAAAAATGTGGTGAGTGCCACGGTCCACAATATGAAAAGTGGAAACGTTCACGCCATTCAAAAACCTTACGTTTTCCGGGGAGTCATCCCGAAGTCGATAACGATTTAAATAAAACCATGTATGGCACTAAGGATACTTCTATCCTGCCAGACGGCATTACCCCTGATGCAATTTATGCGACGGTGGGAACACCAAGAACCAAATACGGCTTTATCGATAGCTACTTAGTACGCGGTACTTTCCATGTGAAAGACGGTTTACTCAAAGATGGTACTGGCACTATGGTCGCCGGTGGTAACCAATTCTCCCGTGGTTGGGCTGAATGGTTAACCCCTGAAATGGCGAAGAAAATTCAGAAAGTTATTCCTGAATTTCCAACTAAAATGGAAGATTTTGGCGCGAGTGGTTCACACCAGTGGGGTATGAGCTCCTATGGTGCTAAATACGAGAAGGAATTCTTATTCCAACCTGCGAGTTCCTATTGCGAAATGTGCCACACCTTTAAGTTTGATTTTAAAACTAAAGATGAGTTTTTTGCAGCCCTTGGTAATCCTAAAGAGCTCCAAAAACATACAGTGTCACTCGGTATTACCTGTGAAGAGTGTCATGGCGCAGGTGGTCATTTAGACGGCGGTATCGGTGGTGGTATGCCTTCTAACTGTGAGCGTTGTCACCAGCGTTTTAACTTCGTAGAAGAACTTGCGCAAACCCCACAGGGTAAAGAAAAACTGGAATATGCCTTTAACGTGAAGATGAAATCTTCGTGCCCATCTTGTGGTACAGAAGGTTCGCAAATGTTTGCCTCATCTCACTACGATAAGGGTATGCGTTGTTCTACCTGTCATGATCCACACGAAGTGACTGATGGTGATTGGAAATCCGGTATTACTAAACCAAAACTCATCAAAGAATGTACCGATTGCCATACGGCACAGGCTGAAATTGCGAGTAATACCAAGACCCACAGTAAACAAACTTGTCAAAGCTGTCACATGCCAAACATGGGTAGTTGTGAAAACTTCACCGCGATCCAGTTCCCTGATATGGCCGGTTTCGACAACGTTCGTAAGTCGCACATGTGGAAAATCGATGTCGATCCATTGCGTAAGACGCTTAACCCACCTGAAGGTAAGTCTCGCGACTCATCCACTAAGGGCTGGACTGTGGCGAAGGACGAAAATGGCCATAACTACCTCGATCTCATGTGGACCTGTGCTCGTACTTCCGCTTCTGATCACGATGTAGTGGATAACAAAGGTTGCCATAGCCAATTCCAATCTAAGTTGGGTGAGGGTCTGCACTTTAAAGATCAACAGCAAATCTACGGCAAAGTTCAGAAGTGGCAAAAACCAGTGAAAGAAACCTATGCCAAAGTAGAAAAAGCCCTTATTAGCATCGATAAGTCGCCCAATATGGCGAAGTTATCGGTAGAAGATAAGACGCAAGTGCTGTTGTTGACCGATAAAGCTCAAGATGTCCTCAAACTGATTAAAGCCGATGGTTCATGGGGTGTTCATGGTGCGCGTTACTCACAAAAACGCTTAGATGCCGCCTTGACCTATGTGACCCAAGCCCAAGCCATTATTGATGGTAATGCGCTGAGTGCGAAGAAAATATAATTTAACTTGAGTCCTAGTTATCCCCGACACCTTTGGGTGTCGGGGAATATGAGAGCCTAATTATGCATAACATGCTTCGTCAAAGTGTAAGCCGAATATTGATGGTGTTGGCCTTAGGCGTGACTGCGATGCCAGTCATCGCCGGTGGTGGCTCAGAAATGTCTGAAGTGCCCTATAACGAAATCCAATTAAATCCCATTTCGATGATGGAAGCGGAAACCTTAGTCGGCAAGCAAGGCGTTTATTTTTTCGACGTAAATACACTGGAGATATGGGCAGAAGGTTTTATCCCCGGAGCAGTTTTTTTCAATGTTCAGAATTGGAGAGAGTTACTTCCAAAGAATAAAGATGCAGTCATGGTGTTTTACTGCGCTAACCGCCTTTGCACTAGCAGCAATATGGCGGCGAGAGAAACCATGAAGCTAGGTTACACAGGTGTGCGTCATATGGCCGATGGTATTTATGGCTGGCGTATGTCAGGTCGAGTAACAGAAAAACCTTAGTAACACACAGGACCGATGTTTTATCGGTTTGGTTTGCAGGGCCAAAAGGCGAAACCCACAGGGTTAACATTGTAGAGAACATAAAATGAAAACACGTATGCCAACTTCTTTTATCCCCAAAAGCATCACAGTGGCGACCTGCGCCGCATTATTTGTTTCGGTAGCCAGTTTTGCTGGCACAAGTTTGAAAACCGATGCAGATAAAACCTCTTACAGCATTGGCGCTTCTATTGGTAATTACATTTCTGGTCAAGTCTACAACCAAGTTGAATTGGGTTCAGAGGTGAATGTCGACTTAGTCGTGCAAGGTTTTGTGGATGCGCTTAAAGATAAACAGCAATTAACCGACGAAGAAGTGCTGACCTACCTGAACCAAAGAGCAGAACAACTCAATGCCGCAAGAACTGTCGTTGCTGAAAAACAAATGGCAGAAACTAAAAAGGCAAGTGCGGCATATCTTGCTGAAAATCAAAAAAAGTCTGGCGTTAAAGTCACCGCCTCTGGTCTTCAATATGAAGTCTTAACCCAAGGTAAAGGTCATAAACCCAATCCAGAAGATGTGGTCACAGTGGAATATGTTGGCACTCTTATCGATGGGACTGAGTTTGAAAATACGGTTGGACGTAAAGAGCCCACTCGCTTTGCATTAATGTCGGTGATCCCCGCTTGGGAAGAGGGATTAAAGTTGATGCCTGTGGGGTCTAAATACCGTTTTGTGGTACCAGCAAGCCTTGCATATGGCACTGAAGCCGTAGGTATTATCCCTCCAGAGTCAGCACTTATCTTTGAAATTGAACTGAAAAATATTGAGAAACCCAGCGAAATGAAAGAGATGAAAAATAAAAAGATGATGCCTGCACACGGTTAATCAGGCTCCTAAAACGAGTTGTTTGGAGAGTGAAATGGAGACTGGAATGGTGAGCTTAGGACTAGGCATTGGCATCAGTTTACTGTTGTTTATTGCTTACATTTACTGGCAGCACATGCGTCTAAACCTAGTCATGGGAATCGCACAGTTGCCAAACATGTCGAGCAAGGTGCCCTTTGCGATGGGAATCGTCCTAGTGCTGCTGACCCTTGCTATCTACAGTCAAACAGGCCGTTTTAGAGATTGGGATCAAGGTCGGATTGATGAAAATATTGATTATTTAGTGGTGGCTGAGATCACCAAAGCCAGTCGTTGGGCTCAGAGTGAGCCGCAAAACACCTTGGCACTTATGTCATTAGCTCAGGCTTACAATGCGGGAGGTTTGTACTCAGATGCGGTGCTGACCTTAGATAAATTACTCGAAATAGGGGGAGAAGATGCCGAAGTGTTAGGGGCAAAAGCTAACGCGCTTTATTACCGTGAGCTTCGGCAAATGACACCTGAAACCCAAGAGGTGATTGCCAAAGCATTAGCACTCTCTCCCTTTGAGCCTCAAACCCATATGTTACTCGCGGCAGATGCTTACTTGCATGCTCGTAACCAAAAGGCCATTGACCATTGGCAGCTCCTGCTCAAACACAATGGGGACAGTATCAACCGTGAAGCAATCGATAATGCGATTGCAAAAGCACAAAGCAAAATGAATGAAAGATGAAACCCGTTCTATCAACCCTCGCCGTAAAGATCTGTCCCTGCAAGGAATCTGGCGAGGCGTTGATATTTTAATAAAAGGATAAATAGGATGAAGAAATACTATGCATTGTTGCTGTTAGTGCCCTTGCTATTTGGCTGTAATAAAAGCGAGGCCACAGACCATGTTCATAAAGCCGAGATGATCCACGAGCATGACCGTTGCCATTTATGCGGCATGGTGATTACTAAATATCCCGGACCTAAAGGGCAAGTGCACCTCAAGGCTGAGAAATCGGTACCTAAGTTTTGTTCGGCTCGCGATATGTTCAACTTTGCATTACAGCCTGAAAATAAAAGACAAATTGATTACATGATGGTGCATGACGCGGGCACGACCGATTGGGAACAACCTGACGATGGCGCCTTTATTGATGCTCAAAATGCCTTCTATGTTTACGGTACGACTAAGAAAGCTGTGATGGGACCTGCCGTTGCCCCTTTTAGTACCAAAGCTGCCGCCGAAGCCTTTGCTAAGGAATACGGTGGCCGAGTGCTGAGATTTGATGACATCACCCTAGAACTGCTCGCGGGTGATAAATAAGGTTGTGATGATGAAGCTGCGTCTATTGCTGATTGGGCTGCTGTGTTTTGCCTCTTTTGCTAGTTGGGCAGCACTCATTCGGGTAACAGATACAGATTCACTCACCCTTGCCCTTAACAAAGCCCAAGTAGGTGACACCTTAGTGCTAGCCACTGGGGTGTATGAAGGCTCCTTTAAGGTGACGAAATCCATTTCGCTAAAGGGGGAAATGGGCGCGACATTAGATGCACTGCGCCAAGGCAGTGCGTTGGTCATTGAGGCGCCTCAGGTGAGTATTGAGGGGCTCAATATCCGCCACTGGGGACGGGATCTGTATTACCGTGATGCCGCCATTTTACTCAAAAAAGGGGCGGATAATGTGCTGATTAAGGGAAACCGCTTGGTGGGTGATGGTTTTGGTATTTATGGCGAACAGCTAAACTCGCCCACCATCACGGACAATAGTATTAGTGGCAACGGTGCCATTCATGTGCTTGATCGGGGTGATGGCATTTATCTTAAGCATGTTAATTCGCCACAAATTGACCGAAATCAGCTGATTTTTGTCCGTGATGGTGTGTATTTAGAGTCCGTGACCCACAGCCGCATTTATGAAAATCAATTCACTAAGCTGCAATATGGCATTCACTATATGTATACCCAAGCCGACGAAGCGTGGCAAAACCAAGCGATTGCCGTCGATGGCGGTTATGCCCTAATGAATTCAACCCATATTTACCTGCACCACAACCGTGTGACTCAGGCGCGGGACTTTGGCATTTTACTCAACATTACTGAGGCATCCCATGTGCAAGCCAATGTTGCGAGTCAAATCCATAACCCTAAGGGCACTGTGGAGCTTGGCAATGAGGGGAAAGGTATTTTTATTTACGCCGCTCAACATAACCGTATTCAAGATAACGAGTTTAGCCACAGCGATACCGGGATCAGTATGGCCATGGGCGGAGAGGAAAATCGCCTTTGGCATAATCGTATTATGGCCAATCAAACCCAAGTTAAATATGTCGGAGAAACTCAACTTGAATGGAGTTATCAGGGGCAGGGGAATTACTGGTCGGAATATCAAGGTTGGGATCTGAATGGCGATGGATTAGGGGATATTGTCCATAGGCCGAATGACAGTTTAGATAAACTGTTTTGGCTTTATCCTGAAGCCAAACTGTTGATGGAAAGCCCCGTTGTTTTACTACTACGTTGGGTGGAACGCCAATTTCAGCCCCAAGTGACGAGCGGTATAAGTGATAGTTTTCCACTAATGCAAAGTGGCGCGCACGTACTGATTGATGGAGGTTCGCGATGAATCATCAAACTTTGACCTGCTCAGTAAGTAAGCCTATAGCGAGTGCAGATGTGGTTGTTAAAGCGACAAATATCAGTAAATGCTATGGCAAGTTTAAGGCACTGGATGATGTGAGTTTTGAGGTATTAGCGGGTCAAGTGATCGCACTCCTTGGGCATAATGGTGCGGGTAAATCTACGTTACTCAAGCTTATTTTGGGATTACTTACCCCCACAAGTGGTCTGCTCCAAGTTCAAGGTCATAGTGTCGGAACTATGAATGCCAGACAGAGTTTGTCCTTAGGCTATTTACCTGAAAATGTGAGTTTTTATGACAATATGACCGCCAATGAGCTGTTGCGATATTTCGCTAAGCTTAAGGGCGTTTCCTTGCCTAAAGTACATGTATTACTTGCTGAATTTGGTTTAGAGGCCGCTAAAGATAAGCGTTTGAGTACTTTTTCTAAGGGGATGCGGCAACGTCTTGGACTCGCGCAGGCGATATTGGCTGAGCCTAAGGTACTGTTACTCGATGAACCGACAGTCGGCTTAGATCCCTTAGCATCGGCTTTTCTGTATCAAAAAATCGCTCAGCTCAGGGCGCAGGGTTGCGCCATTATTATCAGTACCCATGAGTTGGGATTAGTACAAGATCAGATGGATCGCGCTTTGATCTTAGGTAGAGGACGAATGTTAGCTTCGGG
Organism: Shewanella sp. S23-S33; assembly: GCF_043359565.1. Taxonomy (NCBI): domain Bacteria; kingdom Pseudomonadati; phylum Pseudomonadota; class Gammaproteobacteria; order Alteromonadales; family Shewanellaceae; genus Shewanella; species Shewanella sp. S23-S33. Next base: position 265,909 of record NZ_JBHFFD010000069.1, on the reverse strand, counting down.
AAGCTTAACCTCCCTGAGGGCGGCGACTCAGTTGCCAAATCATATCTTGTTGCATTTTCTATCTAATACTCAAAGGCAAGCATTGCTAGCAGATCCCATTTTAGCGGCATGTGTTAAGGCAAATGCGGGGCAGGGACTCACACTAGCCGTGCCACAGGAGCAAAAGTCAGCCGTGTTAAATCACTTATTACAAAAAGTGCCCGCGGGGGATTTTTCTATTGAACCTCCTAGTTTGCAGAGTGTGTTTCATCATTACATGGAAAGTCTTTGCCCCCTTCAGTCGCCAAAAATGCCTACAAAGACTATTAACATAACAGATATAAATCAGGCGATTAATTTGGAATCAGTCCTATGAACCGTTCCGAGGTTTTGCACCATCGTTTAAGTGCCCTGAGCATAGTGAGCACCATAGCCGCCAAAGAGTTTAAGGATAATTTGCGTAATCGTTGGTTATGGATGATGGCGGGAATCTTGTTGCTGCTATCTCTGTGTGTGAGTTTTATGGGCAGCGCTGTGTCCGGCAACTTAGTGGTATTTGAGCCTGCCCAGATCCTTTCTGGGTTAGTCACTTTATCGGTATTTATGCTCCCTTTAGGTGCGATTTTATTGAGTTATGACAGCTTTGTTGGTGAAAAAGAATCCGGCACTCTGTTGTTACTGCTGACCTATCCATTAGCACGTTGGCATCTCGTGTGCGGCAAGTTTTTAGGCCATGCCTGCGTGATGACCATTGCCTGCATTTTGGGCTTTGGTTTAACAGGATTAATACTGATATCTCTGGGCGATACTCAGGCCCAGTTATCCATAGCTATCGGGTTTACCCATTTGATTATGAGCAGTATTTTGCTGTCATTAGTGTTCGTGCTCTTGGGTTATTGGGTTAGCTTGTGTGTGCGAGAAAAAGCCAAGGCACTGGGGATATTACTCATTTTATGGTTTGTGCTTGTGCTGGTTTATGATCTGATTTTACTCAGTGCAGTGGTTGGAATGAGTGAGATGTTTAATCGTACTGTATTCAATCTACTGATTTTGTTGAACCCAACTGATCTGTTCCGTGCTTTAAATTTACTCGCGACTCCCTCGGATACACTCGTGGCTAAAAGTAGTCTCACTCTGCTTGCTCAAACTGGGCTGGGCTTACCCTTAATGTATGGTTTGCTGGGTGGCTGGATTGGTGCATTACTTTTGTGTTGTTCTTGGATCTTTAAATACCAAGAAATCTAGTTTAGCGACCTCTGTATTAGTCTAACTTTGTACTTATTAAACAATGACTAAACTGAGTATAGAGTCACACTCTTATATGTTGTTAAAAGGTAAAATAAACCATCTTGACTTGGTGATTGCATATCATCGTTTTCTTGGAAAGAAACAATGTCACATGATGATTGCATGTTGTTAGTGTAATCAAACTTTATCAGTATTGGCTGATCTTTCAGGCGTTTAACATGCATAAAATCACATCTTATTTAATGTTAGATGAACAGGCTAAGGAATTAGTCGATCATGTGAATGGGACAACCATCAGCCTGACTTTTTCCGAAACGGCCTTATTAGTGCTGCTGTTATCATCCACGAATGCCATTTTTACTAAGGAAGAATTGCTGCAGGTCGGCTGGCCTGAAAGGGTGGTTGCTCCTACCTCTTTAACGCAATGTATCAGTACCTTACGTAAAAAGCTCGAACCCTATACCGAAGTGCAGCTTAAAACCGTGGCACGCCGCGGTTATCAATTGCATATCTCTGAACAATCCCATGTAAAGATGCTGGCGATCAATGATGCGAATGCAATTCGTGATGCCTTAGTGGGGGTGTCGGTTTGGACTAAAGTTGCTGGTATTGCCCTCTTGTGCGCTATCTTGGCAATCGTTTGGTATGTGAGCGACCATCATGCGGTGGTTAAACAGGTGGCTAAATGGCATGCCGATAAATATATCAGCCTCAATATTGGTGGCACGCTGGGGACGGCGCGAACCTTCTATATTGGTGATGAGGATCGTTTACATCCTTCATGGTGGCAAAAACATTTAGCGCCAGAGGGAAATCACATCAATAACCTTAATTACTTCAGTGCATTTACCTCAACGGATGGCAAAAATTATTCGATGGCGATTTGCCCTGAGCTGGACGCCGATGCCTGCAGTGGTCACGGCATCATCAATATCACGGCGATAGATGCAAAACCCGCAGGATTAAATATGGCGGAGTTTATTCCGCTGAGCCAAATAATGGAGCAGCGCATTCGCTATAACCGTATCGTCCTCCCTGCGGATGATAAAGGAATGGGCGAGTTACTTGAGCATAATTACCATGCGGATATTTATTTTCCCGTCGCGGGCGAACTCTTAGTTCGTAACGATCTCAGTATGTCTCTGGTCTATGAAGGGCAAAATAAGGGTAAGTTTTATTCAACCTCCTGTATTACAGATCAAGATTGTTTAACGACGCCGATTAAATACACTATCCGCGGTGAGTTTGAGCAGTACCAGACCACAATTGATGACCTTAAAGTCGATGTTTTTCACGTTAAAGTGTTACAAAAAGAACTGACAAAACCGGATGAAGTCAGCCATTCTGCTATGCAGTTCTACCGTGAAATTCGTAAGCATGATATCCGTGATGAAGATTTATTTTATTATCGTGTTTATCAAAATGAGCACACGGCAGTATGGATCATTCCTCAGATGGGACAAGTACTTGCGTGGACTCAGTACACTCAGATCAAATTATAGAGTAGTCATTAGCCAAACTTGATTAAGCCGACATAGTGTCGGCTTTTTTGTGCCTGCAGTTGAGCGCGGTCGTGATGATACTAAGCTGCGTGTTTAAGCGTCTGGCTCAAATTGTTTGCATTAACTTTCTATCATAAAAATTGGCTTTGTTTTACTTCTTCATTCAGTGCCAGTTACACTGCCAAACTTAGCAATCACACTATAAATACAATAATAAAAAAGAGAGGAGTCATTCATGTCGGACCGTCTTATTCCCGTGCTGTTACTGTCAACTTCAGTACTGGCTGGGCTCACTGCTTGCAGTGATAACACCACAGAAAACACCGTAAAAACCAGCGAAAACGCACCAAAAAGTCAAGACATTGCGGCTCAAATGCCGATTGGCATTAATGTCGCGGCTATGACGCCAACGGTAAAACCAGGGGATGATTTTTATACCTACGCCAATGGTGAGTGGATGAAAACGACTATGATCCCAGCCGATCGCTCCAGCACTGGCGCTTTCCTCGTTGCCTTTGAAGCAACCGAAAAGCATAAAACCAGTTTGATTGCCGATCTGGTGAAAGCGCAACATGCGGTGGGGAGCGACGAAGCGCGTATCGCCGATTTCTACAAGGCTTACACAGATACCGCCGCTATTGATGCCGCAGGAATGAAGCCTGCCGAGGCGGATATTGCCCGCTATGAGGCCATTGCGAGCAAGCAGGATTTATCTGCGGCGTTAGGCGGAAATCTGCGCGCCGATGTCGACCCTCTCAACGCGACTGACTTTTATACCGAAAACCTATTTGGGATCTTCGTCACCCAAGGTTTAGCCACGCCGGGCGAAGTCTTACCTTACTTTTTACAGGGCGGTTTAGGCTTACCTGAGCGCGAATATTACTTGTCTGCCGATCCTAAAATGGTCGACATTCGCACCGCTTACCGCGCTTACATTGAAACCTTGCTCAAAGATGCGGGTGTGAGCGACGCCGCTGTCCGTGCCGATCGTATTTTCGCCCTTGAAAACAAGATTGCCGCAGCCCACGCCAGCCGTGAAGCAAGCGAGGATTTTACTCAGTCTTCGGGTGTATGGAGCCGTGCTGACTTTGATGACAAAGCACCGGGCATCGATTGGACTGCCTTTCTAGCGGCGGCGCAACTGGGTAATCAGCCTAAATTTGCGGCCTACCATGCGACGGCGATTACGGGACTTTCTGCGCTTGTGGCCTCTGAGCCTTTAGAAGCATGGAAAGATTGGCTCGTGTTCCACCATATCAACAGTCATGCCGATGTGTTGCCATCGGCTATCGACAACGCTTCGTTTGCTTTTAATGGCACTAAGCTTTCTGGCACGCCAGAGCAGCGCAGCCGCGATAAACGTGCCTTAGCGGCACTCGACCAATATTTAGGTGATGCCGTAGGCCATGCCTATGCCGAGCAATATTTCCCCGCTTCGGCCAAAGCAGAAGTCAGCACTATGGTGGATAACATAGTGACCGCCTTCGGTCAGCGAGTGGAAAAACTCGATTGGATGGACCCTTCAACCAAGAAAGAAGCCCTTGCAAAAGTGGCCACTATGGCGGTGGGCGTGGGTTATCCCGACAAATGGCGCAATTACGACAGCTATGCTGTGACTGCGACCAATGCCTACGCCAATGCCATCAATGGCGAAAAAGTGGAGTACAGCCACCAGTTAGCCAAGATTGGCAAACCAATGGATAAAGGCGAGTGGTGGATGACGCCGCAAGTGGTGAATGCGGTGAACTTGCCGGTGCAGAATGCGCTTAACTTCCCAGCGGGTATTTTGCAACCGCCATTCTTCGATGCTAAGGCCGATGCCGCTTACAACTATGGCGCGATTGGCGCTGTGATTGGCCATGAAATCAGCCATAGTTTTGATAACAATGGCGCGGCCTTTGACTCGACTGGTGCTATGCGTAACTGGTGGACGCCCGCTGACTTTGCTCAATTTGATAAGCAAGGCGATGCGTTAGCGCAGCAGTTTGATGCTTATGCGCCTTTCCCTGATTTACACGTGAATGGCAAGTTGACCTTAGGTGAAAACATTGCCGACGTAGCAGGTTTAGCCGCCGCTTATGATGCTTATCACGCCTCGCTTAAAGGCAAAGATGCCCCAGTGATTGGAGGCTTTACGGGTGATCAACGCTTCTTTATCGGCTTTGCGCAAACTTGGGCTACTAAGATGCGTGACGAAGCCCTGCGTGCTCGGGTGGCAACCGATGGACATGCCCCCGGCATGTACCGCGCGCTGACCGTGCGTAACTTAGATGCTTGGTATACTGCATTCGATGTTAAGCCTGGCGATAAGCTGTATTTGGCTCCAGAAGATCGCGTTAAGATCTGGTAAGTTTACTGGGTTGATTTGAAAGGAAGGGGAACACTAGCGTTCCCCTTTTTTATTAACGATTTTGCAGTCGGTTGTAATCCAGCCACCCACTTTCTATCGGGTGATTGTCGAAAAAGATCTGATTGAGTTCGTCACTAAAGGCCCAAAACTTCGGATCAGTACGGCGTACACCCACCATATCTAACAGTGCCTCATAGTCTTTTTCAGTTTGCATTTTCTCTACTGTCGCCACGACGTTAGGCAAGTCCTGTTCTTTCACTCGCCAAAATGCCTCAGGATAACTGCCCAATAAGCCATGCACTAAAGTGACGTCATCTTTAGCGGGTTCGCGGTTACTCGCCTCATTAAACAGGCTCGAAATATTCCGATGAGCGCTATTGCGAACTAAGGTAAATATCTCAGCTTTACCCGCTTTTTCAGGTTCCACCATGATCATAGTTAGTTCCGGTAACAGGGTCGCTTGTGTGCCTTTTAATCGATCTAATGTGTGTAAAAGTGCTTTGCTATGTGCTTGCAAGCTGCTGTTTTCTATGTGATATCGATTGGGTTGAACCTTAGCAACCTTCTGTCCGAGTTTTTGATACAGCTCGCCCTTTAGATCGTCGCTAAAGTAGAGTACGCCCGTGGGCTGATGAAAGGTGTTGATATCCCCTGCGATAAAGGCCGTGAGTTGAGTACCAGCCCCTTGATACCAATCACTCAACTGCTTGCGCCTTTCCTCCTGCGGCAACAGGGTCAGGAAATTTGATTCCCCTTCCATGCGTAAAAAATCCATGTATAAGCGAGTTAATAGCTGGTGGCCGTAGTTACCATACACATCGAAACCTGCGACCAGTAAATAGTGAATACGCTCCAGTAAGGCGTAATCGATAATCCAAGCGGTTTTGGGCGACTCGCCGACTAAACCTTTAACCACAGTGGCATTGTCGAAGTGGCGAAACACTGTCAGGCTGGCATTATCATTGGTGTCGTCGCCATCCCAGAGTCCGTCTATGGTGAGGTGCTGGCCGTTTTTGAATTTCTCGTTCAAGAATTGATTACGCGCCCGCATATATTTGCCTTGTTTGGCGGCATATTTCACCCAAGTTACGGCGAGTGCAGTGCTTTCTTCCTCCGCTGGCATACGTAGGTTTTCAAGTTGGGAATGGTAAAAGGCGCTAAAGTCAGTGTCGTCCATATAATCTGGAGTCACAAAGTACACCCAGAATCTATCGTTAATGACATTGAGCGCCACCTGACCACGGCACACTGGGCCTTTGATAAAGCCCATAATGGTATCTTGGGCGCGGGTCAGCATAAATCGATAGCGCGCACTGGCAGGAATTTGAATAAAAGCTTCAAAGGGATTAGCCGCAACGCTCGGCTGGTAGCTCGGCAGTTGAGTGACTGAGTAATCCGCATCGATAAACCATTGTTGCCAGTTATTGAGTAAGCCGGTATTCAAAGCGTAGGGGATGTGGGTTTTATCGACTATGGTTGCCCGATAAGGCCGAAAGCGGTAATAGACTTGCTCCACCTTAGGATCGTCGAAGGGACGACGGGAGGCGATAATATCCAGCGCTTGCCCCGGCGGCGTCCGAGAACGCACTAACTCGAAGAATAAAGGCTGGGCGTTCGGTTGATTTAAAGACTCAAAATATAAGTGGAAGGCAAACAAATGCTCATAAATGTAACGTGCACTTAATTGGCTTTTTAAACTGTCGCCGTTTAAAAACGTCTCCCAGAGGGTTATTTCTGCAATAAATTCAGGTGTAAGCGCCTGTGCAAATGGCAGTGGTGCACCTTGCTCAAGCCAGTGCATCAACACTTGGTGCTCATTCGCATTCAGTGCTGGCAAGCCATAAGGCATACCTGCAAGGGGCTGGCTTTGCTCGTATTTGTCCATTTCCTCTAGGCTGGCGCACTGCTGAACTCTGTCTAGGCTGAAATCAAAACGCTTATCTAAAATCTTGTCTTCGGGCAGGGGATGCATTTGCTTAAGCGTGAGCATTCTGGCTAATACCGAGGCTTGGGTATTGGCTTCTGGGGTTTGATCGCGCTCGTTTAACATGGGGTAAAACCCGCGTTGACGCCAAGCTGCCGGGGTAAAGGCATCGACAAATAAGCGATTAGGTGTGGCAGCGACTAAGCGTGTGCCTTGGTAGACCTTTTCCTTACTCGCCCCGCGTTCTATACCTTCGCTCGAGGTCATTTTTAACTGGCAGGGGGCATCGTAACAGGCATGACATACCACGCAGCGGCTATTGAGAATAGGCTCGACTTCTTTGTGCACAAACTCGGCTTGTTGAATAAATTGGTCGTTCAGCTGTGCATTTTCGACGCGTTTTTGCGGTGAGCTAGTGCCAAACAGGCTATTGAAATCGATTTGCGCTACGCTGGCACAACCTGTCGCTAACAGCACTGCGACCAACAACAACCTCTTCCATCCCCCTTTTATCGCGTCCATTCACCGCTCCTTCATTTGCCACATGCTATTTAGCAGAGTTAGGCTTTTTAGCCCACTGATAAGTATCACTTTAGCAGAAGAGTGTGTTGGATTTGAAATTTGCAGCCAGATGTTGTTCAAGGAGTTTACTTAGGTTGCCCTACAGACTTTTGGTCGCTGCTCGAAACTTGAGTAAGATAGCGGCTATGAAAGCGTACCTGTGATGGCTGTATTAATTGCACCAGTATTGTTGTGGCAATAACAAAAGGATGAAGTATGACTGCTGATAACCGCTATTTTTACGAACCGAGCAAAGGCCATGGCCTTGCACACGATCCTTTAAATGCGATTGTGGGGCCTCGACCAATTGGCTGGATTTCATCACGGAATGCCGAGGGGCAACGCAATCTTGCACCTTACAGCTTTTTTAATTGTTTCAACTACAAACCGCCCATCATCGGCTTTGCCAGCACAGGCTGGAAAGACAGTGTTGCTAATATCGTCGAAACAGGGGAGTTTGTGTGGAACCTCACCACTCGCGGTTTAGCCGAGCAGATGAATCAAACCTCCGCCATGCTGCCACGCGGTCAAGATGAGTTTAGCTTTGCCGGACTCACGGCTAAAGCTGGCACCATTGTTAAGGCCGATTTAGTGGCTGAAAGCCCAGTAAACTTCGAATGCAAATTGTCCCAATGTATCCAGTTAACCGCCGCTAATGGCGACAAGATCGATACTTGGTTGGTGTTAGGTGAAGTGGTGGCCGTGCATATTGCCAAGCATTTACTCAATGCCGAGGGGATTTATCAAACCGCACTCGCCGAACCCGTATTACGTGCCGGCGGCCCATCGGCCTATTATGGGATCTCTGAAGCGTTACGTTTCGATTTGCATCGACCACAAGTGTAGGGGGCTGCTCATTCGCCGCAGGGCTGGGTGTTTAACCCTGAGTTGGTTTATGGTTGTGGTGTTAAAGGTTTATACATTAGAAATTAAAAGCTAAATCAAAGTCGTGGGGCTTCACCCCACACCCGACCAAGAGGGGATCAACAGCAATTCCCTCTTGGATCTCCCTTGCCGCCCCTAGCGAAGTTACATGCATTGGTTAGTGGTCTCATACTCCAATAAAAATTGCCTAACGGCTCAGATGGGACATCCTTGTCCCCCCGAGCCTGCGCCATCATCCATGATATTTATCTACGTCTTTTGACAACTTCGCAGGCTAGGTGTATTCCATTGGTTTTAATGTTGTTGGTGTTCATTAAAAGCAAGGAATATTTTTCCTGCTTGCTTTTATTTAACGTCATAGACTATAAGTATATGATCACTCTTTTGCTATTTTATATAATATAAAAGAGAATCAATGCTTGTATATACATGCCCCCCATAAGGTGCGCTTGCACTGTATGGCCAAACATCAAACTTAATATAACCAGAGTTATAAACAGACGCCCCATTTGTTTTGTAGTTTGTACTGTTTTTACTAGTGTCTTTACTGTTAATTACTATGCTTGAAATATAGTTTGCTCCAACTGCTGGTTTTCTCGCAATCCACAGATGAGTCGCTTTTGATAAGTCTGCAGCTAAGTTTTCTATTTTAGTATTTTCATTTGTTTTATTCATAGTCATAAATGTAATCATAGCAACTCTATCGGCTTGATCTATTGTCATAACGCCATAATTAGAAGCACTTAATAGCGCTTGCCAATGTAAAGCCTCCATAACTCCTAATTCAGCAGGGGAAACAGTGTTAGCTATAAATTTTGTTGCAAGATTATCTTTATTATGAGCAAAAAGAGTCCATCCCCCTCCTTGGTGTGTCATGTCACAATATACCTCGAAAGGAAGAACTCCTTTATCTTCACCATCAGGATCAATTGTATAGTAACCATCTCCAACTGAGTTTCCTGAATTTAGGATGTCATTACATGTTTTTTTGAACGAAGAAGTATCGAGATCATTGATAATGTTCCAATCACCGGAATGGCCTTCAGTATCATACCAAGTGCCCGCATAACCTGATGAAATTTTAATACCGAGATAATATTTAATTGACTGGTCATTGATATTTTTAAATTCAATATTTTTTCCACTATTTACGAAGTGGCCAATAAATAAGTCATCTGTAGTTGAAGCAAATGAATCTTGCTTAAATTTTAAGTCAATTTTTGTTTTATTACTTGTGCTATCTATTGTTCCATCTAAAACTTCATCCGAATTGATAGTCCAAGTCTCAGCTAGTGCTGGAGAGAGCAAAAAAGGAAGAAGTAATGTTAATTTTTTCAATTCATGAATCATAAAGTTAATTCCATATAAAGTTTGGTGGGGAGTTACAGTCAATTATCTATGAAATGATGAGTATAATATAAATTTGTAAGCTATCAAAGCAGTGTGAGTATTGTTGGCTGAAATAATGAAATGTCATCATCAATCGCGTCGGTTAGCATCTTATACTAAATAACTGCTACAAATATTAGATAACAGTAAAAGAGTTCGGTTCTGTTTGAGCGTTCAGATTCACTGATAAATAAACTAATCATCTAAGACAAGGACTGAGCACGATCATCTCAAGAAAAGATCACTATTTAATGTGCCACCTAATATTAAATTTCTTGAATGCATAGTTTTATACAGTCTCCAGATTTCTGAAATCTGCAGGGCATAACTCCTTTAGATTTTCAGGGTTAAAGTTCATGCTGAAACTATAGAAGTACTCTAATCCTTTACGAAGCCCCCGCGGGGGGAAATAAATGGCGCATTTATCGAGACAGCCATTGTTAAATTTTGCAATGCTGATGGCTATTGGTATTAACAGTCAAAGCTGAAGTGGCAGAATACACCTCCCCTCGGAGTTGCCGCAGGGCGAATAGACAAATTGCGTGAGTCTCGCCATGGATGGCGAGCTAGCTTTCGGAGGTGCAGGGACGCATCCTTCGGAAGCGATAGCAAATTTGGCAATGAGCACAAGGGGCTTTCAACTCCGTTGGGGGCGTCTTGGAGAATCCAAGGAGGATAGGACGAGCAGTCCTCCTTGGTCGGGTGTGGGGTGAAGCCCCACGACTTTAATCCAAACGAAGTTTGGGTAAACTCAATCGACCGCCATCTGCAAGATAGAAAAACAAAAAAACCAGTAAAAACTGGGGTTTATTATTTAAGCCTTAGCTGGCAAAGGTTAGCCAGCTAAGCTAACCAATTATCGCGTTATTTGATAAACGCGAACGCATCACCGTAGAGATGTGCTTCTTCTACACCAATCTCGCGGAAGATTTCCCGCGCTGCACCCACCATGTCGAAACGGCCGGCGATATAGATGTCGTAGCCATTTAAGCTGACAAAATCTTGTTTGATTTGCGCTAACAGATTGGCGGTTTTGCCTTGCCAATTAGCGGGAGCTTCTTCGATGACTGGGACGAAGTGTAACCAAGGGTGAGCGTTGTGCCACTCGCGGGCGATGGTTTCAAAATACATGGCATCTTGGGTGCGACAACCCCAATACAGCATAGTTTCCACCTGTTGGCCGAGGGCGATTTGGTGCTCGATGATACTTTTAATGTAAGAGAAACCTGTGCCGCCGGCGATTAACAGGCGAGGGCGAATGCTTTCGTGACGCAGGTGGGCTTCGCCGCCTGGGGCTTCGATGTCGATAGTGCTGCCGTCAATGGCGCAGGCTTTCAGGCGCTCGACCACTTGCATTGGGTAGCTTTCACTTACAGCGGCGCCAATGTGTAATTCGATCAGCTCGGCGTTTGGCGCTGATGCGATAGAGAAGGGGCGTTTATCTTTTTCACCCATGACAACACATAAGTATTGCCCCGCTTGGAAATCGAAGGCGGTTTCAGGCCTTAACAATACTTGATATACGGCATCGTTAAATGGGTTAACTTTCTCTATCTTACAACGTATGGTTTTCATCAAACTTCCTTTGCACCTTTCTTCAACAGTATGTGTCTAGGTGTCGCTTTAGAGGCCTGTTATTGGCCTATTCTCTTGGCTTAAGCCGATACTTGAGTAATGGCTTAAGCTGAATTATAGGGTTGGGCTGTCGTCTATGCCTAACTCATCCCAGATTGAGTCGATCTTTTGTTTTACTTTTGGATCCATCACGATTGGCGTGCCCCATTCGCGGTTAGTTTCACCTTCCCACTTATTGGTGGCATCGAGTCCCATTTTTGAGCCTAAGCCCGCAACGGGTGAAGCAAAATCGAGGTAGTCGATCGGGGTGTTTTCGATCATCACGGTATCGCGTTTAGGGTCCATGCGGGTGGTGATCGCCCAGATCACATCCTGCCAGTCACGGCAGTTCACATCTTCATCCACTATGACAATAAACTTAGTGTACATAAATTGGCGCAGGAAAGACCAAGCGCCCATCATCACTCGTTTGGCATGTCCCGGATATTGTTTGCGAATGGAGATCACTGCCATGCGGTACGAACAGCCCTCAGGTGGCAGATAAAAATCAACGATCTCAGGATATTGCTTACGCAAAATCGGCACAAACACTTCGTTTAATGCAACCCCCAGCATGGCGGGCTCATCCGGTGGACGGCCAGTGTAAGTGCTGTGGTAGATGGCATCTTTACGCTGAGTGATGTGGGTAACGGTAAATACTGGAAACTTATCGGTTTCGTTGTAGTAACCCGTGTGATCGCCGTAGGGCCCTTCTTCCGCCAGTTCCTCAGGATCGATATAACCTTCGAGGATGATTTCACTGGTGGCGGGCACTTCTAAGTCACAGCTTAATGCCTTACAGACTTCGGTACGTTCACCGCGCAGTAAACCGGCAAAAGCGTATTCGCTCATGGAATCGGGGACTGGGGTGACGGCACCTAAAATGGTCACAGGATCGGCGCCGAGTGCGACCACAACCGGATAACGCTCACCGGGGAATTGTTGTTTAAAATCAGCAAAATCTAACGCGCCGCCACGGTGGGATAACCAGCGCATAATCAGCTTGTTTTTACCCAGTAATTGTTGGCGATAAATGCCTAAATTCTGACGACTCTTACGCGGACCTTTGGTGATGGTTAAGCCCCAGGTCACTAGTGGTGCGACATCGCCCGGCCAGCAATGCTGAATAGGCAATTGGGTTAAGTCGACCTCATCGCCGGTTTTGATGATTTGTTGGCAAGGCGGATTACGCACTGTCTTTGGCGGCATATTCAAGGCTTGCTTGAACATAGGGATCTTAGCGATCGCGTCTTTAAAACCGCGTGGCGGCTCGGGTTCTTTTAAAAAGGCTAACAGTTCGCCTACTTCACGCAGGGCTAATGGGTCGTCTTTGCCGAGTGCCATGGCCACACGTTTTGGCGTACCGAACAGGTTTACCAACACGGGCATGTGATGATTTTTGGGATTTTCAAATAATAACGCAGGGCCTTGAGCGCGTAATACGCGATCGGCGATCTCTGTCATTTCTAAATGAGGATCAACTGGGTAGCTAATGCGTTTGAGTTCGCCATTGGCTTCTAAGTGATCAATAAAGCTGCGTAAATCCTTAAAACTCATGTGGAAATAGCCTCTGCGGTGAAAATCCGTGTGGCGCGCACTATAGCATTTTTCTGTTTTAGGGTTAACCAATTCAGTGATCTTCAAGCTTAGGAAGCGTAAAATGGTTACCAGTAAGTCGCGATAGATCTCGCTTACGCCCTTTATTTCGAGGTTTATATGAATATTCCTGTATGGTTTGCTCAAGAAAAGTGTGTTCAAACTCAATCACATGGCGCGCATAAGCGGTCGCTAAAGTGCTTGGTTTTATCGCTTGCCGTGGGGATCTCACTTTTGGGGGCGCTCAGTGTGCCGACTGTGGCGGTGGCCGGAAATAGAGGCTATTCGGATCAAGACGAACGTCACGGTCATCGTGATAGCCACAGTCGTGGCGATAGTCATTACAACAATCGTCATGACAATTATTACGACAACCGCCATGTGCGTAAAGATAATCGCCATTATCGTCCCTATTATCGACCTTATTACCCTTGGGGTTTAGGACTGGGTTTAGGGCTCGCTACGGGGTGGGGATCGGGTTGGAATGTCGGTTATGGTGTGAACACCCATTGGAACAATGATTGGGGTTGGAATACGTCGCGTGACGCCTACGCTCGAAATTACTGGAACTCGCCCTATTCGGGCATAGGTTTGTCGATTCCTATGGCCTACGACGATGAACCTGTGGCCATTTCTGCACCTGTACGGGTAACAACCAGTATGCAGTATTCTGCGAGTGAAGGCCGTATGGTGTCGAGTATGCCTGTAAATATGGCCGGACAATCGACTGGGCAACTGGTGTCGCAAACTAGTAACGGCACAGGCAAAACAGCTGCGACTCCGCGCCCACGCGCACCGCACAGTGTGTCTAGCTTGCCGAGCAATGCTAGGGTTGTGCAGCAGGATGGTCGTACACTTTACGAGTGGCAAGGCACGCTTTACGCCTACGACTGGAACAGTCAAACCTATCAAGAACAGTTAGTCAGATAGATTTACATTACGTAAATGACTGAGAAATTGGAGCCCCTTAGTGGGCTCCAATTTATTTATCATCTTTTATTATCTTTTTATTAGTGAGTTATACCAATCACATTAAATATCTAATCAGTTCAGAGCCTCACAGGCATCTCAATCCAAGGCGCATTGACGCAGAAATGGTATTCCCTTTTAAGTCAATGCAACACGGGAGTGGGATGCCTGTGTGGCTCCCGAAGGGCGGGTTTCAACGCGCTTTATACTGCGTTTAAGGCTTTCGACAGAGCACCACTATGCCTTCAAGCCTTCGCCTTGTCTAAAGCGCGTTGAACTCCCGCTGAATGAACAGATATTTGATTCGATTGGTATTAGCTAGTTGTCGTTTTATAGCATAGCGGAGAAAAAGTTTGAAAACCGTTCAAAATCCATCTGTCCAAAATCAGCATAAGGGCGCCAGTACATTATGGGTGTTACTTGCTTTAGCACTCGGAACATTCGCTTTAGGCACCACAGAATTTGCTTCCATGACCTTAGTGCCTTATATCGCGAGCGATTTAGGGGTAGAGGTTGCCCATGTGAGTTATGCCATTAGTGCCTATGCGTTGGGGGTTGTGGTCGGTTCGCCGATTATCATGGTGCTGGCCGTTAGGGTCAGACGGCGAACACTCTTGATTGCCTTAGCCGGGTTAATGGCGGTGGCCAATGGCTTAAGTGCGTTAGCGCCATCATTGAATTGGTTAATCTTTTTTCGTTTTCTCAGCGGCTTGCCCCACGGCGCTTATTTCGGCGTGGCTATGTTGCTCGCCGCCTCTTTAGTGCCGCCAGAAATGAAGGCCCGCGCCGTATCGCGGGTGATTATTGGTCTTACGCTGGCGACGATTATCGGTGTGCCGTTTGCGACTTGGATGGGGCAAACTGTGGGCTGGCGCTCGGGCATTGGCATAGTGGCGATTTTAGCGACCATTACCGCGATAATGGTGTATTTTTTAGCACCTAATCAAGCCGTGCCCGCTGATGCGAGTCCCAAAAAAGAGCTACAAACCCTTAAAAATCGTGAAGTCTGGCTGACGCTAGGCATCGCGGCCATTGGCTTTGGCGGTATCTTCTGCGTGTATACCTATCTGGCTGAAACCTTAATCCAAGTGACGCAAGTCGAGCCGTTTAAGATCCCAATCATGATGGCGGTATTTGGTATTGGCGCAACACTTGGGACCTTAGTGTGTGGTTGGGCGGCGGATAAGTCGGCCTTAGCGGCGGCGTTTTGGTCGTTAGTGTTAAGCACTGTGGTGTTGGCGATTTACCCGAGTTTGACCGGACATTACTGGGCGCTGATGCCCGTGGTATTTTTTGTCGGTTGTGGGTTAGGGCTTGCCACTATTGTGCAAGCCAGATTGATGGATGTGGCACCTGATGGACAGGCCATGACAGGCGCTTTAGTGCAATGCGCCTTTAATCTTGCCAATGCAATTGGGCCTTGGGTAGGCAGTTTAGTGATACTGTCTGGACAAGGCATTGCCGCGACAGGTTATGCGGCGTCTTTGTTGTCATTGGGAGGACTGCTGATGTGGTGGTTGACCCACAGAGAAAGCCGTCGCGTCGTTACTCTAAACACAGCGAACTGCGCCGACTAGCGAGTGCTAAGGAAGAGACGCAGTGGTCATATTCTGCGTCTCGAATCCGCACATTTAGCCCCTTTGTATGGTGATATCGGCGATATAACCATGCTCTGTGGCAACTAAGGCTTGTTTGAGCATGCCTGCCGCTTCATCGGCGGACATAAAGCTTGAGGTATCTAAAGCCTTACCGCTACTGGGCCAAAAGCCTGTGTCCATGCCGCCGGGATACACGGCAATCAACTTCATTGGGCTTTGTTTAAGCTCTAATCGCACCGACTCGATAAATCCCCGTACCGCCCATTTTGCCGCGCAGTAAGTGGATTCTCCCGCCTTGGCGGCCAGTGCTGCGGTGGACATGACCACAACCACAGTGACCGCTTGATCTTTATAGCGTTTAACTAATTCCCGCACTAACAAAATCGTCGAGGTGACATTGTTATTGAGCAGGCTTTGGATATCGCTGGCGGTTTGGGTTTCAATCGCTCCAAAGTAGCCGCTGCCCGCGCAGTGGATCACGGTTTTAGGGGCTTGCGTTAGGCCATCGAACAGGGCTTCGAGACTCGATTCACTGGCGAGATCGGCGGTGATAGCAGTGATAGTTTTGTTGGAGAAGGGCGTTAATGCATTGGCGACGGTTTGCAGGCGCTCGGCATGGCGGCCTGTGAGTGTCAGTGCTTCATTCTCTTTGGCGTAGAGCGATGCGAGCGCCGCGCCTAAACCACTGCTGGCGCCGGTAATTAATATCATAGTGACCTCGGTTAATGCTGTCTTGGTTTGAAAACCGCATCTTAAATTTAAGTGCGCTTCAATTCATGGGAAGGCGAGCGGTTAGATTAAGGTAAATAGCGGCTGATCGAATGCCACTTCATCGCCGTCTTTGGCCCAAATAGTGCTGACCACGCCATCGCGCTCGGCTTGGATGGGATTCATCATTCTCATCGCTTCGATAATGCAGATCACTTCACCTTGGCTCACTCGTTGACCGACTTTAACCAGCGGCACCTCATCGAGTTCTGCCGCCGCGTAAAAAGTGCCGACCATAGGTGAGACTTGTACAAAACCTTCTGTACTTGGCAAAATGCCTGTTTGCTTTGCCTGTTCACTCAAAGGCGTGACGCGTGCTCTGGGTAGCGTTTGCTGTGATTGCACATTGGCTGGCATAGGGCTGTAACGGGTGATGCGAATTGATTCTTCACCTTCGGTGATCGCCAGTTCTGCTATGTCAGATTCTTGTACTAACTCAATGAGTTTTTTAATTTTACGAAGATCCATTGCCATTTATCTGCCCTTGCAAAGCACGCTATTGAATGGGATTACTGTGGCTGGTTGAGCCGTTTAATGGCCGCTGCCAGCGCAAACTCATAACCCTGTGAACCGAAACCGCAAATCACACCTATCGCCTTATCGGAAAAATAGGAATGGTGGCGAAAGGCTTCACGGGCGTGCACATTGGATAAATGTACTTCAAAGAACGGAATTGCCACGCCAAGCAAGGCATCACGCAGGGCGACGCTGGTGTGAGTAAAGGCGGCGGGATTGATAATAATCATCTGGGCATCGGTCGCATGAATCGCATTGATTAGCTCAAATTCGGCGTTGGACTGAATATGTTCGAGCTCAACTCCCGCCAACTTTGCCTGCTGATTTAACTCCGCCACTATGTCGGCTAAGGTTTGATGACCGTAAACGCTGGGCTCGCGGCGGCCTAAGAGGTTGAGATTGGGGCCATTGACGAGCAAAATTTTGTGACTCATTGCGCTTTCCTTTACGGCATGCCTTGGGATTAATGTTGGGATTAAAGTTGGAATAAATTTATTTCAGTTTTCGACATAGGCCACTAACTTAACCTGTTCAAATCGATTTTGCATTATCCGTTAGTCGATTGTGTGCGAGCTGAGCATGTACGAGCCAATTATACCTTTGACATTTTGTGCCATTGTTGGCTGGGTTCAATTGCGGTTATTTCTCTGGTACCGGGTTAGTAATTGTCTAAGTTGGCTGTCAGTTGAGTTAATTGCCACCTAAGTTAACTGTCACCTAAGTTAATAGTCACTCTTCTGTTGACGCATGGCCTTAGTGGCACCTTTTTGTTTCTTGGTTTCTAATCGCCGAGTTTGGCTGCCTTTAGTGGCGCGGGTGGGGATGCGTTTTTTCTGCACTTCACCGACACTGGCAACCAAGGCGATAAATTGCTCCAAAGCCGTTTGGCGGTTGGCATCTTGGCTGCGACTCGCTTGGCATTTGATAATGATTTTGCCGCTTTTAGTGATGCGGTGATCCGCCTTGTTGAGCAAGCGTTCTTGGTAAAACTCGGGTAATGATGAGCTTTTAATATCGAAAATCAGCTGCGCAGCGGTGGACACTTTATTTAAGTGCTGGCCGCCTGCACCACTCGAACGGATAAATTGCCACTCGATTTCATTTTCCTGAAGTTCCACACGGTTTGAGATTTTTATCATGGCAAACTTAGGCATTTTTCAGCATGGATTGAGAAGCCATCAATAATGACTTATGGCTTTCCAATAGATTTGTTATCATCGGGCGCATTCTTTGCCGCTGCATTGGCTAAAGCCATTGCCTGCAAAAGTGTTCTCGATTCGGAGTGCCTCTATGTTATGCCAAATCCCCGATATTGCTAAGGGTGTTATCAGTCTTTTTGCCAGTGGCCGACTATCCTCCACCGATTATCGGACCCGTTTACAGCCTGCGATTAAGAGTTATCGTAAGGATTGGGGCCAAGTTTGCCTGTATATTGAGGCAGATGTGTTACTCGAGGGCTGGGAATTTGAGTCGTTGACCGGTAGTGGTGAAGTCCAGTTACCGAATTTTGAAGCCTTAGTGTTTGTGGGCGGCCCTGATTGGGTGGGAAATGCGGTGCGCTTACTCGGGCCTTTTATGCAGGGCGAAGTGGCTTGGTTTCCACTCGAACAGAAAGCCAAAGCGATTGCTTGGATCACTAAGCGTTCGAATATTTAATGGTCTAATTTAGGCCATATTTACAAGGAATTAAGTATGTCATTATTGAAATCGCGCTCTGTTTCTTCGCTGACAGTTTCTAAGGTCAGTGCGATTGCGTTAGTGTTGGCATTTACCGCTGGACTGAGTGCCTGCGCGCCAGAAGTGGGCAGTGATGCTTGGTGTAAACAGATGAAAAATAAGCCGTCTGGCGATTGGACTGCTAACGAAGCCGCTGATTACGCTAAGCACTGTGTATTTAAATAAGCACTGAGTGTTTAAGTCAGCGTTAGCCTTTAGAGATCACAGCTTGAAAGACTTTGCTTGCGAGCTGTGAACTTATGTTTATCATACGGGTCAGATGTTCCGTTATCCGTTATCCGTTATTTGCTATAGGTGATATTTGAATTCTACCGCTAAGCCATTTTTTACTCGAATGGTGACCCTACTGATAGCCATTATCGTGTTGCAATTTGCTGGCGCTAATTTGGGTGCGCATCAGTTACATGCGGGCAATGGCGCGGAAGAAGCTGAGAATCATCCCCATCTGCAATTTAGCGCCCAAGTGACCACTTTGGCCCAATGTGTCGATTGCGTTTGTCCAAGCGAGCAAGCCTTAGGTTTTGCGGACTCCACGGGTGTCACCAGTAATCACGCGGGTGAAAACCAAAGCAGCGGATTTCATTCCCACTTAGTTAAAACCACTGAAATACAAGATTTTGACTTATGCCTCGACTGCCAATGCCATGGCGGTCATGTGGCGCTGTTATCTCAGGCAGTGAGTCAGCCTGTACAGGCGTTAGAAAGCGTCTATCTGCCTACCGATGTATCCTATTTCCCGCCTGAAAATTTACCTAAATACCGCCCTCCTATCGCTTAATTCTCCAATATTCGGCTTATTTCTCGGCCTAGGACGATTGATTCATCTGATTGGATCTCATTCTATTTTGCCACGTGATAAGCCCGTTATGTTCATCTCCCAAAAGATACGCTTGAACTGATGCTCGCAGCGTTAACTGTTGGAGCCGTCATTGGCTTTTGAGCCGTTACTGTATTGCTTGGCGGGATGATTCGATCGGCGCTTATTTGCCATGCCCAGAACGATATGATTGCTTTGCATTGAGCTATTTAAATGAAGCTCACATCTAGCGGTCTCGCTTTGGGCGCAAAAGCCAGCCGATCCACATTCGATATTGTTAGGATTTGCGATGAAAAAAACGATTCTCGCCCGTACTTTAGTTTGTCTATTTAGATCGGGCTTGTTTAGCTGTGGGTTAGTATTGGCCGCCGGATTGGTAGCCTTTGCCCTCGCGGCAGAAAATGACTCTCTTGAAGTCAACGTCCTTGAAACCAAAGCCTCTGAAGCTAATGCCCCTGAAATCAATGCCTCTGAAGTTGAGTCATTTAAGGCGCAATCACTGGGTTTACCCGCCAAAGAAACCGACACGGCACATGTCAACTTTGGCCAATGGTTGCCTGAGTTACTCACACAGTTCAATCAGTTACCTGAAGTTCAGGCGCAGCTTGTAAGGCAGCAACAGGCCAAACTGGCCATTCAGGCGGCAGATCGCGCTGTGTATAACCCAGAACTTGGGCTTAATTATCAAAATGCTGATACAGATGCCTACAGCTTAGGGCTCAGTCAAACCCTCGATTGGGGCGACAAGCGCGGCGTGGCGACACAGCGTGCCGAGCTTGAAGCGCAAATCCTGTTAGCGGACATAGGGTTAGAGCGTAGCCAAATGTTGGCCGAACGCTTACTGGCGTTGGCAGAACAGGCGCAAAGCCGTAAGGCGCTGACCTTTGCCGAGCAGCAATTAAGGTTCACTAAGGCGCAGCTCAATATTGCTGAGCAGCGATTGGCAGCGGGGGATTTGTCTAACGTCGAGCTGCAATTGATACAACTCGAAGTCGCCTCTAATACTGCCGACTACGCCTTAGCCGAGCAGGTGGCCTTAGTGGCCGATGGCAAAGTAATTGAATTACTTGGGGATAATAATTTCGCTTTTAGTGAGTTTATCAAGGAGATCCATTTCTTTGTGACTCAGGCTAAGCAAGCGCCAGCGGCCGAGTTGGGTACCTCTAAATCAGCCTTGCCAGCCTTGGCGAGTGCTTATCAGCAAGTGCTGCTCGCCAGAGTTAATGTCATGCAAGTCAAAGCGGAAGCTTCAGCTGACCCGACTATTAGCCTAGGCGCTGAAAAGGAGGGCACGGACAATAAGCTCGGTGTCGGCGTGTCGATTCCTCTACAAGTTCGCAATAACTACAGTGAGTTACAAGCCGTAGCCGATAAGGGCATCGCTATCGCGGAGCAAGGCTATCTTGCCCGTGAGCGAGTGCTTACCGCTAAGCAGAAACAATTCCTCTATGCGTTACCGCGTTTACTCGAACGTTACCAAGACTGGCGTGAGTTAGTGCAAGTGTCAGGTGCTAAAGCCGCTAAATCCTTAAGCCAACAATGGCAGGCGGGGGATGTGAGTACTAGCGAGTACTTGCAGAGCCGTCGTCAGTTAGCCGCCAGTTATTTGGTGGGCTTAAACCTAGAAACGGCTATCTATCAGAGTTGGTTAACTTGGATGGGCGAAAGTGGCCAGCTTATGCCTTTTATCGAAAAGCTCATTATAGAAAAGCTAAATGCAGTCCCTTCGATAACATCTAATACCGCCGTACGCACAGTAAACCCATGAGGTCACAATAATGAATTCAAATACTCACCATGAAAATGTCCTTCAACTGGATGCTGTAACGACGTCTGAAAAGCGTCGGTTTAACCTATCAAAAATCGCTCTCGCATTATTCGTGCTGAGCACGCTGGCATTTCTCGCTCAGCCTGTATTGGCTGGCGGTGATCACGCCCCCGTCGCTAAGGAAAGTGGCGATTCGGTAACGCAAATGGCGTCGACGGATGAACACGGCGAACAGGCGCTGAAATTGACCGAAGCGCAGCAAGCCTTGGCGGGGATTAGCTTATTACCTTTGTCGAGCGATAGCTTGAACCTAGCCAATTTGAATCTCGATATTAGGGCGACGGCGACCTTAGTGGTGGATCGCGATCGAACCGCGACCCTTGCGCCGCAGCTCGATGTGCGTGTGTTGGCGCGCCATGTAGTGCCGGGACAAGAAGTGAAAAAAGGTGAGCCTTTACTTACCTTGGGTGGCGCAGCCGTTGCGCAGGCACAGGCGGACTACATTAATGCCGCTGCCGAATGGAGTCGAGTCAAACGCATGAGTGAAGGTGCGGTTAGCGTCAGTCGGCGGATGCAGGCGCAGGTGGATGCCGAACTTAAACGGGCGATTTTAGAGGCAATTAAGATGACGCCCGCGCAAATTCGTGCACTGGAATCGACGCCCGAAGCCATAGGCAGTTATCAACTCTTAGCGCCAATTGACGGCCGAGTGCAGCAGGATATCGCCATGCTAGGTCAAGTTTTTAGCGCGGGCACGCCCTTAATGCAACTGACCGATGAATCCTATTTATGGGTTGAGGCGCAGTTAACCCCAACTCAAACTACGCATATCCAGGTTGGCAGTTCAGCTTTAGTGCAAGTAGGGGATAAGACGTTGGTAGGTAAGATTATCGGTCGCTCCCATGAACTCGACAGCGTAACGCGCACCGAGCAAGTGCTGGTGAGTATGCACAATCCTGATCATGTGTTGCATGCGGGGCAATTTGCTGAACTCTATTTTGCTGGCTCGACTACCGATCCAAACGGCAGTGGCATAGTGCTGCCCGATGCGGCGTTGACCCGTGGCGGCGATGGCGATTGGCAGATTTTTATTCAAGATGAGGATGGCTTCGAGTCCATTGAGGTAGAAGTGGTGCAGCGTCAACGCGGCTTGAGTCTAGTACGTGGACCTGAGCTTGAAAAAGCCCAACAGGCACAGCTCAAGGTTGTGGTGGCTGGCGCGTTCTTCTTGGCATCCGAGCAGGCGAAAGCGGGCTTTGATATTCACGCCCACTAATATGAGCGCCCTCATTTTGGAGATTTTCTATGTTGCAAAAGTTAATCGAAGCCGCGATTAAAAATCGGCTGTTAGTGGTATTGGCTCTGCTCGCCGTGATTGTGGGCTGTGTGGCCATGTTGCCTAAGTTGAATCTCGATGCCTTTCCTGATGTGACTAACGTGCAAGTGACCATCAATACTGCGGCCGAAGGCTTAGCCGCTGAAGAGGTGGAAAAACTCATCAGTTATCCGGTGGAATCGGCCATGTACGCCTTGCCAGCGGTGACTGAGGTGCGCTCGTTATCGCGTACTGGCTTGTCGATTGTGACTGTGGTATTTGCCGAGGGGACGGATATTTACTTCGCTCGTCAGCAAGTGTTTGAACAGTTGCAGGCGGCGCGGGAGATGATCCCAAGTGGCGTCGGAGTGCCTGAAATCGGCCCCAATACCTCGGGATTAGGGCAGATTTATCAGTATATTCTGCGTGCAGAACCTAACTCTGGCATTAATGCCGCCGAGCTGCGTAGCTTAAATGATTATCTGGTGAAGTTGATATTGATGCCCGTGGGCGGCGTGACAGAAGTCTTGTCTTTTGGTGGCGATGTGCGCCAATACCAAGTGCAGGTCGACCCGAATAAACTGCGTGCCTATGGCTTGTCGATGGCGCAGGTGACTGAAGCGCTAGAGAGCAATAACCGCAACGCTGGCGGTTGGTTTATGGACCAAGGCCAAGAGCAACTTGTGGTGCGCGGTTACGGCATGTTGCCCGCAGGAGACGCGGGATTGGCGGCGATCGCGCAGATCCCTCTGACTGAAGCCAGCGGTACGCCAGTGCGTATTGGCGATATCGCTCAGGTGGATTTCGGTAGCGAGATCCGTGTCGGGGCTGTGACTATGACGCGCCGCGATGAATCTGGCCAAGTGCAAAATCTCGGTGAGGTGGTGGCTGGTGTCGTGCTCAAACGCATGGGGGCAAACACTAAGGCGACGATTGACGATATTGGTGCACGGGTGAGCCTTATTGAGCAGGCCTTGCCCGATGGTGTGTCCTTTGAGGTGTTTTACGACCAAGCGGATCTGGTCGATAAGGCTGTGACCACAGTGCGCGATGCGCTGCTAATGGCCTTTGTGTTTATCGTGGTGATCTTGGCGTTGTTCCTCGTCAATATCCGCGCGACCTTGTTGGTGTTGCTGTCGATTCCAGTGTCTATCGGGCTCGCGCTTATGGTGATGTCCTATTATGGTCTGTCGGCAAACCTGATGTCGCTCGGCGGTTTAGCTGTGGCGATTGGTATGTTAGTCGATGGCTCTGTGGTGATGGTAGAGAATATTTTCAAACACTTAACCCAACCTGATCGCCGTCATTTACCCGAGGCGAGGGCGCGTGCCGATGGTGAGGACGATCCCTATCACAGTGAGGAGGATGGTGCTAAAGCCTGTGGTGATGTCAGCGAATCGAATATGGTTATTCGGATAATGCTCGCGGCGAAAGAGGTATGTAGTCCAATCTTCTTCGCCACCGCCATTATTATCGTCGTATTTGCGCCGCTGTTTGCACTCGAAGGCGTTGAAGGCAAGCTGTTCCAGCCGATGGCGGTCAGTATTATTTTGGCTATGATGTCGGCCTTGCTGGTGGCGCTGATTGCCGTGCCAGCCCTTGCTGTGTATCTGTTTAAGCGCGGTGTGCTGCTTAAACAAAGTGTGATTTTAGCGCCACTGGATACCGCTTATCGCAAGTTACTGACGGCAACGCTTGCTAGGCCAAAGGTGGTGATGTTCAGCGCCTTGGTGATGTTCGGCTTGAGTCTATTATTGCTACCAAGGCTGGGTACCGAATTTGTGCCTGAACTGGAGGAAGGCACGATTAACTTGAGGGTGACGCTAGCACCAACGGCGAGTTTAGGTACTTCGCTCCAAGTCGCACCTAAGCTTGAGGCTATTTTGCTAGCATTTCCCGAGGTGGAATATGCCCTGAGCCGCATTGGTGCGCCTGAACTGGGCGGCGATCCTGAGCCTGTGAGTAATATTGAAGTCTATATTGGCTTGAAACCGATAGCAGAGTGGCAGTCGGCAAGCTCGCGCTTGGAACTGCAACGCTTGATGGAGGAAAAACTCAGCGTGTTCCCCGGACTCTTGTTGACCTTTTCGCAGCCGATTGCGACTCGGGTAGATGAATTACTTTCGGGGGTAAAAGCCCAGCTAGCGATTAAAATCTTCGGCCCTGATTTAGCGGTATTGTCACAGAAAGGCCAAGCACTTACTGATCTCGTTGCGAAAATCCCCGGTGCCGTGGATGTGTCGCTTGAGCAAGTGAGCGGCGAGGCGCAATTAGTCGTGCGGCCCAAACGCGAGCTATTGGCGCGTTACGGCATCAGTGTCGATCAAGTGATGAGCCTCGTCAGCCAAGGCATTGGCGGCGCGAGTGCAGGGCAAGTGATCGATGGCAATGCCAGATACGACATCAATGTGCGACTCGCGGCCGAGTTTCGCCAAAGCCCTGATGCGATTAAAGACTTATTACTCAGTGGCACAAATGGCGCCACAGTGCGCTTAGGGGAAGTCGCCAGCGTCGAAGTGGAAATGGCGCCGCCGAATATTCGCCGTGACGATGTGCAGCGGCGTGTTGTGGTGCAGGCCAACGTGGCGGGACGCGATATGGGCTCGGTTGTAAAAGATATTTATGCCCTAGTGCCAAAGGCGGATTTGCCAGCGGGATATACAGTGATCATTGGCGGCCAGTATGAAAATCAGCAGCGAGCGCAGCAAAAGTTGATGCTAGTGGTGCCTATTTCTATCGCTTTGATTGCCTTGTTGTTGTACTTCTCCTTTGGTTCATTCAAGCAAGTGTTGCTCATCATGGCGAACGTGCCCTTAGCTTTAATTGGCGGCATAGTGGCCCTGTATGTCAGTGGTACTTATTTATCAGTGCCTAGCTCTATTGGCTTTATCACTCTATTTGGGGTGGCCGTGCTCAACGGTGTGGTGCTGGTGGATTCGATTAATCAGCGCAGGCAAAGCGGCGAAGCACTCTATGATTGTGTTTATGAGGGCACGGTTGGGCGTTTACGGCCGGTATTGATGACGGCACTGACCTCGGCCTTAGGCTTGATCCCGATTTTATTATCATCTGGCGTCGGCAGTGAGATCCAAAAGCCCTTGGCAGTGGTGATTATCGGTGGCTTGTTTAGCTCGACGGCGCTGACCTTACTCGTCTTGCCGACCTTGTATCGCTGGCTATATCGCGGCGATAAGTGCATTGATGAGCTTGATTCGCTACAGATTAGCCACAAGTAAGCCGTCATCGTGGGCAATAACTTATTATGTTTCGGGTTATTGCCTTCGTTGTAGACAGGGTTATCACATTGACTAAAACTCTAAAAATCAGTGAGCTAAAGAGTGATAGATGGGCTAGTCTTAGAGTCGACATTAAGGACATTCATTTCTGGAGAACATTATGATTGCGGTAATTTTTGAAGTCATCCCGACAAAGGAAGGGAAGGAAGAGTATCTGCACGTGGCGGCTGAAATGCGCCAATATTTAGAAGGCCGCAAGGGATTGATTTCGATCGAACGTTTTCAGAGCTTAACCGACGATGGCAAAGTACTAAGCCTGTCGTTTTGGGAGGACCAAGCCTCTATTACCCAATGGCGTAATCAGATGGCCCACAGTATTGCCGAGCAAACGGGTATAGTGCCTTGTTTGTTTAACTCTTATCGCATTCGGGTGGCAGAAGTAGTGCAAGATTACAGTGAAACTGTGCATGTTGAAGCTGAGTAATCACTTATCTCGCTGATGTAAAAACAAAACCCATCTCTAGAGATGGGTTTTTTATGCGTGACACTTAAGTTTGAGATTATTTTTCTTGTTGAGCTTTCAATAGATCGCGGATTTCAGACAGCAACTCTTCTTCTTTGGTCGGTGCTGGTGGCGCTTTAGGCGCATCTTCTTCCTTGCGTTTTAGGGTGTTAATGGCTTTTAAACCCATAAAAATGGCGAAGGCGATAATCGTAAAGTCGATAATAGTTTGAATGAATTTGCCATAGGCAATGACCACAGAAGGCGCATCGCCTTGAGCTGCCTGTAGCACTATGCTCAAATCACTAAAATTCACACCACCTAGGATGATGCCAATTGGTGGCATGATGACATCGGCCACGAAGGACGAGACGATTTTGCCGAATGCGGCACCTATGATGATACCAACGGCCATGTCGATCACATTGCCACGGGACGCAAAAGCCTTGAACTCTTTAATTAAGCTCATTAGGTTTCCTCCAAAATTGAGATTAAATGTTAAGTTTTATTGTGCAAACTGTATCAGGAAAACCTAAGGTCTTTTGCAGCCTGTTACCTTGCCAAGCTTATAGGGGCTTATGGATTAAGGCAATTCTGACATAGAGGATTTATCCTTAAGGCAATGATTTACACTTTACAAAGTAACAATTGTTACTGTTTGGGGTATTCGATTTATTCATCTAGATCGGCATGGCCGATAAAATCAGGGACTTCTAAGACTTGCGATCCCCAACGTTTAAATAGGGAGCTATAGATGAATTCAATAAAGACGCGGTATTTTCGCGGTAGATACGCCCGCTGTGGATAGCTAAGTACTACCTTAGTTTGCACCATTGGATAGTCATCTAGTAGTGGGATTAAATCGCCTTTTTCTAATGCGACTTGGGCTATGATGGACGGCACCGCAGTGATCCCAAGCCCCGCAATGGCGGCCTCGCGAGCGAGGGTGACATTGTTTACCGTCAGTTGAGTCTTGGGCTCGGCGACAATCCAAGTTTTGCCATCGAATAATTTCCACGCACCTTCAATATGCGCCGACTGCAAGCGAATCGCTTTATGTTTGGCTAAGTCCTGTGGCACCTTGGGCGTTCCATGGGCAGCTAAATAAGCTGGGCTTGCCATGAGCGATTTATGGGCGTTGACTAAGGCATAGCTTTGCAAGCGAGTGTCGCCAGAATCGGCAATTTGAAATAATAGATCGATGCCTTCTTCTATCACATCAACCTTTCGATTGGTGAGTTCAGCCTCTATGGTGATTTCGGGATAAAGTGTTAAAAACTGCGCGAAAATCGGCCCTAAAAACAATTGGCCTAATTCAATTGGGCAGACAATTTTTAGATTGCCTTTAATCAATTGCTGTTGGGCGCTGAGCTGATTTTCGGCGCTCTGCAGATCGGTGAGGATCTTATTGATCTTATTGTAATAACTTGATCCTGCTTCGGTGAGTTTTAGGGCTCTCGTGGTGCGAAACAGCAGTTGTGTGCCGGTATCGGCTTCGAGCTCGGCTATCTTGCGACTGACGGTTGCCTTAGTGAGCCCAAGGGCTTTAGCTGCGCCAGTAAAGCTACCTTGCTCGACCACTTGAGCGAAAATTTGCACGCGATTGAGATCCATCATTGTTACACCTGTGAAACAGTGGGTTGATTTTTTACTGACTAATAAACTTAGTGAGACAGTAGTACACTAGATATCACTAATCAAGGAGTCATTCATGTCCAAAAGTAAACTCATTATCGCCGTTCCACTGTTACTCGCTGCAGTTGCAGGAGGCGGTTATTACTGGTGGACACAGGTACGTTTTATCGAAACCACGGATAACGCTTATGTTGAGGCCGATATTTCCCATATCAGCGTGAAAGTGCCTGGCTACGTTGTGTTAAGCGATGTAACCGATAACCAGCATGTGCAAAAGGGTGAGTTATTAGCTCAGCTAGAAGATAACCAGTTTAGTGCCAAAGTGAGTCAAGCCGAAGCCTCACAGGCGAGTGCGAAGGCGGACTTGCAAACCTTAGCCGCAAAGGTTGAGTTGCAACGGGCGTTAATCACTCAAGCCAGCGCAGGCGTGGTAGCGGCAAAGGCCGATAAAATACGGGCACAACAACAATTGAGCCGTTCAAAAAAGCTTAAAGTCAGTAATTACAGCTCCCAAGATGATGTCGACCAACTACAGGCAGGATTTGATTCTGCCGCCGCCCGCCTCGATGAAGCTCAAGCCGTGTTAGTGGCAAAGCAACGGGAGTTAGCGGTTTTTAATGCCCAATTAGATCAGGCGGGTTCAGTAGTAGAGCAGGCCGATGCGACTTTAGAACTGGCGAAAATTCAGTTAAATGATACCCGTGTGACCGCACCTTTTTCTGGGGTGATTGGTAAACGTGGCGCTATGGTGGGGCAGTACGTGCAGCCCGGCCAAGCACTCTACAGTTTGGTTCCGGATGGGGCTGTGTGGATCACGGCGAACTTTAAAGAGACCCAGATCCAACATATGCAACCAGGACAGTCGGTGCAGGTCAGTCTCGATGCGTTTCCCGACAAAACCTTTATAGGTGTTATCGATAGTCTGTCACCGGCGTCCGGAGCCAAATTCAGTCTACTGCCTGCGGAAAACGCCACAGGTAATTTCACTAAAATCGTGCAGCGTATTCCCGTGCGTATTCGCTTAGATTTATCTGAGGAAGAAGCACACATGCTACCGGGCTTAAGTGCGGTCGTAAAAGTGGATACGGCGTCGGGTACTGCAATATCGGCAATCGCTGCAAATACAGGTCGTTAGTATGAGCGCAACTGGCTCTATCACTGCGTCTGCCGATATGGAGGCGCAGGGCATCAGTGTACCTAGAAAGCCTACCGATTATGAACGTGGCAGTCGCCGTTCATGGATTGCGGTATTTGGTGGTTTGATCGGCGCCTTTATGGCGATCCTCGATATTCAAATCACCAATGCATCGATGAAGGAGATTCAAGGCAGCCTTGGGGCAACGCTCGAAGAAGGTAGCTGGATTTCAACCGCGTATCTGGTGGCTGAGATGATCGCGATCCCGCTCTCTGGCTGGCTCAGCACAGGATTGTCGGTCAGGCGTTATCTGTTATGGACCACGGCTGCTTTTATCTTTGCTTCTGTGCTTTGCTCAATCGCGTGGAACTTAGAGGCCATGATCGCCTTTCGGGCGCTACAGGGCTTTTTTGGTGGTGCGCTTATTCCGTTAGCCTTTAGGCTTATTCTTGAGTTTTTACCCGATAACAAACGTGCCGTCGGCATGGCGTTATTTGGCGTGACGGCGACTTTTGCGCCTTCAATCGGCCCGACCTTAGGCGGTTGGCTGACCGAGCAATTTAGCTGGCATTATCTGTTTTATATCAATGTGCCACCGGGTTTGTTGGTGATGGCCATGTTGGCCTACGGTTTAGAGAAGCAGTCGGTCGTTTGGGATAAGCTGAAGAATGTCGATCTGGCGGGCATAGTCACTATGGCCCTAGGGATGGGGTGCCTTGAAGTGGTGCTCGAAGAAGGTAACCGCAAGGACTGGTTTGGTTCAGAACTCATTCGTAATCTGGCCATTATTGCCGTCGTGAATCTGGTGTTGTTTGTTTGGATCCAGCTAAGGCGCAAAGAACCGTTAGTGAATTTGCGCCTGCTCGGTAAGCGTGATTTTGTGCTCTCTACTGTGGCGTACTTTTTACTGGGCATGGCATTATTCGGCGCTATTTATTTGATCCCACTTTATCTATCACAAGTCCATGATTACACACCGTTAGAAATTGGTGGTGTGATTATGTGGATGGGATTTCCGCAGCTATTGGTCTTGCCCTTAGTGCCGAAATTGATGGAGCGCTTCGATAGTCGTTATCTCGCTGCTTTTGGCTTTTTAATGTTCGCCATTAGCTATTACATGAATAGCCAGATGACTGCAGATTATGCCGGACCGCAGATGATCGCTTCGCAAGTAGTGCGGGCATTAGGTCAGCCTTTTATTCTGGTGCCAATTGGAATGCTTGCGACCATGCATTTAAAACCCCATGAAAATGCCTCGGCATCGACGGTATTAAACGTGATGCGTAACTTAGGTGGTGCTTTTGGTATCGCGCTGGTGGCGACCCTGACTGACACTTTGTCGCGCGGGCATTTGGCTCATATTAAGGAATCTTTACCCGCAGTGAGCACACAAGCACAGGATTATTTAACCCAAAGCGCAAGCATGTTGCAGGCGGGAGGTTCTGATCCCTATACCGCCGCCGCGCAGGCGAAAGCTTTACTGGGCAAAACCATGAGTCAGCAAGCTTATATTCAGGCCTATAACGATGTGTTTTACATCATGGGCGCTCTGCTACTCATCGCCGTATTCGCTGTGCTGCTGATCCGTAAACCGACAGGGCCTGTGGCCCACGATGCCATGGTTGAGTAATAACGTTTTTCGTTATCCTGTTGTTGCCATAGATTTCCCCAGATCTATTGGTTTGCGCAACAGTTTTGCGCCTTAGTCCTCACGGATTAAGGCGCTTTTTTATGGTCTTTATGCTGTGGTAGACTCAAAGCTCTTTTTCGATGATTTGCAGAGGGATATCGTTTGCAGTGGCAAAATCTTACATTTAATCAATTAAATGCCAATAGGCTATACGACATATTGAAGCTAAGAGTCGATGTGTTTGTGGTAGAGCAGTCCTGTGCGTATCCAGAGCTTGACGATAAGGATAGGCACCCAGAAACCCAGCATTTATTCGGCTTATCGTCAGACGAGGAACTGCTTGCCTACGCGCGTATTTTGCCGCCGGGATTGAGTTATCCAGAGGCGAGTATCGGCCGTGTGGTGGTATCGCCAGCGGGACGAGGCAAAGGACTGGCCATGCCTTTAATGCAGCACGCCATTGAATCGGCACTGACGACATGGCCCGAAGCGGGGATCCAAATTGGCGCCCAAGATTACCTCAAAGCTTTCTATCAAAAACTCGGCTTTGTCGCCTGCTCTGAGATGTATTTAGAAGATGGTATTCCCCATTTAGATATGCGCTACCAATCAGCATAAGCGGCTATCAATATGAGTTATCTACATCAATTATCAACATAAGCGATCAACAAAAGCTAGGCACATAAACATTCAACATTAAGCCAATAAGGAACTGAGATGTCGACTTCAACGGACTATAAAATCAATCAACAGCAAATTGCCTGCGTGGCGAGTTTTCTGGCTAAAGAGGGCAAAACCGAAGCGTTGATCGCGGCGCTCGCGAGCCTTATTCCTGATACGCGCCGCGAAGCGGGTTGTATTCGTTACGAACTCAATGTGAGCCGTGATGAACCACGCCGCGTGACGTTTGTTGAGAAGTTTGTCGATATTGCCGCCTTTGATGAGCACTGCGCTAAGGATGCGATTCAACACTATTTCCACCAAGTTATGCCCGAATTAGTCGAGTCATACCATGTGGAAACCTATCATCAAGTGATTGTTTAACCATGAGATAAACGATTAGGAGCTTGCAGTGTTGATTAACGCTATCGAGCCAGTATTTAGATCTCTATCCGAATGGAGCTCATTGATACTGCAAGTGACTAATGGCCGCAGCTGGAACTATTGCACTTTAACTCTTTAGTGCTAAAGGGTGTATTAGTAAGGACAAGGTAAAGTTGCTGGCTTAAGTTGCATTTGCCATCAATGTACCGAGTAGTTATCTACGACAAGAATGACAACCTAGATTTTGATTGTATGACTTCACTGGGATTAATAAAGCTGCCTTGCTACTTTGCTTAATTGAACCCATTCGAACTTCATCGCAGAGTGAGTTTTATATCCATTTCACTCTAAAAAGCCGAGTGGTTTATCACTCGGCTTTTAATATATCTTAGATATCGCTTTATTTAGTGAAAAACACTAATGTCCAAGGGACTACGTATGCTTGGAGTACTGTGATCACGCCAATGAAAGTACAGAAAAATAGACTGTGCTTTAGCGTAAAGCGGAAAAGATCTGATTCTTTACCCGCCAATCCCGTTGCAGCGCAAGCAACGGCAATAGATTGTGGCGAAATCATTTTGCCCGTTACTCCTCCCGTAGTGTTTGCGGCGACT
The DNA here is from genome assembly GCF_043359565.1 of Shewanella sp. S23-S33. Taxonomy (NCBI): domain Bacteria; kingdom Pseudomonadati; phylum Pseudomonadota; class Gammaproteobacteria; order Alteromonadales; family Shewanellaceae; genus Shewanella; species Shewanella sp. S23-S33. The sequence continues at coordinate 233,577 of NZ_JBHFFD010000069.1, read as the reverse complement.
AATAGCTCAGGTGTTACACCTATTTGGTTTGCTGTATTGGCTTGCAGCGCGCCAAATAGGGCATTTGATGAGGTGTCTGAACCTGTTAAAAACACACCTAGCCAACCTAAGAATGGTGAGAAGAAGGGGAATGCTACGCCAGTGCCAGCGAGCACGAGTGCTAATGTTGAAGATAGACCTGAATAGTTTGCAACAAAGGCAAATGCTAATACTAATCCAATCGACAATATCGGGAATTTTAATTCAATTAAAGTGTCTTTAAAGGATGTCAGTGCATTACTTACTGACATTTTAAGGACCACAATTGAGATCATTGCTGCGATTAAAATTGCTGTTCCAACAGCGCCTAATAAATTAAGTTTATATATTGCTGCATAAGGGGTTTCCTTAGCGACAATAGGCGCACTTTTGATAACGAGATTATGTAAGTAAGGTACTTCAATACTGATAGTGGCAAAACTTAATGCCAGTTGTACATCTTTAAGACTCCACAGGGTTACAATCGCCGTGAGAATAATAAAGGGAGACCATGCTTTAAATATCTGGCTATTAGAAAAAGTAGATTTAGGGGTAGTAACTCTTTTTTTCATTCCTGAGAAAGTGAATATTTCTTTTGGTTGCCAGACTTTTAAAAATAACGTTAAACAAATTAGACTGACTAACGCCGAAGTAATATCGGGTAATTCGGGGCCGATAAAGTTTGAGGTCAAAAATTGGGTAATCGCAAATGAAACGCCTGCTACTAATGTTGCGGGCCAAGTTTGACGTATTCCCCTGATGCCATCCATCATTGCGATGAGCCAGAAGGGGACAATAATCGATAAAATTGGCAACTGACGGCCAGCGAGTTGTCCAATATGGAATGGATCTAGTGATGAAACCTGACCCGCTACGATAATTGGGATACCCATAGCTCCAAAGGCGACGGGTGCCGTGTTTGCGATTAAGCAAAGTCCTGCTGCATACAATGGATTGAATCCAAGCCCGACAAGTAACGCAGCTGTAATAGCAACAGGTGCACCAAAACCCGCAGCACCTTCGAGGAAGGCTCCAAATGAAAAGCCAACCAATAGCATTTGTAATCGTTGATCTTCCGTGACTGAGATGACTGACGAGCGAATAACCTCAAATTGACCTGTTTTAACGGTGATTTTATATAAAAATACTGCGGTAATAATAATCCAAGCAATTGGCCATAGCCCATAACTAAAACCATATATAGCAGAAGCAAGCGCGATACTAATAGGCATTTTGTAGGCGAGTATCGCGACTGCTAAGGCAATTAATAAGGTTAATGCCCCAGCGATATAGCCTTTAAGTTTTAACACAGTTAAGGCTAGGAAGAAAAACACAATAGGCAGTAAAGCAACCATTGCGGTTAGCCACAAGCTACCGAGTGGCGTGTATGTTTGGGTCCAGGTCATAGGGAGGTTTCCGTAATTGTTATAATATGTTGATAAATAGTGTCGCAGCCGCAACATAGCAGATACTAGTGTTTAGTGATGTAGGATCAATCTTAAATGTTGCAATAAGTGATATGGGTCACGAGATGTGTGGATAAATGATGACGGGGAAATACCTAAATAATAATCAAGTAAAATATTGCCTGTTTTAGCTATATTCACCAAGCATCTAATTTAGGCTGTATTAATATTTGTTATGTTATCAATATTATTTTTTGTGAGTCGTGAAATTAACTAGAGTATTGTGATTTTATGAAAAACTAGGCTGTACTGGTTTGGTTTTTTTGTAGTGTTTATAACAGAGCATTTATAAATATTTGTTTATCTTTAGATATAGAAATTAATAGCAATCAATGCAATGCAACTAATAATGCAGTTATCTTATTGTGGCATGAATTGAGCTATAGATGTTGCCATACTCTTGTCTATGAGTTTGCTTGGCTGGAAATTTACCTTGCTATATGTGGCTGTGAGTATGACAGTAGGTTGAAATTTTTAATTTTGCAGCACAGTTCGTTGAGGAAGTAACATGAAACAAGTCAAAGTATTAGGCAGTGGTTGCGCTAAATGTAGCAAAACCGCTGAGATGATTGCGGACATATCAGAAGAAATGGGTGTGGATGTGATTGTAAAAAAGGACACAGATCCTCAAAGCCTATTGAAATTTAAAGTGATGAAAACCCCTGCGGTAGTGATCGATGGTGAGCTCATACATAGCGGCTCAGTACCGACGCGCGATGAAGTTGAGGGGTGGTTAAGGGACTAGAGCTCGCTGACTCGCTGAATAGTTGCACGGAGTATGCTCGTTAGAAAGCGCTTAAGCTAAAAATGCACACCATTGTCATCCTGAATCCTTGGCAATGGTGGTGTAATATCATCAGTATACGATTAATGATATTAAATATAATGTGTTTAAAAACAATGCATTGATGCTTTGTGTAGTAATTTTATTATGGGGTTTTATTGGCTACTGTTTAGTCAGCATTGCATTATCTGGGCGAGTTTATTAAGTCTATGTTGTATGAGGTTGTTTGCAGATTTCGACTTCTTTTATCAGTATCACTGCTATGATTTTGATTCAGTGACCTCGTCAAGTTGCGGGATGAGTGCCAATGCAAAAGTGGCTTAGGGTATTAACACGTTTCTACAGTTGGTTATTTTTTACTGTACGTCGGTTTCGTTTAGGGCTTTTTCTAACGCTAAGTTTATTAGCTTTACCTTTATTTGCTGCTCAAACATCTCCCGGATTAACCCAAGTATTAACGCCCGCTACGGATTGGAAAAACTCCGCTTATATCACCCAAGCATTTAGTGAAGTCGCCCTACAAAATGAGTATGACCTTGCTAAACATAGCGTGCGTAAGTGGCGCATACCGGTACGAGTGTTTATTGAGCATCAAGTGGGTGATAAGGCGCTGCACACTCAATTAGTGTTGATGCACTTAACACATTTAGGCCAGATCACCGGCCTCGATATTCAACGGGTGGATACGCTCTCTGAGGCGAATCTGCACTTAGTGTTTACCCGTCAATCCCTATGGGCAGGTGAGGTGATGCGCTTAATGGGACCGAGCTCGGCGAAAAATGTCCATGGTTCTGTGTGTATGGCAAAGTTTGCTCTTAATTCACGGCAAGAGATTGAACGTGCTTGGATTATTATTCCTGTAGATCAAGCCAAAATGCACGGTAAGTTAGTGGCTTGTGTAGTGGAAGAGATTACTCAAGTGCTTGGTTTACCCAATGATTCAGAGAAAGTATTTCCCTCCATCTTTAACGACAAAACCCCGCAGGACTTACTCACTGGGCTCGATTTCATTTTGCTTAAATTACTCTATAGCCCAAGTATTAGCGCTGGAATGACGGCGGTAGAAGTCAAACAGCCTATGCAGATCTTGCTCGAACAATGGCTGCGCGATGGCACTATTGCTAACGCTGGCAAAACGGTACGTCAAGGTCAGTTGTACCCATTGTTAGGTTATTGATGACTAAGCATTACAGCTAAAGTTGACATTGCTCGCACGTGACTAATTAATCCTTTTTGTTTTAGGAATAAGGGCATAGTCTATCTTTATATGAGATAAACACCTTGGAGGGACACCATGCGAATGACATTGCAGTTTTTAGGGGCGACAGAGGAAGTGACGGGTTCGTGTCATTTACTCTCGGTTGATCATGAACACTTATTGCTCGACTGTGGTTTGATCCAAGGCGGTAAATCTGATGAGTTGCGTAATCATGATCCCTTCGCATTTGATCCTGAGTCTATTTCTGCTGTCGTGCTTAGCCATGCCCATATCGATCATTCTGGGCGTTTACCACTTTTAGTCAAAGCGGGTTTTGATGGGCCTATCTACACCCATAAAGCCACGGCAGAGCTGTGCGCCATCATGCTCAAAGATGCGGCTATGCTGCAGACCCGCGATACCGAAAGAGTCAATAAAAAGCGTGCTAAACATGATCTTGACCCCCTAGAACCGCTATTCACCGTTGAAGATGCTGAACTCGCGATAACCCAATTTGTACCATTGGAATATGGTCAAGTGACTAGGGTTATTCCCCATGTGGATATTTGCCTCTCAGATGCAGGGCATATTTTAGGTTCCGCCTTAGTCGAGTTGTGGTTAGGTGAGGGAAAATCCCAGAAGAAAATCGTCTTCAGTGGCGATCTTGGCCGTGCAGGTATGCCGATTTTACGTAATCCTACCTTAGTGGATACGGCAGATCTAGTCTTAATGGAAAGCACCTATGGCAATCGTTTTCACCGCAGTTGGACGGATACCTTAGCCGAATTGAAAGCTATTTTTGCTAAGACAGTCAACGAGAGCCAAGGCAATATATTGCTGCCCGCTTTTTCGGTTGGACGAGCACAGGAGTTATTATATCTATTTCATTTATATGCTAAAGAATGGGATCTCGGCCGCTGGAAAATCTGCCTAGACAGCCCGATGGCAATTGAGGCGACCCGCGTCTACGTTAATAATTATCCGCTGATGGATGAGGACTTTAAACGCTTTACCCGCCAACATCCTGGGCAGCATCCGCTGTTGTCGAATGTCGAATTTATCCAAACGACCGAAGAGTCGATAGCGCTGAACGACGTGCATAAGGGATTGATCATTATTGCAGGGAGCGGCATGTGTAACGGTGGACGTATTCGTAGCCACTTAGAGCATAATTTATGGCGCCCAGAATGTGATGTGATTATTTGTGGTTATCAAGCGCTTGGAACACCAGGGCGTGCCCTCGTCGATGGCGCTGAGGAACTGTCTATTCATGGTAACAGCATTAAAGTCGCGGCTAAGTTACACACAGTGGGCGGACTTTCAGCCCATGCGGATCAAGCAGAGTTATTACGTTGGTATCACCATTTTGAAGGCCAGCCGCCGTTAATTTTAGTCCATGGAGAACCCGAGGCGCAGCATGGATTAGTCGATGTGATTAACCAAGATCCTCAGACTAAACCAAAGGCTATAGCAATTGCGACCCAGGGTGATCGATTGGATTTAAATGCACTGCCGCAGTTAGTGTGGAAGCCTTAAAAGAGTTGAAAGTACAAGTTCAAAAGTTGGGTGGAAATGCCATTATCTTCTACACGTGTGGCAAAGCGAGTTATCCTGCCTGTGAGTTGTATTTTGAATGTAATGGTGAAGGTTTTCTATCGAAGATTAGCGTTTAGTTTTATAAAAAAGCTCACATAGTTGTGAGCTTTTTTTATTTTAAATCAATCAGGTTACTGTATTAGTCAGAGTTGTTGTCAAATTCAGTATCATCGAGTAACTCAAAGGCGGGAACGACATTCGGTACGTCTTTAAATAAGCGAGTGAAATGGCGCTGTACACCTTTCAAATCGATTCCTGCTAAACCTGATGCAAAACCAAACCAAGCATAAAGGCCACTAAAGTTATCAAACATGGGCGGTAGATATTTAGGCGTAGTCAGAATGCCCTCTTGGCAAGCTTGGTATAACACGGGGATATCTTCAATCGCCAATTTACCGAGGAATAGCATAGGGATGAGTTCAGGAAGGCCTGAGGTGATGGCGCTGCGGATAAAGTTAATGTTTTCCACATAACCACGCACATAGGAAATATCCTTAGTGAAGAAACTGCCGCCTTCCACCATGCCCCCACGGAAAACCCTTTGGGTGACACGGTAACTGTCTGTCGCACTTAGATTCAATCCTCTGAAATAATTAAATACCTCTATAAAGTCAGCACCATTTTCAGCCATATCGACCGCGGCAACACGGTCACTAATTCGCCGAGCCCGTCCTGGATTTGAGCTTAGCGTCAGCATTTCCAGTAAAACGGCTAGACCTTCTTGGGTTGCTGCTACGCGGGGAGAACCGACACTGAGCCAAGTGGCGTGGGGTTGAGCTCGGCCGTTTAGCGTTGTGCCGACATGCACCCAACCTTCGTGAACTTCATATACATTAAGATCCGATTCGCTGAACATTGCTTTGCTATTGAGCTTAACAGTGTCGCCACCGACTGCAGCGTCAGAGACGATACCGTCACTTAGGCGTACACGCATATCATCGCTATGGAAGTACTTTTCTAAACGTTGGCAGAGCACGTTAACTGCTTCTGGCGCGCTAATAATTTTAGGGTGATGTTTATTCATGTGCCTCGCCGCGGGCAGCGAGAAAATGTAGCTGAGTTTATCACCTAACTGGCGCAAGGTATGGCGATCGCCATGCAGTTTATGGCTAGCACTGCCGTACAATTCTTGGCTGAGCTTACCAAAGGTTGGCGTGCCTCTGTTCCCCAACATATCGATGACAAGGCGATACTGATCGACGTTTGCCACTAATATTTTGCCGAGTTTGTCTCGTTTACCCAAACGTCTATGGATGTCCTGCTTTAGGGAGGCTAGCTCAGCTTGGGTTTTAACAGGATCAAAAGGTAAAGCAATGTTTTGATAGAACTCTTGCTTGATAGCCGGAAGTACCGTGCCCTTATTGGATAGAAAACGCTCTTCCATTTCCCGCGGCCATTTAATGGCATCTAAGATTTTTATTGGCGTTTGAATGCGAATTAATTCATCGGAAAAACGGCGTAGATCTTGTTGATATTGGGCTAACGACTCAGACATTCCCGTATATCCTGCAGGTAATTTCAGCGAGAGAGATGTGGCTAATCATAGCCTTAAACCTCATTTATTCATATTGATTCGCAGGCTAGCTGAGAAAATATACCGATTAAATAAATTAGCTGTTATCGATTTTGTGAATCATTTTGGTGCACTTGTTACAATTCTAGCGCTATGTCTATGGGACATAAATAAGTAACCATCTGTTTAATAATATTTTATTGATATGACATTAAAGCTGCTTTGTTCTTGATATAGAAATAGATTGATTGGAGCAAAACATGACAGTGATGACGCGATATTAAATTTGGAGGTTAGTGAGCTAGAGCAGAGTCACACCCAGCATTATTGGCTTGGTGAGATATTCGATTTTAGTGGGCCAAAACTCAGTGAGTTCGAAACAAATGATCACCGACTGAGATCATCATCCCATCATTTTGACCACTAGATAGCGAGATAGAATTGGCTAGAAAAAATCGTCATCTCCTAATGCACGTTTTAACTCCGCCCGCTCGAGGTAGTCTTCTAAACGCTTTTTGACTTCGCGTCTATGCTGCATTGCCTCGGCGGCTTTGCTGTTTCTTGGTGTGGTCATTGCCTCAAGTTCAGTATCGTTGGGCACGACTTCAGTAATATGAGCCATAACGAATTCCTCTTGTTGTTCCTAACGACTTTCTAACTAAAAAGAGTATGGTAGAAAAGCAAATAATTTTGTGAGTTAGGGTGAAAAATTCTTCCCGTGAGTCGGATGATTCAGCTTACCGCTGTTTGGCGTAGGCCCGAGACTGCAATTGAATATTTGATTAATTTAGTTTTTGCTTATTTTGTGATTAAGAGCACGGTATCGTCATAGATATATTCGCGTTAATTCCGAGTTAAATAGTAGGATAAACTTGAATTTAGTCATAATTACAACAACACTTGTACCTGTGTTTGTTGTTAATCGTTTGCTAGGGAATTGGCTTACATGGACAAGGATCAGTTTTCTAAATCACTCCCCCCATCTAATAATATCTACTTTAGCGTGCTGAGCTCTAGCTGGCTGATGATAGTGGCTGCCTTACTTTTCATGGGGATCTCTTGGTATGTGCTTGAGCAATATCTTAGGGATAGAGGTGAAGAGCGTTTCGAAAATAGCGTTCAAGAATTAACAGAAGCCGTGAATCGCAGAATGCTTGCCTATGAGCAAGTCTTACGTGGTGGCGTTGGCTTATTATTATCCTCGAGTAATGTGACACGTCAGGAATGGCAAACTTATGTCATCAATGCTCATTTATCTGAGTATTACCCAGGTTTTCAAGGTTTTGGCTATGCTCAGTTACTTCAACCTGAAGCATTAAGTGCGCACATCCAACAAGTTCAAGCTGAAGGTTTTAAAGACTATAAAGTTTACCCAGAAGGAACGCGTGATCAGTATTGCGTGATTGTGTACTTAGAACCCTTTGATTGGCGTAATCAAAGAGCCTTGGGTTATGACATGTGCTCCGAGTCTAATCGATATAAAGCCATCACTCGCGCTATTACCACTGGACTGCCGACAGTTTCTGGCAAAGTCGTATTAGTTCAAGATACATCTGATGATGCTAAAGCGGGATTTTTAATGTATTTACCGCTTTATCAAGGCACTACAACAACAGAAGCTGAGCGTAAACAGCACGTGTTTGGACTTGTGTATGCAGCGTTTAGGATGGATGACCTCATGCAAGGGATTATGGGGGAGCGATTCTCAGGCTTGAAACTTGCCATTTATGAAAGTCCGCAGGCAAGCGCTGACAGTTTAATGTTTACCAGCAGCAAAGTGGCCCCGAATGAGCAGGATGTGTTTTATCACTCGCAGACTGACTTAGTTGGAGGGCAGTTGTGGCGTTTAGACATTTCATCACAATCGCGTTTTATCTCGAGAGCGGAACAGACCCAAGGTATGTGGCTCCAATTTATCGGTTGTGGTTTTATTTTGGCATTGTTTTACTCAGTGTTAATTATGGCGCGTAATCGATATAAGGAGTCTTTACTGACTTCAGAGTTAATTGCTAACGAAAAACGCTTTAGATTAGTAATTGAAGCCTCTCCAAGTGCGCTATTTATGGTGGATAAATCTGGATTTATTACTTTAGTGAATACCCATGCTGAACGTTTGTTCGGCTATACCAGAGACGAGTTACTCGGTCGTTCCATCAATATGTTATTGCCCGAAACCCTAAGGGATGCTCATCAGCAGCACATGAGTAACTATTTAGTGCAGCCTATTGCGAAAAATATGTCGATGCGGGATGACCTGTTTGGCTGTTGTAAAGATGGCAGTCGACTCGCAATTGAAGTGGGGTTGACGCCTATTCATTTTAGTAATGGCATTTCTATTCTCGCGACAATTAATAATGTCTCTGAACGTAAACGCATTGAAGTTCAGCGTGCAGAACATATGCTTGAGCTTGAGCGTATCAATCAAGAATTAGACAGGTTCGCCTATATTGCTTCCCATGATTTGAAATCCCCCTTACGTGGTATCGAGCAGCTAACCTCTTGGTTATCAGAGGATTTAGTCGATAACACCAATGAAAATGTACAGAAATACCTAGGGCTTATCCAAAGTCGTATTCATCGAATGGTGTTATTACTCGATGGACTATTGATGTTTTCTCGGATTGGTCGTGTTGATACCGAAACTACTGAAGTGAAAAGTCGGCAACTGGTTGAAGACATGTTTGCGCTCGTCGCGCCGCCACAGGGATTTGAATTAGTCCTAAAAGGTGAATTTCCAAATTTTTATACCGTAAGACCATTGTTGGAATTAGTTATACGAAATTTAATCAGTAACGCCATAAAACATCATGACTTAGGTACAGGTGTGATTACGGTTTCATGTGAGGCGGTTGATCAGCAGTATCGATTCAGTGTGATAGATGATGGTCCGGGGATATCAAGCTCATATCATGAAAAAGTCTTCGAGATGTTTCAAACACTTAAACCAAGAGATGAAGTTGAAGGCAGTGGTTTAGGCTTATCACTTGTGAGGAAAACGGTTGAAAGTTTAGGTGGAGAGATTCAGCTCAAATCGCAGGGCCGAGGTTGTTGTTTTTGCTTTAGTTGGCCTAAGAAAATAGTGAAAAAGGAGCTTCTATGAGCGCAGCAAATCACTATCAACAGGTCACCATTTTATTGGTTGATGATGATGACGTGGATTACATGGCCGTGCAGCGGGCGATGAGACAATTGAGGTTACTCAATCCCTTAGTGCGTGCTCGGGATGGGATTGAAGCATTAACTATTCTAACTAGTTTAGACACGATCAAAGGTCCGTATCTTATTTTGCTCGATCTTAATATGCCAAGAATGAATGGGTTTGAGTTCCTTGAGCGAATACGCTCAGATCCTTCTCTTTCTTCGTCTGTCGTTTTTATGCTCACCACGTCGAGTACCGATGAAGATAGGATGAAAGCCTATAGCCATCATGTGGCTGGTTACATGGTTAAAACTGATATGAAAGACGGTTTTAACAATATTTTTAATATGCTTGAAGGTTATTGGCGAATAGTGGAGCTCCCATCCGCATAAGGTGAGTATATGGATTTACTACTGATCGATGATGATGAAGTTGATAGAACTGCGATCATCCGAGCACTCAGACAGTCAAAGTTGACTTTTAATGTGGTCGAAGCAAATTGTGCATTTGATGGTTTAAATCTCGCATTAGAACGTCATTTTGACGGTATTCTATTGGATTATTTATTACCCGATGCTAATGGCTTAGAAGTGTTGATCAAGCTCAATGCCATGACGCAAGACCAGACCGTAGTCGTTATGCTGAGTCGCTATGAAAATGAGAAACTGGCTCAACGCTGTATTGAACTAGGGGCACAGGACTTCTTGCTTAAAGATGAGGTTAACTCGCGGATACTAACCCGTGCAATTCGTTATGCGAAACAAAGATCTTCAATGGCGTTGGCGTTACGCAATAGTCACCAAAAACTAAAAGAGCTAGCTGAACACGATTCGTTGACTAAGCTGGTTAATCGCTATGGTTTTGAACTTTGTCTTAATCGAGCGATAGCAAGGGCCAAACGTTGTCACGACTATTTAGCCGTTATCTTACTCGATTTAGATGATTTTAAAGCGATCAATGACACTCTAGGCCATCAGACGGGGGATATTCTTTTAGTTAAAGTAGCCGCTCGATTAAGTGAAGTACTACGAGATGGCGACATTATTGCCCGTTTAGGTGGGGACGAATTTGTCGTGCTAGTCACTGATAATGATTATAAATATTTCCCTATGATTGTGGCTAATCGATTGTTAAAAGTGTTTGAGGACGTGTTTTGTCTCGGTGATAACGATGTGCTTATTGGTGCCAGTATCGGCGTGGCTTTTTATAATGAAGCGGCTTCGAACAGTTCTGAGCTGATGAAATGTGCCGATATCGCTATGTATCGCGCTAAAAAAATGGGCCGAAACCAGATTCAGTTTTACTCAGAAGCTTTAGATAAAGAGGTGCGTTACCGTAATCATATCGAGTCGAGTTTGCGTACTGCCTTAAAAAGAAATGAATTTAAGGTTCATTATCAAGCGCAAGTGAATGCGAAAACCCATCAGCTGGTGGGGATGGAAGCCCTTATCCGATGGCAGCATCCTGTAGACGGCATTATCACCCCAGATCAATTTTTACCCATAGCCGAAGAAATTGGATTAATGGAGGACATTGATGATTGGGTGCTTGAACAAGCCTGTATTCAGGCACAGGTTTGGTTAACCCAATTACAGCCAACAGGGAGAGAATTTACCATTGCCGTTAACCTGTCTGCATCGCAAATTGGAAATGAGAACCTGTTTGATAAAATAGCGAATACGCTGACTAAGACAGGACTTCCTGCTGTAGCATTAGAGCTTGAAATTACTGAGAATTGCCTTATTGAAGATCCCCATGAACATGCCAAAATGCTCGATAGAATCGCCGAGTTAGGGGTGCGTTTTGCCCTTGATGATTTTGGGACGGGTTTTTCGTCCTTAGAACATATCAAATTGTTTCCCATTAGCGTGCTGAAAATCGATAAAAGCTTTGTCGCTTCCTATGATAAGGATGATAAAGACACTCGTTTGCTCGCTGCATTACTTAACTTCGCCCATGGGTTTAATGTCATATCAGTAGCTGAGGGCGTTGAAACAATTGAGCAGGCTGAGTTTTGTACTTCTCGCCATTGTACTGTATTACAAGGTTATTTGTTTTCTCGTCCCTTAGATGCAACGGAGTTTGAGGCTAAGTATATTCTGCCGCTGTTAACTTAAACCGAGTTCCGAGTGTGATAGGTCTTGAAGTATTTCATTAGCATAATGATTTCGTCTGGTGAGGAATATTTTCTTGCTTTACACTGAGCAATAGACAAATATCAGCCCCTTTTTCTGTCGCTGTGCTTTTGGTGCCGCAGAACGGTTTATTCACTCATGCTTAAGTTGGTCACTCAGCAATGAAAATAGGTATTTTATCCCAATTCCCCCAGTTGTATTCAACACAACGTTTAGTCGCGGCTTGCCAAAGTCGTGGACATGAAGCGGTCGTGATCAATACGCTGAATTGCTATATGAATATTAATTCTATTAAACCTAGCATTCATTATGAAGGTACTGAATTAGTTGGGTTTGATGCCATCATTCCGCGTATTCATGCTAGCGTGACTTTTTATGGTTGTGCCGTTGTACGTCAGTTTGAAATGATGGGCGTATATGCCGCGAATGATTCAATCTCCATTGCGCGTTCGCGGGACAAATTGCGGGCACTGCAACTACTTTCCCGCAAAGGGATTGGCATGCCAGTGACGGGTTTTGCCAATAAGCCAAATGATATCCCAGATCTCATCAATATGGTGGGCGGCGCTCCGTTAGTCATTAAATTACTCGAAGGCACTCAAGGGATTGGTGTCGTACTCGCTGAAACTAAAACGGCTGCTGAGAGCGTGATTGAAGCATTCTTGGGGCTCAAAGCGAATATCTTAGTGCAGGAATACATTAAAGAATCCAATGGTAGTGATATTCGTTGTTTTGTTGTCGGTGACAAGGTTGTTGCTTCGATGAAGCGTCAAGGTCCCGAGGGCGATTTCCGCTCTAATCTGCATTTAGGGGGTTGTGGTGAGGTGGTAAAAATCACCTCTGTTGAGCGTAAAATGGCTATTGCCGCTGTGAAGGCGATGGGATTGGTTGTCGCGGGAGTAGATATTTTACGTTCTAACCGTGGCCCACTGATCCTTGAGGTTAATTCGGCGCCAGGCATTGAAGGGATTGAGCAAACAACAGGGATTTCAGTGACTGAGCCTATTGTTGAATATATTGAGAAAATGGTTGCGGCCCGTAAAACAAACCGGTCAATTATTGCCTAGTAGGTGATGGTGATCAAACGACGCCACTTTTTAAGGTGGCGTTTTTTATGTTTAGAGCTTATAGATCAAAACTGTAGGAATATCCGAGTACTAGTTTGGCATCATCATCGGTGAGATCGGTATCTGAGACCATAAATGACACTGTGCCTATGCTGGTATCTGCGCTGAGAGTCACGTTATAGTCGGCATAATTATCTTCGCCAAACCAAGATTGGACGACATCACCGCTTGAGTAACCATAGTGCACTGATAAACTCAGCTTTTCAGTGAGAGGAACGGATACCGTCGCGGCAAGATAACTGAGATCTTTATTATCTAAAGGATCGGCGGCCAGATCGTCACCGGCATTGATGACTTGGGAGTAAGCAAGTTCGAGCCATTTCCACGTGACAGCAGCATGGAGCTCACCAAAATCAATACTGCCTGGTGCGTCTGGATAGGCGTAGTAGAGATAGCCAAAGTCGTAGCTGATGTCTTCGGTAATACTGCCGCCATAACCCGCATATAGATCAAGCTCGTAGCTAGTATCATCACCAAAATCCACATTCGATGCCCAAGTTCCCGCATAAAATCCAGAATCGTGGCTGTAGTCAAGGCCACCTTGGATTGCGACTGCATCTTTAGTTTGGGTCGCACCGCGCCATAGGTAATTAGAGGTACCGCCAATGTTGCCTGATACGGCTGCAAAGGCGTTGCCTGCCAGTAACATTCCCGTCGATAAGGCCAAAACGCTGTACAGTGATTTCTTCATGCTCATCCCCTCGATTGACTTATTTATCGATTCACCATTGGCACACTCAAAGTCAGCTGTGTTCATTAGTGCATCTTGGTTTTTTTCTAAGGAAGGATTTGCTAATCACATGCCACTATTACAATGCCATGTAAAACAAAGGATTAGAGCTTGCAATGTTGATGAAATGTTTTTATTTGCCAGTTTGTGGGGCAGAGGCGCACTTTTGTTGTGCAAAAAATATTCAGTGCTTCACTGGGATTGGGCAAAAAAAACGCCTCACAATGGAGGCGTTGTATTGAATTTTATAACTTAGTTTACGCTGTCACGTAGGGTTTTACCCGCTTTAAACTTAGGCACTGTCGCTTCAGCAATTTGAATTTCTTTACCCGTTTGTGGGTTACGGCCAGTGCGAGCGGCACGAGTCGCTGTTTCAAAAGAACCGAAACCTACGATGGAGATTTTGTCACCATTTTTCATTGATTCGGTAATAGCTGCTTCAAAAGACTTCAATGCGCGTGCTGCTTCTACTTTCGTTAGATCGGCATTTTCTGCAATTTTGGCGATTAGTTCAGTTTTGTTCATTTTTATTGTCTCTTCTTTCCGTAGATTTATTTGAAATAAGCGTGCCTAACATGCCATAAGGTTTAACGCTTGGAAAGCCTTTTGCGTCTAGCGTGCAGCAGGATGTTCAGTAAAGCGCAGAATATTTACTCAGTTCGTGACTTAAGTTTTATTCTGGTTTTATTCTTCTAACAGTTGATAGAGTAATTTTTTAACAAGTTTGGGTTCAAAGGGTTTGTCACATAAGGCATTTACACCCGCTTGGGACACATTGCTGAGGTGGGTATCGTTGGCTTCGGAAGACACCATCAAGATGGGAATGTGTGATTGTTGGCTTTCATTGCGGATAAATTGTGTCAAAGCTAGCCCATCTACACTTGGCATATTGTAATCAGTGATCACTAAGTCGAACATATTGTGTTTCATTAACGCTATGGCTTGCGCGCCATCCTCGGCCTCGGTAATCAGCTTCATCCCTAAGTTACCAATCGTACGTTTAATGACGTTTCTTGCCATACGGCTATCATCGACCACTAATACACGCACATCTTGTACATCGAAATTACTCAGGTCGAGTTCATCGTGGCTGAGTAAATCAATCGTGGCATTCAATGCTGTACCTAAATGGTCGGCACTGAAGGGTTTAGGTAGAATCGCTACTACACCCGATTGGCGGAATATTTCAAGTTGCTCACGGCGGCACTCACTCGAGACCAGCATAAATTGGATATCTTTGCAGTCAGCGTTGGCCCTTAAGTAGCCCAAGAGATCGATGGCAGTGCCATCATTAAAATGCATGGCGCTCGCAATAAGGTCAGGTTTATGGCGAGCAATAATATCTTTAGCCGCTTCTATGTTTTCTGCGGTTTGAATGCTGAGAATACCTTCTTGTTGTAAGCGCTGAATAATAATTCGACTTTGTGTCTCTGAAGGTTCTACCAAAAGAATAGAAAGTTCGCTGGGCGATAAATGGCTCATAGTCTACTTCAAGTTAAGAGTCGTAAGTATTTTACTGAGTCGCTAAGCTACGCTATTGATAACAGCTTAGCAACAAAGTCCATTACTGAGTTTGGCGGGTCAAATAGTGTCTCGTGACCTTAGAAAATGCGATCCAATATTGCACGAGTAAAATAACAATAATGCTCACTGTGAGTGGCAACATAGGAATATTGTGACCAGAAACAACCACTTTTACATCCTCAGGGGTAATGCGATAAGCAATAGTTGCTGTAATCCCCAGAGCCGAGAATCCTAAGGTTTGCATGCCAATATAAATCTTCAACACTAAGCTAGACCACGGCGCGCGTATGAGTATGCCAACGAGCACGGGGAGGACACCTAGGGTGAATACATCAAGGGATTGAGTCATCACAGTACGCCAAAGTGCAGCAATGCTGAAGAGGCAATATAACGTGATCAGTAGTATAAGACGTTTAGGCATAGATTGAAGTGCACACCAGTAGCAAAGAAGATGAGCAAGTGTAGGAAATGCCCTAATCCGAGTCCAGTATAACCGTAATATCGTGTAGAATATGCCTTTTTGCTAGAGGCTCTAATAGGTGACGTTTATGACAGAAGTTGAGTTTTGGGGTTTAGTCACGCGAACGGAAGCGGCGCAATCACAGGAGTCTTTGACTCAAGCACTGAAGCAGAAACTTGCCGAATTGAGTAATGAAGAGTTAAAAGCTTTCGATAAAATCTTTGGTCAGCAGATGCGCCGTAGTTATTTGTGGTCTGTTTGGGGGGCGGCCTACATTATTACGGGCTGTGATTCTGAATATGCTTTTGCCGAGTTTAGGTGTTTTTTGATTTCACTCGGTAAAGAAATTTTCGAAGGTGTGGTTAATCAGCCTGACACCCTAGCACGTTTAGTCGCTTGGCCAGAGCGAGATGCCTATGCTTACCCTTTTGTAGATGAATACGACCTTATCGCAGGGCAATTATACGAAGATAGAACTGGTGAGGAACTGCCCTTTATGCCATCGGGCAAGGCGACGCCCGTGGGTAAAAAATTTAGCACTAAGCCCAAGGATTTAAAGCTGCAATACCCTGAACTGAGTGCCCGTTTTCCATTTTAATCTTGGCAATACCTTACGAGCGCAAGCAAGCGTTGGTAGTGACATCGAAGGTCATGCCGTATTTAGGGCAGATGTCGCTCATAAACTCATGTTCTTGCGCGGTTAATTGTTGACTAAAATCTTGCTTAAGCTGCTCTGTCATTTGATGTTCAGCCGCATTTTGCGCCTGAGCCAATTTGCTCAAATGAACAGTCACAGCCTGTTGCTGGCTGATGGTCAATGGTGCGGCATGGCTTGAAAGGCTGATACTTGTTCCGATTGTTAGCAGTGCCAATAAAGCGAGTTTTTGTGAATATGGGTTGAATAGATAAGCCGTTTTTAGGTTCATAGGTTAGCTCCAAGTTAAAAATTACGTTTAACACGTTAGTTCTAAATCGTGCATCCTTAGACGGTAAAGAAAACGAGTTGTACTGTGAGGAGCTGAGTTTATTGTATAAATATTGAACCTATGCTGAATGGTTAGTTAGTGCTCATTCTTCATTTCTTCGCATTGAAATCCTTGCTTACGAGTATCGAACTGGCACATAGATCCACATTCCCAAGGCACATTGTCGTAGAAGGCAGATTGTTCGCGTGCAAAATCGCGGCAAGTATTATAGCTGTCAAAGTTATCGGTTTTTTTATACTTTCCTGAATCATAGCCATGGTTGTAGATAAAGGCTGACCAAGTTTTAGGGCCAGTATTTTTGTCACTCGGGGAGATAAACCAAATCGCACTTACGACGCAGGTAAACAGGATAAGAATGAACACAGGTACAACAGGGAATTTCATTTTTTATTAAGTGGGCAATGTAAACAATAGCGGAAGGATAACGCTTTTTTTGTCGTTATGCGCGTGAAATGTTCACAAATTGATAACTATGCACTTACTTGGTGCAATCTCGATACAAAAAGATACGTATCGGTTGTGATAGTTAAATAATATTTACTTAATTATACAAAAGCTTACGACACATTTGCTGTACTTATATCAGTTTTGCGTTAAGCTCTAGTTCAGGTTAGATTTTGTACTGTGGTTCTCAGAAAGTTATCTAGGCCTTGGAGGCAAACATGAAAATTCAGTCCCTTTTACTCGCAGGTGTATTAAGTTGCAGTGCGGCTTGGGCGGCCGATGAAGCGCCTGTGGATCCCGTCACCGAAGATGGTGTGGTTAAAATTGTTTGGCAAAGTCCTAAAGATTATCGCGATATAAAATCATCAGGGGAGCTCCAATCCCGTTATGAGAAGCGCTTATTTGAGACCTTAACTGAAAACATCAATAAAGAAGCCGCGAAGATTTTAAAGCAAAATCAAAAGCTTGAAATGACCATTACCGATGTTGATCTTGCGGGTGATATGCGTCCAACATTTGGTGCGACCGCCAATGATTTACGCATTATCAAAGACATTTATCCGCCACGTATGACTTTTTCTTATCAAGTCATGGAAAACGATAAAGTGATTATCGCGGGCGATGAAAAACTGTCGGATATGGGGTTTATGGGTGGGATCCAATCTTTAAATGATAAACCTTTTATGTATGAAACCAAAATGTTAACCGAGTGGTTAAAGAAGACGATTGCACCACAACTTTAATGACTCATATCGGGCGGTAATGCTGAGGATTTAAGCTGTTTAGCTATGCCGTTAGTGCCTGAGTGTCGATAATCAGATGATTTTCTAACAGGTAAAATCCGTTATTTGCGGATTTTGCCTGTTTTTTTGCCCTAGCGCTTAAGGTCGATAGACTGTGTTCATGGGCGTTAAAGGTGAGTGCGGGTGGTAAAATGCCTACACACAGACTGATCAATTGATGGTAACAGGCTTCACCTTTTCTATCGTCGGCGAGCATTTCTTGGGCTAGCCAGTGCTCGGCGCTATAAAACAAATGCTTATGGGTTTCAAAATCCGCAAGAATTCGCTGGCAACGGCTGATCATATGCTCACAGGTGCTGATAATGACAAAGTCATCGCCGCCGACATGGCCAACAAAGCAATTGTCGCTTTTATACTTCAGTAACAGATTCGCCACTTCACAAATCACTTCATCACCACGGCAAAATCCATAAATATCGTTATATGGCTTAAAGTTACACAGATCAAAATAGGCTAGATAAAAATGTTTCTTTTGGATCTTAAGGCGTTTTAATTCCTCTTGAATGGGCACATTACCCGGCAAGTCTGTAAGAGGATTTGCATGGCGCGCCATCTTAATTCTGTGCTCTGTGATCCTTTGTAGCAGATCCTTGGTATGGCCTATGCCGAGTAGTTTACCACGGCGAAGGATAATGAACTGTTGCGCTACCGTATTAGCACTCTCTGAGGTCAGTAATTGACTTACGATGGATAATGGTTCGTTGGCCTCAATCTGGATGACTTGCGGGTCCATCACTTCACTCACAGCATGATTTTCATGTAAGGCGCGACCATAGGGTGTGCTGAAGAGTTCAAGTAAGGTCGCGCGGCTGATAATACCGAGTGGCAACTGGTTATCGACCACTACAACCGCCTGTAATGCAGGTTGCGAGATAAAGGTGTCACTTAAAAATTTGAGTTTAAGTGTGGGCACTACGGTTATGGCGCTCGTGCACAGGCTCTCGGCCGATTCGCTGTATCTAGGTTGAATTTGAGTATTGCTTGGCACTAAGGTCGCTTTCATCGCGCGGCAGGGGAGCACTTCTGGGCGACCGAGTAAGTAGCCTTGGCAATAGACGATACCCAGTTGTTTGAGTACGGCTAATTCCTCTTGCGTTTCAATTCCTTCGGCTATCACTTTGCAGGTTAAACTTTGGCATAACTCCACAATCGAGCGGACAAATTCCTGTTTGACGGGAGTCGAATCAATCTGATGGATAAAGTGACGGTCGATTTTGACATAGTCAGGTGACAATTCTGACCAGAGTCTCAGACCCGAATAACCAGCACCTAAGTCATCGATGGCCGTTAAAAAACCTTGGCTACGATAGTGATTTAAGCAGGATTTGAGTAAATCGATATCATCGGCGGGGTATTGTTCTGACAGTTCAATCACAACCTGTGATGGCGCTATGCCGAGTTGTTGCAACAGTTGTAAGGTCATGCCCTTGGGGTGGGCGGGATCTAATAATGCCTTGGGCGAGATATTGATAAACAGCTTGCCTTGAAACTGGCGCAACTTAAATTGCTCGAGTGAAATACGGCGACAAAGGGTTTCTAGCTCGCTTAATTTACCTTGATGTTCGGCGGTCTGAAATAGCGGGACTGGGGAGTATAACGGGCTGTGTTCAGGGCCACGGCTTAACGCCTCAAAACCATGAATTTTATGTTCTAATATATTGAAAATTGGCTGAAATAAGGGATTGATTGCAGCTTTAGAGATTATTTTATCGAGCTCTTTAGCCAGATCTAAACTTGTCATTACGTCAGCCCCTTCGTCTATGTGAGCGGAGTCTATGACTTAGAAATGACAAAATGATGACAGTTTTTGGGAAGCTTAGTGCTATCTATCTGTGTTGGTGGGCTTGAATAGATATACCATGGAAAGAGCTGAAATCTAAGGTGAGTTTCAGCTCCTAATCTCGGTTTAGCTTTGCTTCTTAAAGGCCTGCAATGTTTGCAGTAATGCGCCTAACTGACGCACATAGGTTTCGAGTTCTTTAGGATCGAGCGTTTGATGTTCTTCCATGCGAGTTAAGTCATCGACCAACTCTTGCACATAGGGCAGAAAGCGATTACTCGAAGCGATAAAACCTTGTTCTGCCGTGAATATGCTGGTGAAGTTTCCATGGCCAGCTTTCTTTAGCTCATCTAACTTAGCGTCGGCGTCTATGGCTTGGCGATAGGCGATTTGAAGATTTTCTTTCAGTTGCTCTACAACCTTGGTATGTGGCATAACAGCGTCTCATTGCAAAATTTGCAGGAATTATAAGGGGCAAAGGATATGGCAACAAGCCAATGGCGACTAATTGCATTAATCAGTTTTCTGGCGTTAGCGGGTTTGAGCACAAAAGTGGCGGGTGCAGAAACCGATAAACCACCATTTTATCAAGTGCAATGGCAAGGCAAGAGTGCGTATTTGCTAGGTTCGATTCATATTGGACGTGCCGACTTTTATCCTTTACCCACCCAAATTGAAACCGCGTTGGGTAAAGCTAAGGGCTTAGTCGTAGAAGTCGATATCAATAAAGTCGATAACACAGCCTTACTGCAGCAATACGGCCGCGCCGATAAAACTAAGGGTTTAGATTGGCAGAGCCGAGATAAGCAAACGGTCGAGAGCATGACGCCCTATTGCGCGGCCACGGCAAATGTTTGTCAGTCGATACAATCTTTCGCACCTTGGCTGCAGGCTACTCAAGTTAACTTATTGCGTTATAACGACTTAGGTTACAGCACGGATTATGGCGTTGATATGCAGTTGATGGCTCGATATGCGACTTTGCCTGTGTATCCGTTGGAAACTGCCGAGTCACAATTTCAATTGTTAGCGTCTTTTAATAGTCAAGAGCAGTGGTCTATGGTGCGTGAGGCGATTAGCGCATCGGATGCGGAGCTTTTATCGTTAATAACGGCTTGGCGTTCAGGTAATGAAACTGAGCTTGATTCCATAATGCAGGAGCAAATGGGCGGCGAGGGCGACACTAAAATGCTAGAGAAAATCCTCTGGCAGCGAAACCATGTGATGGCCGATGGCATTATAAAATTAATGGGCTCGACTGATGTGACTTCACCTTTGTTTGTGGTGGTTGGTGCTGGCCATGTGGTAGGGGATAAAAGCGTGGTGCAATTGCTAGAGCAAGCAGGCGCCAAAGTGAGCGCCTGCTGGAAACAGACTTGTCAGTAATCGTTTAGGCAGCGCGTTTGTAACGACGCGCGTTCACACTGCAAAGCTTTGCCCTAAAAAGTGCACATATCGGCCGAGGGAAATATAGGGTTCGCGTTGCGAGTACTCCAGCTCCATTTGTAGCAGCTTGTGATAGTCGAAATCCGCAGGCTGACTCTTTTTCAAATAGTCGTGGATTACACGCACGCCAGACTGGCTGATGAGTGACATTTGCCATTCGCTAAACCAATCTTTAACTTCTTGAATATAAAGTGGATGAGTGGGAGTTAGTCGCACTTTCTTCTTCACTTTTAAATCAGCGGCGACGTAATCGAAATTGCCCGACACTAAAGCATGAAAGCGCATGGCTTCTTTGTTGTAAAACATCAAAGAGAATAATCCGCCGGGTTTTAGCATAGTAAGTAAACCCGCTACAGTGGGCTTAGCATCCGTTAACCATTCAACGACCGCATGACACAGTATGATATCGAAATAACCATGGTTATCGACCGATAATGCTTGGATAGGCGCATGGATAAGCTGGATAGCTAATGGTTCAGGGGAGGCATCAATTTGTTCTTTGGCTTGAGCCAGCATCTCAGCAGAGATATCGCAGAGTACAACTTCGTGGCCGAGGCGCGCTAATCTTTGGCTAAAGTAACCAAAACCACCGCCCGCATCTAATACTCTGAGTTTTTTATCCCCCAGTTTTGCCAGCGCGGGGACGAGGTCGCGCCATAGCACTGCGGCACGAATTTCGCCCTTGGGCGTACCATAGATGTTTTTCGCAAATTTTTGCGCGAGCTTATCAAAATTCTTATCTTGCACGTGATAACTAGGTTAAAGAGAGTGGAACGATAGTGTGGCACAGTCGTAAATTTTTCGCACTCTGGAGATGTTATTGCCGAGTTGAGATGGATAAATTTGCATCGTTAATTTTTAATCTATTGATTTTATTAATAGTAATTATTCCTACTAAACTTAGGGATACACAGAACTCTGTGCTCTGGGTTATAATCACGCCGTTTTCGCCAAACCTGACTCTATATACCCAAGCGACCTGAAGATACGAGTTTCAGAGCGCCTAGGGTGCTTCAATTCAAGGCGCATCAATGACAGAATGCGACCACCTTTTGAATTGATGCAACACGGAAGTGAAGTGCCCTAGGCGCTCCGTCCCGGCGGGTTTTAACGCACTTTATGCTGTGTTGGTTGTTTTGAACTTAGTCCACTAGGTCCGCAAATAACCGCAATCGCCATGGATGGCGTGAATGCCATTTATGCAGGAGCAATAAAGGGCCTTGCCTAAAGTGCGTTAAATTCCCGCTGAATCCTGCATTTTCAGGTTGTTTGGGTATAGTTGTCCATTCGGAGAGTCAGCATCAGCCCTTATTAAGACGCAGCACTGCCTGTTTTACACTCGTTATCAGCTTGATTGATCAGACGTTACTCGTCTGTGCGGGGTAATTTATGGCAATGTATTTTTGTGCCAAGGGATAGTTAATTAAAAGGTACTCAGACTTGAATAATGCATATTGTGTTGAATTGAACGCGATGCCGTCGCTGTTTTCTCTTTATCGCAAGATCTTCTTTGGCCGTAAGCCTGGTTGGGATCAACAGCCGTTGCCCCAAATCAAGGTGACCGCGCCGCATGTGACTGTGTCTGAAGCTAAAGTAAGCCAATATGCGCAGGTGTGTGGTTTTCAATTTGACGGTAAAGTTCTACCGCCAACCTATCTCTATGTGATGGCATTTCGCCTGCATGCGGTGATCTTTACCCACGATGGGATCACTTTCCCACTGCTTGGGATGATCCACCTTAAGAATCGTATTCAAGTGTATCGGCCTGTGACGGTGGACGAGACTTTCTCCCTCGAGTGCGCTTTGACCACGAGCCGCGAGACGGATTCTGGCTTAGAGTTTGAATTTGTGTCTAAGGCGTTTGTGGATGAAGAACTCGTCTGGGAATCGCTATCCACCTATTTATATCGTATCGATGTTGCTGGGCGTCGCGTTCGCCCACCTAAAGCCATTGATATGGCATGGGAAACACCACAAAGCTGGAGTTTGAGTGAAGATTTAGGTCGTCGTTATGCTAAGGCATCTGGCGATTATAACTTGATCCATCTGCATCCCGTGCTTTCAAAGCGTTTTGGCTTTGATCGAGTGCTCGCCCATGGCATGTGGTCTAAGGCCCGTTGTTTAGCAGAGTTGATGCCAAGTATTGGCGATCGTCCATTCACTGTGGACGTGACCTTTAAGCTGCCACTTTTGATGCCTGCCGATGTTGGATTTGGCTATGAGCAGAATGCTAATAATATGGTATTTGAATTACGTGACAGCAAAGGCCGTCGACCTCATTTAAGTGGCGATGTGCAGTTTTAAGCCGAACTCAATAATACATACAACAACGGCGCCTTCTGGCGCCGTTGTTTATGGTTGTTGCTTTTGAGAAACAAAAATCAAGGTACGCTGTGACCCATAGATGTCTGCCAGATACTGAACCATTGCTGGCGTCGAGCTGGATCTCATTTGAGGCAACGGCACTCTTGAGCCGCTCGGACGCAGGGCAGATTATTTGATGCAGATTAAGGAATCGCTCATTAACCCTTTCGACGGCTATATATCTTAAAGCCAATCACCTAATATCCGCCCTATTCAATGAGTGTTGTGCTTAGCAACCCCTCATACTAAACCAAAGCGTATTTGAAAGGGAGAAATCGACGCATGCTGACAGATATGGATATTTCGAATCGCGCTAGCCTAAAAGACATTAATGAACTGGGCGCCGACTTAGGTCTATTACCCGAAGAGATGATGCAATTTGGTCACACTAAAGCCAAGGTCGAGCTCAGTGTGTTGCAGCGTTTGGCTGGGCAGCGTAAAGGCAAATTGATTATCGTCACCGCAGTCACGCCTACGCCTCACGGTGAAGGTAAAACAGTGACTAGCATTGGCTTAACGCAATCGTTAAATGCCATAGGCAAAAAGGCCTGTGCCTGTATTCGCCAGCCCAGCATGGGGCCTGTATTTGGGGTAAAAGGTGGCGCTGCGGGTGGCGGTTATGCGCAAGTGGTACCCATGCAGGAGATGAATTTACATCTCACGGGTGATATTCATGCCGTGAGCAGTGCCCACAATTTAGGGGCTGCAGCGATTGCGGCGCGGCTATTTCATGAAGCGCGCTTAGGTAAGGCGGAATTTGAGGCGCAATCTGGGCAAGCGTTTTTGGATATCGATCCCAGTGAGATCCGTTGGCACCGAGTGGTCGATCACAACGATCGCTGTCTTAGGCAAATCCAGGTGGGCTTAGGCGATAATAATGGCCCAGAGTACGCCTCCAGTTTTGATATCACCGCCGCCTCAGAGTTAATGGCGATTTTAGCCTTAAGTCATAATTTGGCGGATATGCGGGCGCGGATCGGTCGTTTAGTGCTGGCCTTAAATACCCAAGGGCAAGTGATCACTGCCGAAGACTTAGGTGTCGCTGGCGCGATGACGGCCATCATGGCGGATGCGATAAAGCCGACGTTAATGCAGACTTTAAATGGTTCAGCTTGCCTTATCCATGCGGGACCCTTTGCCAATATTGCCCACGGTAATTCATCCATTATTGCTGATGATATCGCCCTCAGACTGGCGGATTTTGTGGTGACTGAAGCTGGTTTTGGCTCAGATATGGGCTTTGAAAAGTTCTGTAATATCAAGGTGCGTCAATCGGGTCAGGTGCCGGCCGCCGCTGTGCTGGTCACCACCTTAAAAGCGCTGAAGGCCAATAGTGGTTTGGTGTCTGAGTCAGATATCAATCTACCAGATCAGGCTCGACTCGAAGCAGGCTTTGCAAATTTAAACTGGCATATCAATAATGTGGCTCGCTATGGTATTCCTGTGGTGGTTGCCATTAACCGTTTCGCCACTGACACTGATGCCGAGTTGCAATGGCTAACTGAAGCCGTCAACGCGAGCAGCGCCTTTGGCTGTGAGGTCAGCGATGCTTTTAGCCAAGGGGAGGCTGGCGCTGTCGCCTTAGCGCAGACTGTGGTTCGCGCCGCTGAAACCGAGAGTCAGTTCAAGCTGTTATATTCAGATGAAGCCTCATTGGAGGCTAAGTTATCCACCTTAGCCGAGGTGGGGTATGGCGCAGCGGGCGTTAGCCTTTCTATCGAGGCCAAACAACAGGCGCAGCAGCTGACCGTATTAGGTTATGGACATTTGCCCCTGTGTATGGCCAAAACGCCGTTATCAATTAGTCACGATCCTAGCTTAAAGGGCGTTCCTCAGGACTTTGAGATCCCAGTGCGTGGTTTAGTCTTGCATGCTGGTGCGGGGTTTATTACCGCCTTGGTGGGGAATGTGATGACTATGCCAGGACTTGGGCTGAAACCGGGTTACTTAAAAATTGATATTGATGCGCAAGGTGAGATAGTCGGCTTAGGCTAACACTGATGCAGAGATTTATAGGCCAGAGATAAAAATAAGGGCGAGCTCATTGCAACGCCCTTCTTCTCTCGTTTAACGCTGGTTTAAAGCGGTGATTTCGTGGTTTGATAGATATGCACATCACGCTGTGGGAAGGGAATACTGATCCCTTCGGCGTCAAAGCGCATTTTCACTTCGCGGGTAATGTCCCAATACACTTCCCAGTAATCTTCCGGTTTTGCCCAAGGGCGAACGATAAAGTCGACCGAAGATTCGCTTAATAGATGTAGTTTAATCGTCGGTTCTGGCAATGGTTGTACCTTAGGATGCGCTTCGACGATGGACTTGAGAATCGCTTCAGCTTGTTCGATGCTGTCGCTATAACTGATCCCAAAGGTCATATCGACTCGACGTTGATGCTCAGCTGTGATGTTGTTAATTGTGTCACCCCAAATCTTATTATTAGGAATAATAAGACGTTGGTTATCCATGGTTTTAATCGTGGTGGAGACAAGGCTCATGTGACTGACGCGCCCGGTGACGCCAGCGGCGTTGATCAAATCGCCCACATCATAGGGACGGTAAATTAAGATCATCATGCCTGAGGCGAAATTCGACAGGGTATCTTGCAGGGCAAAACCAATAATAACACCCGCGATACCAAAGCCTGCGAGCAAGGGACCAAGTTCGATCCCAAGCTGTGAAAGGGCGATTAACAGCCCGATAGTAAAGACGGCTTTACCTGATAGCGAGGTGAAGAAGTCTTGTAATAACTTACTTAAATTCAACTTAGAATTGCTAACGGTATTTTTCACTATTTGTTTGGCTAACTTGCCGGCGAGACCCGCAATAAACAAGATCAAACAGAAAACAAATAACTTAAACACGACGGTTGGGCCGTGATTAATCGCTTGTTCTTGTGCCGTATTTAGCCACTGCTCAACGAGACTTGATGCGACATCAAAGTTCAACACATCTTGAGTTATATCACCTGAAACACTAAAGAGTGTCTTTTTCAGCGCGGCTGTATCATGGCCTAAGGCGTCGAGTAGGCTGATGTCGATATTTAAGCTCTGACTATTTTGTGCTAAGCGTTCCTTTAGCATCATTACGTGGCTGGTTTGCGCCGAAGTGACATCTTTACCTGCATTGGTTGCGGTATCAATCGCTGCTTGTAGTTGCTGCTGGGTATAAGTCACTAAACTTTCTAGCGTATCGGCACGTGCTACTAAAATTTGCATCAGTGATTTTTGTGCTTCGCTAATATCTTGGCCAACTTGTTCGAGCCAAGTGAGCGTCTCGAGTTGTTGCTTGTAATAGGTGTCTTTTTCTAATTCGCGCTTTGATATTTCCAGCAGAGTCGCATCATCTGTGCTTGAACCTAATTGCTGTTCCAATTTACTAATGTTGTCATCGATATAAGCATCAATTTGTTGGATGTAGTTAAGTTGTCCTTGGATTAATGGCTGCAGAAAAGTTTTGTCGATTGGCGTTGCTTCGAGCAGATCTTTAATCTTATTACGTAACTGTAAGGTTTTGTTTTGAATTCGATATTCAACAATTGTCTTCAATTCGCCTTTGGCATTTTTTAGTTTACGTATATCCGTATCGATAGCCTGTTGCAGCATTGCCAGTTCTGCCTTGAGCGTTACAGGAGTGCTTGATGGGCTTTCGGTTGCAGCGACAGGTTCAGTTTGCGCTTGGGATGAAAGGCTGAGTAGTGGTATTAGCAGGGCAAACACGAAAGCGAGGTAGCGGTGCATAGGAGTGATCTTAAGTAGAAATATGTCTGAGTATGATAGATGTTGCCGGATCTACTGTAAAATATCTGCGAGTGAAATAGCCCTTGGAATTAAACTTTTTTAGGGAAGGGTTGATTTGAGCTTAACCTTGAGTGCGGTGATTTATCTGCTTTTTCCGACATTTTGGGTATTTACAGGCCGAACTCTAGTCGGTATCTGGTAAACTTGCGCATCGTTATTTAGGAATCGTGTTTTCATGTTGTGTTCCCATTGTAATCAGTACATCAAGGTCAGTGACATTAGCCAGCAAAGAGGCAAAGGTTTCGACGCTCAAGTGCGTTGCCCCCATTGTGCGGCTTGGTTAGGCCGCAGTCCAACATTGGCTAAACTCAAGTTATTAGGATTTTATTTGAGTGTGTTTACGGCGGGATACAGTTACTTTGATGCCTCTGTGCGGTATTTTGCGATCCCTGTAATGATTTTTTCGTTGATGTTGTTGTTTGTGAGCCATTTTATGGATCAAGTCATCACCATTGAAGCGCCCGAGCAAGTCGATGATAGCGATCAAAGACAGAAGTATCGTTAGGCTAATAAGTGGATTCGTCATGGATAGGAAAATCAGCGGTACAATTTTCCAGAGACGAACATCATTTGAGCGCCTTTAGCAGGCGCTCAAAATGCAACTAAGAGGGTTTAAGGGGCGAACTTCAGCCGCGCTTAATGAGTTTTTGTTTACTGCACGACTTGTTCTTGGCTCGTTAAGGAGTGCTCAACGTAATAAATACCACCAAATATCACCGCGCTGAAGATGACTATCCCTAAGATAAGCCCTAAGTTTTCACGAAAAAATGCTAGCATAATAGTTGCCTTTAGGTGGATAAAACGGAGCCATATCGAGCTTGATTTCGTCATTGTGCTCGCAGACATAAAAACTAAATACACTATAGTTACACTCACTTAAGCTAATCTTAAATGCGTTTTTTTACCTGAGTCCTCGCAAGATCCTACCGCTATTGAAACAAGAAGTTATTGGTAAGACTGGGTACCTCAAATATCTTGTAACCTTTTGCAAAGCGATTACCTTATTGCAACTTGCTATGGCACTGACATAGACTTATGCAACTTTTTAACTATGGGGACGACTGAGTGAGACTTAAAAGTCACATTAGACGCACAATTTCGATATGGCTTGCTGCCGTACTGATATTGCTGTCTCTTGCTGCCTCAGCCCATAGTGTGACCCATCTTGATGATGGCGCTAAGACTCACTGTACCCTGTGCTTCCATCAGCACCAACTCAACAAGATTTTATTGACCCATCCGCTGACGCTGAATTTAGCTATACAGCATTTCGATGTGGTCGAATTTATTTTACCTTCCTCTATTTTTGAACACGTCAGTGTTTATCGCAGTCGTGCGCCTCCCTTCGCTCTCTAAATCAACTTAAAATTTTAACTTATTGTATTTCTTGATGACTTTATATCGGTCGTCGAGTGCTAGTTGTATTTTGGAGATATCATGACTGTTTTAAATACCCGAATTTCTTTGGTGGCTTTGGCGTGTGCGCTCGTTTCGCCTAGCTTATTTGCAGAAGACTCGAGCTTGACCAACCCTAATATCAGTGGTGTGCTAAATGGATATTATCAGACGGGAGAACGCCCATTAGCCGAGAGTCCAGATGGCTTTGGTTTAGGTGAAACTGAACTGGCGATGAGTGCCAATATCGATGATATGTTTTACGGTAAAATCACCGCAGTAGTTGAAATGCATGACGGTGAGACTGAACTGAATCTGGAAGAAGCCTTTATTCAAACCATGGCGATGCCAGCAGGTTTTTCTATCCGTGGTGGTCGTTTCTTATCGGACATTGGTTACCTCAATAACCAACATTTACATACTGATTCCTTCACCGACCGTCCTGTGGTTTACCGTGCATTCTTAGGGGGACATTATTTTGATGACGGTATACGTTTTAACTACGTAGCGCCGACGGACTTGTATTGGACCATGGGTGTTGAAGCCTTTAAGGGCGATAGTTTACGTGCTGCCGATGAGCATGGTGAGCGTGAGTTTAAGAAGGTCGGCGTTTATACCTTGTACTCAAAAATTGGTGGCGACATAGGCGATAACAGCTCATGGCAAGCGGGGTTGAGTTACTTGCGCAACGAAAATGGCCAAGTGACAGCCCATGAAGAAGGGGAACATGAAGATGAGCATGCCCATGGTGATGAGCACGAAGGTCATAGCCATGCCGCATCTTACACAGGTAAAAATACCTATGGTGCTGATTTTGTTTATAAGTGGGCGCCTAACGGTAACTACAAATATCAAAATCTCACTGTGAGCGGTGAGTACTATCGCGTGAGCGATTTTACACCTATCGATTTACATCCAGAGGATGCACCGAGCCAAGATTACCACCAAGGTTGGTATTTGAGCAGTGTGTACCAATTCACGCCGAGCTGGTCAGCGGGTGTGCGTTACGGTGAAGCTGATACGCAAGAGCTCCATGGCGATCATTTTCATGGGCAAAAGTTGAAGGAATCTGAGGTGAGTTTGGCTTGGCATTCTAGCCATTTTTCAACGGTTCGTTTCCAGTATACCAATCAAAAGGGTACTAACTTCGATGGAATAGAAGACGATAACATCTTCACTATTCAATACATTATGTCTCTGGGGGCTCACGGTGCGCATCAATTCTAATTTAGCTAAATTGGCCGCAGTGGCCTTATCTGTCACTTACACTGGTTTGGCCCATGCCGAGCTGAATGTGTTTGCCTGTGAACCTGAATACGCGGCATTGACCAAGGAGCTTGCTCCAACGGCTAGCATCTATTCGGCAACGACGGCATTACAAGACCCTCACCAAGTGCAGGCGCGTCCGAGTTTGATTGCTAAAATGCGTCAGGCGGATCTTGTGGTGTGCGCAGGTGCCGATCTTGAAGTGGGTTGGTTGCCTATGCTGCAGATGAAGTCGGCAAACGCAAAAGTGCGCTCGACCGAGCAAGGCTTATTTTTCGCTGCCGACCAAATCGAGACCTTAGATAAACTGGCCACTGTCGATCGCAGCATGGGGGATGTGCATGCTCAAGGTAATCCACATATCCATTTCGACCCAACGCGACTGTTAAAAGTCGCCACGGCACTGAGTGCTAAGCTGACTCAGCTAGATCCTGCTGGTGCGGCCGATTATCAACAGTCACTGGCAGATTTTATCACTCGCTGGCAAGCCGCAGTTCCGCGTTGGGAAGCGCAAGCTAAGGGATTACAAGGTAAAAAAGTGATCGCTTACCACTCAAGCTTTAGATACTTATTCAACTGGATTGGTATCGAGCAAGTGGCAGATTTAGAGCCAAAACCGGGTTTAGCTCCCACTAGCGGTCACTTAGCGAGTCTGCTGACGCGAGCCGAGCATGGGGATATTCTGGCTGTAGTCGTGGCATCCTATCAGGATGAGCGCGGTGCAAAATGGCTGGGTGAAAAAGCGAACTTGCCCGTGGTAATGCTGCCTATGTCTGTGGGGGGGAATGATAAGAGCCAAGATTTATTTAGCCTGTATGACAGCGTGATTTCCCTCTTAAATGGAGTGAAATAAACCTATGTTTGATCTTGAGCTGATGTCGATTCTGTTACCTGCATTGGCAGCGGGGATCTTGGTGTTGTCGACGCATATTGTACTTGGGAGACAAGTGCTTAAGCGTGGCATCATTTTTATTGATTTAGCGATAGCGCAAGTTGCCGCTTTAGGCGCGATTGTCGCTCACATGGACCACAGATTAGAAGATATGCCGTTTGCTAATGTGTGGATGCCAGCGCTGTTTGCCCTTGCGGGTGCAGGGTTTATCGCTTGGTTAGCTAAGCGTATGGCGGGTGAGTTGGAGGCTATGATTGGCTGCTTTTACGTCTTGTCTGCGGTAGCCGCAATGCTGTTGCTGGCAAACGACCCACATGGCGCCGAGTTGTTAAAGCAATTGATGTCAGGTCAGATCCTGTGGGTGAGTTGGTCACAACTGATTTTGCCGGCTGTAGTGTATTCACTGGTGTTATTAGCGATATTCCTACGCCCCCAGATGTTGGACGGGGCAGGATTTTATCTGCTATTTGCGCTAGTGATTACCTTATCGGTTGAATTAGTAGGTGTTTATCTGGTGTTCAGCACCTTGATATTGCCAGCTTTAGCGTTGAACAAGTACCGTGGTAAAGGTCGGCTATTTTACGCTTACCTCGTCGGTTTACTGGGCTATGTTTTGGGCTTAGTTCTGTCGGCGACCTTAGATCTCCCTAGTGGTGCGGCAATTGTCGCGACTTTGGCCGTGAGTGCCTTAGTGATCCGCTTTGTGTTAAGTAAAGTCTCACCTCAGGCAACTGAGCCTGAAATCTTACCCAAGCACCACGCTTAGTTCGATATTAATATTAAAGCCCATCGATACACTGGAGGTTCAGTATATCGATGGGCTTTTTTTGCTTGCTTGTTAGCAAGTCAGCTTACAGATGTAAACAATATATTGAGTCCCAAAGCCATGGTGGCTATACTGTCACCACTTTTACAGTCGGAGTAAATCGTGCTTTTAATCGTCAGATCAATGTTGTTGGCGGTATCCTTGTTGCTTGCCTTTATTTTTGGTGGCTTAGTGTGTTTATTAAGGCCTCGCCATCGCGACAATGTACATATGTTCGCCAAGATCTTCTCATCGGTTGCGCCAATCCTTGGGATTAAAGTGATTGTTCGCCGGCACGAAGATGTGCAGGACGGCCCGTATATTTTCTTAGCAAATCATCAGAATAACTTTGATCTCTTTACTCACACGACAGCAGTTCCTAAAGGTACAGTGAGTTTAGGCAAGAAGAGTTTGGCGTGGATGCCGCTATTCGGTCAAATCTATTGGTTGTCAGGTAATATTCTTATCGACCGTAAAAACCGTCACAGTGCCTTTGATACTATGGCTAAAACGGTTGAAAAAATTAAGCAGAAGAATCTATCCGTATGGATTTTTCCTGAAGGTACACGTTCGCGTGGTCGTGGTCTGTTACCTTTTAAAGCGGGAGCTTTCCATACTGCAATCGCGGCGGGAGTGCCAGTGGTGCCAGTGGTTGCTTCGTGTCAGAGCCATATTAAGTTAAATCGCTGGAATAACGGTGTCGTCATCATCGATATGATGGCACCTGTGCCGACCGCAGGTTTAGATAAAGCCGATGTGAAAAACTTCTCTGCGCAAATCCATGCCTGCATGTCGGCGAGATTTGCTGAGATAAATCAAGAAGCGGCAGCACTTATGGGTAAAACTCTCGCGAGTGATGACGTATAATGCCAATTTGAGCCAGATTTACCTTAACGGAGACAAATCCATGTCTATTGAAAGTCAGTTAAAAGCCCAACTTGCAGAGAATCGTGACATAGTGCAAGCCCTGCTTGACGATGGCTCAGAGCCTGATGCGGAATATGTTATTGAGCATCACTTTTCATCGACCAATTTCGACCGTCTCGAAAAAGCCGCAGTAGATGCCTTTAAATTAGGTTTTGAGGTGAATGATGCCGAAGAAATGGAACTGGAGGATGGTTCAATAATCTTCTGTTTCGATGCTGTCGCACACCACAAACTGGATGTTGAATTACTGGACAAAGCGGCCGAGCAATTGCTGCAATTAGCGGTAAAGCAAAAAGTGGAATATGACGGTTGGGGTACCTATTTCGTCGGCGATGAAATGGATGACGAAGAAGATGAAAACGAAGAAGATGATGGTTTTCCTCATTAATTCGTTAGCGGATCTCGAGTTTAATCTTCACTTTTTTTAAATAAAAATGCCCATCATTGATGGGCATTTTTATTGGGTATATTTAGGATTTACTTGTTTTACTCGTATGTAAAACACTGCAGTTACGGCCTTTTTGTTTCGCTTCGTACAGGGCTTTATCGGAGCAGGAGATCCAGCTAGAACTGCTGGTAATATGGGAGCCAATTTCACATACGCCTAAACTTACCGTCACAGTAATCTTCAGGCTTTCATACACTATGACGGATGCGGCGATTTTCTCCCTGAGTCGCTCGGTAAAGTTCATCGCATCTGCGCCGCTGGTTTTAGGCAATACAACCGCAAATTCTTCGCCGCCATAACGCCCTGCACAGTCGGTATCACGTAAGGATTGGCTGAGTAAGTGGGCGATATGCTGAATGACTTTATCACCCGCCACATGGCCATAGCTGTCGTTGATATGTTTAAAGTTATCGATATCTATCATGACTAAACTTGCCATACCTGAGTAGCGGGCATACAAGTCGTACTCGTGGTCTAAACACTCTTGCCAATGACGACGATTATGCAACTGAGTTAGACCATCGGTTTGGCTAAGGCGTTCGAGTTGTTCATTGGCAGCTTTAAGTTGCAATTTGTTGATGGCGATATCTGTCACGTCATAAATAATCACACTGATATGGGTCACTTGTCCCGTGAGCGATGCCAGCGGCAGCAGGGTCACGTTCTGGTACATATAGTCTGCACGGCCTGTAATCGGGCGATAGTTTTTAAATTGGAAAACGTACGGCCTTTGTTCCCAGCTGATAAAAGCACGGTTTTTAAGCATGAAAACCGATTCCATTTTCTGCTTTAACCAAGTGGCAGGCAGATCGGGGAAGCGGGTAAACAGGTTTTGACCTTTGATCGAATTAGGGGAAACACCGCTGTGATTCTCCATAAAACCGTTCCACAGCTGGATATTGTAATGGCGATCTAATACCACTAATCCCACCTCTATGGTTTGTACCATATCGATGAGCCAGTGTAGTTCGTTCATTGCGCTTTGGTCATTTGACATAGGATAAAATCCAACTGGTTAATCGAGTAAATAGCCGAGTTTATAGCTAAGAGTGGGGATAGAATCCTCGGTGAAGAGCAGTAGCAAATCGCATTGAATATTATGATCTTCAATCCGATAGTTGATCTCCATTGCCAAAGTTCGGTGCCATTTCTCTGAATTATCATGGATCAGATCGTTAACCGTGCAGTGCCGTCCCAGCACGACAGGGTGAGCCTGACTAAATTTCATGTCGAGCTGTTCAGAAATGCCGTTAAGGAAAGCGCCTATCAGTACGTTTCCAGTATCAATTAGGACTTCTATCTCAGTATTTTTGTCTTCTGGATTAGCTAATCCCATCAGCTTGGCCATGTCTTTAAAGCTGGAATCATGGAACAAGAGCAGGGCCTCTCCCGCAATACCCGCCCCGATAAAACCTTGGCAGAGCGCTGATACAGTTGAGCTTTCTTCCGTGGCTTTGAGCGCCATGGTTAACTCACTGACTTCAAGCACGTTCACATTAGGGATAGGTAGTAACACGAATACATCGAGTAATTTAGCTAACAGATCGGCGGCGCGTCCCATGGCAACGTTGGCTATTTCTTGGCAAGCGTCGCGCATGTCGACTTTGATCATCGGGACTTCGTCGGTGAGATCTTTCTGCGTCAGCGTTAAGATGCCGTAATCTTGTAAAATGTTGCTGATGGCATCGGCGCTCACCGGTTTTTGAATAAAATCTAACGCACCCAAGGCTTTAACCCGCTCGTGAGCTTTGATTTGAATATCGCCGGATACCACAATAATCAGCGCGGGTAAGTCCTGTTGCTGCACTGTTTGCAGTACTTCATAACCGTCCATTACAGGCATGTTGAGATCGAGAAACACCACTTCGCCTTTTCCAGCGCGGATGGCATCAAGGCCTTCGGCACCATTGGTCGCATAAGTTATTTCCACATCCCACTCTTTGGGAAGTGTGCGGGCCATTTGCTTACGTGCCATGGCGGAATCGTCACAGATGAGTACAGATATTGACATGCTGACTAGTGATCCTTATTTGCCCATTTATTGAAGATAACACTTATTTTTTAGGTCTGACTGACGAATTGCGTTCTTCGGGCAAGTCTGATTAATATCTTTTATATGTAACTTATAGATATCATTGATAAATTTATATTTTCTGATGGCATTAAAATTTGAATCATTGTTGAATCAAATCATGCAGAATCTTAAATCGAACTGGCTAATGTTAGTAAATAACAAGGATATAGTGACTAAAAAAGGACTATAGAATCCATATATTGCTGCCCAATCATCCTTCGCTGCAGGTAGCATTGCGATACTGGTGTCGATTATTAGTAGTTAAATAGCTAGCGGTTAAATACGCTTAATTATTGAGCTTGCTAAGGCTATCTAATCGAAAAATACATTAGGATTACTGCACGTAGTGATGACAGCCTAACATAAGTTGCCTTCAATCCATGATGGAATTGGCAATATTTTGACTCAAGTCAAAAAACAGGCTCATGTTATATCTTTTAGTGAATTATGCCAAACGTGTTAACATTTATTCTGGACTGACCAGTAACGGAATATTTCATGAGTGGCCAAAGTGTACAAGTTAAAATCGATGATGGCATCGCCTATGTGTTGCTTAATCGTCCTGAAAAAATGAATGCTATTAACTATTTAATGTTTAGTGAGCTTGACTGCGCGATTAAAAGTATTAAATCCAATCGTGCGGTGCGAGCCGTGATCCTCTCGGGAGCGGGTGGGCATTTTAGCTCAGGGCTTGATGTTAAAAGCGTCATGTCGGCACCGATGCAGGCAGTTAAGTTACTGTTTAAGGGTTTACCGGGGAATGCGAATTTGGCACAGCGGGTGTCACTAGGTTGGCAAACCTTGCCTGTGCCAGTGATTGCCGTGCTTGAGGGCTGTTGCTATGGCGGCGGAATGCAGATTGCTTTAGGCGCAGATGTGCGTATTGCTAGCCACGACAGTAAGTTATCTATCATGGAAGCGAAATGGGGACTCGTGCCAGATATGGCGGGTTTAGTCGCATTAAGGCAAATTATGCCTAAGGATCAAGCCATGTTACTTAGCCTGACGGCAAAAGTGCTTGAGAGTCATGAAGCGCTGGCCTTAGGACTCGTGACACAAGTGAGTGAGACGCCCATGGAAGCCGCTGAGCAATTGGCGCGGCAACTGATGCAAACCTCACCGGATGCGGCTGCGGCCATCAAACTTAGCATTAATCGCAGTTGGACTGCTTCTATCCGTAGTCTACTGTGCCGCGAGTCTATTAGTCAGATTCGGTTATTGTTAGGCAAAAATAGCAAGATAGCGGCGACGCGTCAGCTGAAAGATCCGCAGAAACCCTATCGGGATCGCCAATCGGGTTGGTAATGCTATTTTGTCTGAATTAGCTTGAATCGCCGTTTTTACTGCGTGCCGCTCATTCGGGCAGAAAAGCCTTTAATCGCATTTAAGCAATTCTGCCATGCGCTCTCGTTATCTAAATTGAGCGCTAGGGTAGTTTGGCGATAGTTAGGGCTTTCTAAGGTCACCGCGAGTTTTTTGCGATTGTCGGCCGTCTCCAATGAGGCTGGGTGACCGTCTGGCGATTGAATATCTAAAATGGGCAGCGTGAGTTTTGCCAGTTGCTCCGCGAGTGCTTGATTACGCTGTTCGTCTTCTCGATAGGGATTAATGACGATCAGCACATCAGGGTCTGCAATCTTCTTCTGGCTTAATAGGCTAATCAATAATCCTGCACTTTGGTCGGCGGTGATCAAAATACGTTTTCCCGCATAATCTGCACCGACGGCATCTAACTGCGACATGCTTTTGACGAGAAAATCTTCCTGCTCTTGCTGGTGCTTGCTGTTATCTTCGGGCTTGATTTTAGGGCTTGGTTTGTTGGACGGTGAGCTTAATTGCGCGGCGCCAGGCGAGGTCACTTCAGTGGCGGCGGTAGCAAAGTTAGCTGCGGGCATTTCAGTTGGCGGAGTTAAACTTAAGCTGGCCCAACCGGCAGGATTGATATTGCGGCGTACAAACGCCATCAATCCAGGCGCGTCTGCGGTACCATTGGTGGCAGGCAGGATTATCGCCGCACCAAGTTTCTTTTTACCTTCCCATGGTCGCACTAACAAATCGTAGGGCTGATTATCAATCGTGATTTGTTTAATTTCATTTGTGGGTAGATAGCTGTTATTCGACTTTTTGGCACTGATTTCGGCTGGCGCAGATGTTGGCGGAGTTGTTGTAGTGTCTGCCGCGTGGGTAGCGATGGTTGTGATGCCGAGAATGAGGCAAAAGAGGAGTGAAAGAATGCGCGGCATAGAATTGATAACCACCTGTGTAGTCTCATAAATTCATCAGTGTTTGAGTATAACCTGAACAATTACCAAAAAGTGAATTTTCCTCGCCAAAGAATTACACCTGTCATTTAGTATAAAAGGCTACTTGGAATCGAAAGCCACAGGGCATAAAAAAGCCCAACGCTGAGGCTGGGCTAATTGATTGAAACCTGCTGTTCCGCTAGGGTCTATACGTGGCTGACGAGCACCATACGGATCGCATCGAGTTGTAACTGGCTGGCATCTAGATAAGTGTTTAACTCTTGCATCTGATTGCGCAGGTATTCCAATTCTTCCTCACGGATATTGGGGTTCACCGCCTTGAGTGACTCTAAACGATCAAGCTCTGCACTCAGTTGCTGAGTCATTTTCTCTCTGGCTTGGGCGACCATTTCATCGACAACCACTTGAGCATATTCTTCACCCTTAGCAAATAGCGGATGCAAAATAGGCTGAGATGCCGTGACTAACTTGCCGCCAATGTGACGATTCACCGCGCTTAATTGCTTATCGAAACTGGCGTAATCAACTTTAGCCGACAGGTCGTTACCGTTTTTATCCAGCAGCACGCGAATGGGGGTAGGCGGTAAATAACGGTACAGCTGGCTCGACTTAGGTGCTGAAGCATCGGCCATGTAGATGAGTTCTAAGAATAAGGTGCCTGCTGGCAGGGCTTTATTCTTTAGAATTGCGACGCTGGTGGTGCCAGTTTCAGAACCAGTGATTAGATCGAGTCCTGTTTGCACCAGCGGATGTTCTTGGGTGATCAGCGCAATATCATCGCGTGATAACGCTGTGTCACGATCAAAGGTCACTGTTACGCCATCTTCTGGCAAGCCAGGATAAGTTGGGAACATCATGTGCTCACTCGGGCGCAGAATAATCGAGTTTTCACCCTTATCTTCTTGATCAACACCGATAATATCCCACAGACGGATCACTGAGCCGATTAAATGAGTATCACCGTCACTTTGGGCAAGGCGGTTGACGATTGCCTGTGCCTTATCGCCGCCGTGTGAGTTGATTTCCAGCAGCTTGTCGCGGCCTTGCTCCATGGCGTGCTTGAGTTCTTTATAACGGCTCTGGGTGTGATTGAGCAGGTTTGTCAGCTCGTCGCTGTCGTCACCCACAAGCACGTTTAGCAGATCTTCGGCAAATTCACTGTAAAGCACATGGCCACTCGGGCAAGTGAGTTCAAAGGCATTTAGCCCTTGGTGATACCACTGCATCAAACGTTCTTGGGCGGTATCTTCAAGGTATGGCAAGTGAATTTGGATATCATTTTTCTGGCCGATACGGTCTAAACGACCGATTCGCTGTTCCAATAGATCGGGGTTTAGCGGCAGATCGAACAGCACTAAGTGGCTGGCAAACTGGAAGTTACGGCCTTCAGAGCCAATTTCAGAACAGATCAGCGCCTGTGCGCCGCCTTCCTCTTGGGCAAAGTAAGCGCCGGCTTTATCGCGCTCGATAATCGACATGCCTTCGTGGAATACCGTTGCTTGAATCCCTTCGCGGGTGCGCAGGGCTTCTTCTAAGCTCAGGGCCGTTTCCGCTTGGCTAGCGATGATCAGCACTTTTTTGCTACGGTGGGATTTTAAGAACTCGATTAACCAATCCACACGGGGATCGAACTTCCACCAACTGGCGCTGTTATCTTCAAATTCTTGATACAGTTTTTCAGGGCTTAGGGCTTGCGCCGCTTTCGCCTCTAATGACTTGTGTCCGCCCATCATGCCGCTGACGCGTGCGGCAGTTTGATATTGATCTGGCATGGCATGGGGATAAGCGTTAAAGAAACGCTTTGGAAAGCCTTTTACTGAGGCGCGGCTGTTTCGGTATAACACGCGGCCAGTACCGTGACGGTCAAGTAATTCTTGCAGTAATTCGCTGCGGGCGGCCTGTTGTACTTCGGCATCAATACCTTCGGCTTGGATTAAACGAATACTTGGGCTGATGTCTTTCTCGCCCAGTAATTCGGTCAAGCTGTTGATGGCGGCATCGGGTAATTTAGCGTTGCCAGCTAAGGCTTCGGCGGCAATGGCGACGTCTTTATAACTGTCTTCTTCAGATAAGAAAGCATCGTAATCGTAGAAACGATCCGGATCGAGCAGACGCAAACGGGCGAAGTGACTCTCATGGCCGAGTTGATCGGGCGTTGCGGTTAACAGCAAAACGCCTGGGATGACTTCGCTTAATGCTTCAACCACTTGATAGGCGCGGCTTGGCGCTTCTTCAGTCCATTCTAAGTGGTGCGCTTCGTCAACGACTAACAGATCCCAATCGGCATCTAGGGCTTGATCAAGACGTTTTTTCTTACGCAGTAATTCGAGTGAACAAATCACTAACTGTTCTGTATAGAAAGGATTGTCATGATCGGCATAGGCTTCCACACAACGGTCTTCATCGAATACCGAAAAGCGCAGATTAAAGCGGCGCAGCATTTCCACTAACCACTGATGGCGCAGAGTATCGGGCACGATAATCAGAATGCGTTCGGCGCG
Organism: Shewanella sp. S23-S33; assembly: GCF_043359565.1. Lineage (NCBI taxonomy): Bacteria > Pseudomonadati > Pseudomonadota > Gammaproteobacteria > Alteromonadales > Shewanellaceae > Shewanella > Shewanella sp. S23-S33. The sequence continues at coordinate 193,695 of NZ_JBHFFD010000069.1, read as the reverse complement.
GCCGGTCAGCAGTTGTTGGTGAATAATCAGACCCGCTTCAATGGTTTTACCTAAACCCACTTCATCGGCTAACAGTACACGCGGTGCATAGCGACGGCCGACTTCATGGGCAATCCACATTTGATGCGGAATAAGTCCAACACGTGGACCTTGCAGACCCAGCAAATCCGATGAGGCCAGTTTGTGGCGCAACATTTGGCATTGATAGCGCACACCAAAACGGTCGAGGCGATCGATTTGGCCAGCAAATAAACGGTCTTGGGGTTTGTTGAAACGAATATTGTGGTTCAGCAGGGTTTCACGCAGTGTAGCTTGCTCGCCTGTCTCACTGTGAATGCCGTGATATATCACTATCCCGTCTTTCTCGGTCAATTCACTGACCGCAAGGCTCCAGCCTTCATGGCTTTCAACCGAATCGCCGGGATTGTATATAACGCGTGTCAGAGGGGCTTCTGCTCGGGAGAACATGCGATTCTCACCCGTGGCAGGGAATAAAACAGTGACCATACGGCCTTCTACTTGAACCACAGTTCCTAAACCAAGCTCTGACTCGGTATCACTTATCCAACGTTGACCTAAGGCGAACGGCATCTTAAATTCTCATTTCTAGGCGGACTCTAACAAAGGGCGCGTATGTTATACCAATACTCGTGATATTTAAATCGCCCTCTCACCCGTTAGAGCCTAATTCCCAGAGTGCTAGATTACAAATTGTACAAGCGACAAAATTGTCGTGGCAGTACATGAAACTGTCACGCTAATGTCACATCCGCGGTTATACACTGCTTCGAGTCTGTAAGGTAAACAATGGTTGCTGTATTGTTATCTTGTGAGTTTGGTGCCAATATCAACTTAAGGTTTAAGTGCGAGTAAAGTGCTATCAACTTGAACCTTATGATCATTCTTTGTCATATGCTTAGCCAGTAATAGGAGCCGTGTAACTTTTATTGAGACTCAAAAGTGTGTTTAAACTTTAATGAAGCACTCTGGAGGCGCCATGGAACAAGACGACAGAAAGTTGTTTGTACTGGATACCAATGTGTTACTACATGAACCTTTGGCGATCTATTCGTTTAAAGAGCACGATGTGGTCATTCCGATGACAGTGCTAGAAGAGTTGGACCAGATTAAAGATCGAAAGAGTGATGTGAGTCGTGATGCTAGGGTTGCTATTAGGGCATTGGAAGATACCCTAGGCGGTGAAACTACCCCTGAGCAGATTATCAATGGCGTCCCTTTACCCAGCCGAGAGGGTCATGCCGATGCCGTCGGTTCGCTCTCAATTTTCCCTGATCACCTTGTCGATTTTACCTTAGGCGCACTGCCAGGAGATGGAAACGACAATCGCATTATCAATACCGCGCTACATCTACAAAACCTACATCATCCCCGTACCGTTGTCTTAGTCACCAAAGATATCAATATGCGCCTTAAAGCCAAAGGTGCAGGTATTCAATTGGTTGAGGATTATCGAACTGACCAGTTGATCGATGATATCCGCTTCCTCAGTAAAGGCTTTTACCAGTTCGAAGGTAATTTTTGGGAGCACTTGAACAAGGTCTCCACCGAGCGCCACGGTAGACATACAGTGCATGAAGTACCGCTCAAAGACCTCGAAAATGATAATTTTTATATTAACCAATATCTTATCGACACAGAGTCTGATTTTTGCGGTCGTGTTATCGAGCGCACAGACACCCATTTACATATTTTAGATTTAGGCCGTGAGCGGGTGAAAAACCTCGAGGCATGGGGTGTTAAACCTAAAAACGTCTATCAAGGCATGGCATTGCAGGCGCTGCTCGATCCCGATATCGATCTGGTGATCTTAACCGGTCCAGCGGGTTGCGGTAAAACCTTGCTCGCCATGGCTGCGGCGTTGGAACTGGTGGTCGAGCGTAATCGCTACGACAAAGTGATTGTCACCCGTAACACCCCAGAAATCGCCGAATCTATCGGCTTCTTGCCCGGCACGGAAGAGGAGAAGATGATGCCGTGGCTGGCCGCGATTACCGACACGCTCGAAGTGCTGCATAAGAATGATGTGAATCCTACGGGCAGCATGAATTACATCATGGAGAAGGCTAACATTCAGTTTAAGTCGATAAACTTTATGCGCGGGCGTTCGATCCAAAACTCCATAGTGTTATTAGATGAATGCCAAAACCTCACTGCTTCGCAGATCAAAACCATGATCACCCGTATGGGCGAAGGCACAAAACTGATTTGTTGCGGTAACTTAGCGCAAATCGACTCTAACTACTTAACTGCTGTTACCTCAGGTTTAACCTATATTGTCGAACGTTTTAAAGACTTTGAAGGCAGTGCCAACGTGTATCTGAATGGCGTGGTGCGTTCACGCTTAGCGGAATACGCTGAAGAGCATCTGTAAAGCAGGTCAGTTTAATTTAGGGTAATGACTAAGGCCTCAGATATGGAGGCCTTAATTTTATGGAGTAGTAGATTTTTAATCGACTTATCAGTGGTATGAGTAGGCTTTATCTGACAATTATTTTATGTGATTGGCAGTTCCTTCCTGCTACTATATGGAGCTCATAGTTTTTGCCGCCGTAGGCTGAAATTAAGCGCTGCAATCAAGGGTAGTGGATGAAATCGAGTGAGCCGGATCTCCAACTAAAATCGCCGATCCAGAAGAACTACAACCGTGCCGTTTTTTATACGTACATCGGCGTTATCGTCATGTCTTTGTTGACCGCATGGATGTTTTTCGACCGCCAAAAAGCACAGCAGATGGAACAGCGTGAAGAGCAGGTTCAGCGCCATGTATTGCAAATCGATTTGCTACTTGAGTCGAGCATTAGAGCGGTAAAAAGCTTACGCAACGTTGCTGTGGATCATTTACGTTTGGGCGAACTCGTGCGTAAAGAACGCTTACCCCAATACGGTAAATTCAACGAAAGCGGCCAGTATTTTACCTTAGAACCTAGCTACGCCCAGAGCGGTGAGCCTTTTACCAACATGGGTAGGATTACTGGTGCGGGTTCTCTCGACGGCCGCGATGACAAGTTCTATCAAGAGCTTGAGATGTTGTTTGAGCTGTCACTGTCATTCCCCGTCGCCAAAGAAGCCGCCCCGAAAGCCTCGGCGATTTATTACCTGTCGAAACGTAGGATCATGTCCTATTTCCCTTGGTCGAATGACGATCAACGTTTTAGGGACGAATTACTCAACAAGAAACAGTTCCAATACGCCACCCCAGCAATGAACCCGCAGCGCAGTGTATTTTGGAGTGAAGCCTATGTTGACTCCACGGGCAAAGGCTTATTGACCACTTTAGGTGTGCCCATTTATTTGGATGATGAGTTCATTGGCTCAATCAACTTAGACATGACGCTTGCCTCGTTAGCGCGGCAAATTCGGGTTTACTTTAAGATGCCGGGCACAGTGATTTTGCTCGACCAACAGAACAATATTTTATCCCACAGCGATTTTGATAGCTCAGATATCAATCGTGTCTATCACATCAGCCAACGTATTCCCTCTGAGCTGCATTCTTTACCTGAGTCGGAATTGTTCGATGCCCACGATGGCATCATTCGTAACGGCTATTACATTCACTCGGTTGCCCTGCATAACGCGCCTTGGCGTTTACTGTATTTGCAGGATGAAGACGACCTATTCCAAGACTCGTGGGAAAAACTGCAGCTGACCTTTATTTTAGTGGTTATCGCCCTGTCGGTGTTGGTGACCATAGTGCATTGGCAGACGCGTCGATCTTTTGTGAGTCCAGCCTCGCGACTACTGTCGCACCTTGAGGGCTGCTCCCAAGAGCCGCGTAAACCACCAGAGAAAATCACCCGCGGCTGGGAACCTTGGTTCTTGCTAGTGAGTCGGATCTTTGAGGAAAATAAACAATATACCCACCATCTGGCTGAGCAGAATAAGCGGCTCGATAAGCTAGTGGCACGGCGTACCGAGCGCTTAAAAGACACCACAGAGCGGCGTGAGCGCGAATATGCGCTACTGCGATCCCTGCTTGACTCGATTCCTGAAGCGATTGTCTTTAAAGATAAAGAAGGCAACTATTTAGGTTGTAACAAGGCGGCTGAACGCATGCTGGGTTACACAGAGAGCGAGATGATAGGTTTATCATCTGAGGATCTGACCTCGCCTGAAATGGGCATACGTATCCGCGCCGAAGACGAACAAGTCTTAAAAGATCGCACGCCGCTGCGCTACCAAGAAAAGGTCGAGCTTGCGGGCAAACCTGTGTTGCTCGATACCCTCAAACTGCCTTTCTACAATCGCCGCGGCGAACTGCAGGGATTGATTGCCGTGTGGCGTGATGTGACGCGGGAATACGAATCCGCCGAACAATTACGCCTGTCCGAAGAGCGTTATCACTTAGCTATGGATGCGGTGGAAGATGGCCTGTGGGACTGGTATTTAGACTCTGAACAGATTATTTGTAACCCAGCCTATTATTCTATGTTGGGTTATAAAACCAATGAATTCCCAGCTTTAGTATCAACGATTGATGAATTATCCCACCCCGACGATCGTATTCGCGTCGAGGAATACCGTGCTCAGTATCTTGCTGATCCCGTCGGTGCTTTCGAAATTGAATTCCGTATGTTAGGTAAAAATGGCGGCTATCACTGGGTGTTATCCCGTGGTCGTGTGGTGGAGTTCACCGCCGAAGGTCAGCCCAAACGTATGCTTGGTACCCATAAGGATATTACCCGCCATAAGAGTAACGAAGTGGCGCTTTTGGAAGCCAAGCAAGACGCCGAACTCGCTAACCTCTACAAGAGTGAATTCTTGGCCAACATGAGCCATGAGATCCGCACGCCGATGAACGCCATTATCGGTATGTTGCAGTTGGCACAGCGCACCTCGTTAACGGCGCAGCAGAAAGATTACCTCGAAAAAGCTGGTTTCTCGGCACAATCGCTGCTGAGGATCATCAACGATATTCTCGACTTCTCTAAAATTGAGGCGGGTAAGTTGGAGCTTGAGCGGGTGCCATTCCCGCTGGATAAAGTGCTCGATCACGCTCTGGATCTCAATGCGCTTAAGGCACAGGAACAAGGCGTCGAGTTACTCTTATATGCCCCTGTGACGGCGGGACTCATTCTTAAGGGCGATCCGCTACGTTTAGGCCAAGTGCTGATTAACCTGTTATCGAATGCGGTGAAATTTACCCAATCTGGCGAGATTGAGCTCGGCTGTGAAGATGTCGGCGAGCGGGATCATCGGATTACCTTGAAGTTCTGGGTGCGCGATACGGGGATCGGCATAGGTAAAGATCAACAGGATAAGCTGTTTGATGCCTTCGCCCAAGCCGACGGTTCGACCACTCGTAAATACGGTGGCACTGGCTTAGGTTTGTCGATCAGTAAGCATCTGGTGTCTATGATGGGCGGCAAGATGCAAGTGCAGAGTGAGCTTGGGGTCGGTAGTACCTTTAGCTTCACCATCAGTTTTGAAATTGCAGAAGCCGCTAAGATTGAGCCTTTGGTCGTGCCGGAAAAACTTAATAGTCTACGCACCTTAGTCGTTGACGATAACCCGACGGCACTGCAAATTTATTCGACCTTGATGCGAGATTTCCACTTCGACGTTGATACCGCCGCCAGTGGTGCCGAAGCGCTTTACAAACTGTCGCGGGCAGCAATCGATCTGTTATTGCTCGACTGGATGATGCCAGAAATGGACGGTAGCGATGTGGTCAGTGCCATAGATACTATGGTCGCCGAAGGCCGCTTAGCGAAACGGCCTGTGATTATCATGATGACGGCCTATGCGGCAGAGCCCTTGCAGCATGAAGTCGATAGTGCCAATGTGTTTGCCGTACTGCAAAAACCCTTCAAGGCATCGAGTCTGTTCGATGAGATCATTGCCGCCTTTGCCGATGAACCGAGATTGAATGTGGTTCAGCCTATGGTTGAAGTTCAAGTTGAGGAAGGGGAGCACACAGGTTTAGTGCTGCTGGTGGAGGATAACTTTATCAACCAGCAAGTGGCCACTGAACTCCTTAAGAGCGCTGGCTACGAAGTGGTGCTGGCCGACAATGGTCAAGTGGCGCTGGATACCATCGACTCGCGGCCGTTTGATGCCGTGTTGATGGATATTCAAATGCCAGTGATGGACGGGTTAACGGCCGCAAGGGCATTGCGTGAGCGTTTTAGTGCCGATGAACTGCCTATCATTGCCATGACAGCCCATGCCATGTCGGGCGACAGGGAAAAGAGTTTAGCAGCAGGGATGAATGCCCACATCACTAAACCCATAGTGCTCAACGAATTATTTGAAACATTAAATCACTGGATCAAACACAAGAACCAGCATCAGAATCGTTAATTTATTTGCTCGGGGCCAGTGATGGCCTCGCATTATTTACTTTAAATCAATCGCTTGAGATAAGCAGTTATCAAAGATGCCAATGACTTATAAGGTAAATAACGCAGCCAGCCGAATCAGGAGGAAAGATGAAACCCCAAAGTGTAGCCTTAGCCTTATTTATAACGCTGTTAGGATTTTCCACCGTTACGGTCGCGGCAGCGGCGCCTAGCGCCAAGATCATTAAGCAGGGCCAAGAGGCGAAAGGGTTTCTTAATCTCTATTACGAGGAGTCTGAGGGAGAGTTATATCTTGAGGTCAATCGTTTAAATCAACCTTTTATCTTAGTTACTAGCCTGCCACAGGGCGTAGGCTCAAACGACATTGGTCTCGATCGCGGCCAACTGGGTCAGACCCGTATGGTGCAGCTTGAGCGCCAAGGTCCCTATGTTTTACTCAAGCAACTCAATACTCAATATCGTGCGAATACCTCTGATGCCGCCGAGCAAAGAGCGGTTGAAGAAGCCTTTGCCGATTCTGTGTTATGGCAAGGCAAAGTGATTGAGGGCAAGCCAGATTTGGTAGCGATCAACGATCTGGTGCTCAATGATTTACACGGCGTGTCTTCCGTATTGCAACAAACAGAGCAGGGCAATTATCAGCTCGATTTGAGCCGTTCTGTCATCTTACCCAAAGGGATTAAATCCTTTGAGAAAAACGCCGATGTGGATGTGCAACTGACGTTCAAAGGCGATGTTGCTGGCGCGCAGGTCGCACAGGTAACACCCGATGGCACCTTAATGTCGGTGCGGATGCGTTATTCCTTTGTTGAGCTGCCTGATACCGACTATCAGCCGCGGGCTTATCATCCTATGAGTGGTTATTTGTCCGATGAGTATCGCGATTATGCCACGCCCTTTAACCAACCTTTAGTGCAGCGTTTTATCCTACGTCACCGTTTACAGAAAGTGCATCCAGGCCCTGCGCCAAGCGAAGTCGTTAAACCTATTACTTATTATCTCGATTCTGGCGTGCCAGAACCTATACGGTCGGCGTTGCTCGATGGCGCGCGCTGGTGGGAGACGGCTTTTACTCGCGCCGGATTTATCAACGGCTTTAAAGTTGAGTTATTACCGGCAGATGCCGATCCGCAGGATATTCGCTACAACATGATCCAATGGGTGCACAGGGCGACGCGGGGTTGGTCCTATGGCGCCGCGCTGACCGATCCACGCACCGGTGAAATCATTAAGGGTCAAGTCACGCTCGGCAGTTTGCGTGTGCGTCAGGATTACTTGATTGCCAAAGGCTTAACCGCAGGCTGGCAGGATAGAGTGGCGGCCGAGAAAGCGGCGACAGCCTTGTCGCTGGCGCGTATTCGCCAACTGGCTGCCCATGAAGTCGGCCATACCTTAGGGCTAGATCATAACTTTGCCGCTTCGACCAATCAGGATGCCTCTGTGATGGATTATCCCCATCCGAAAATCCAGCTAAAGGGCAATGATATTGATATTTCCGCACCTTACACTACAGGTGTTGGTCCTTGGGATGATTTTACTATTGCCTATGGTTATAGCGATCAAGGTGATGCCCGTACCCAACAAGCACTGCAAGTCGACTTGCTGGCCGATGTAGCCAAACGTGGCTTACGTTATATCGGTGAGGCCGATTCCCGCCAAAAGGATGCGAGTCAGGCCTATGCCAGTTTGTGGGATAGTGGTGACGATCCGATCGATCAGCTGGGTAAGTTAAATAAAATTCGCACTAAGGCGATTGCGGATTTCTCCAGTGCGGCCTTGTTACCCAATGAGCCACTGGGCGAGCTAGCCGATGCCTTTGCACCAATTTATTTGCTGACGCGTTATCAAATCGATGCGGTCGCTAAGTTTATTGGCGGCACTGACTATAACTATCAATCTATTGGTGAAGGCAGCCGCTGGAGCTATATTGCGCCGCAGTTGCAGTTAACGGGCTTAGACGCGCTACTTAACACACTCGATGCGGCGAGTTTAACTGTGCCGCAAACCTTGCTCGACAGTTTAGTGCCAAAGGCGGGGAATTATCATGTCACGCGGGAATCCTTCGATTCAGGTCTAGGTGCTATTAACGATCCTCTTGGTATGGCTGAAGTGTTTAGCCGTCATACCGTGAGCTTGCTATTGATGCCTAAACGCTTGAATCGTGTCAGCCAAGCATCCATGGCCGATAGCGAGCAGTTATCGGTGACGACATTATTGGATAAGTTATTTGCGGCGACCTTGTATCAAGAGGATAAGCTCGCGCTGGTCGAAGGCGTATGGATGCGAGTGAACGCTGTGGTGATTGATGAAGTGCTGGCAACGCTGCACGATCCTCAAACCTCACCAGAGGTGAGGGCTGCGATCAACGATCGCGCTCAGTTTGTGATTAAGCAATTGAAAGCGAAGTCGAATCGAGCGAATGTGAGTCTTGCGGCGCACTATATTTGGTTGCAACAGGGTCTGGCTGCGGGTTTGACCGATGCTAAGGTTAAGCTTATTCCTAAGCCGTTAACCCTACCGCCGGGATCACCGATTTAATCCGATGAACATAGGCGCCATTAGGCGCCTATTTCTTTTGGATTTTTCGGATAAAAGTGATCGGCTTTACGCTCTAGATGAGTAAAGCGGCGGGTGTTTTTGTAGGGCAGTTTCATAAAGCCCGATACGCCGTGACCTTGTATTTTTCCGACATGGTGCAAGATGCGATCGAGGCTCGCGCGAAACGCCGCTTGCTTACGCGGATTGAGCAGCTTCAAGTAACTGTGAATTTTTAAGTGATTCGGCAGCGCCTCAAAAATGATGCAGCCTGTGTGGTGAATTTGGTTGATGCGGGCTAATTCTTCCATGATTTCATGGGGTAATTCGAGGTTCTCATCGGGATCTTTACCGTCTTCAAAATAAGAATGTAAGCGCGACTTATCTTCTAAGGTGGGTACGTCACCGACTTCGAATGGCAACTGCAGTGCGGCACTGGCGACAAAAGGCTCGCTGGTGTCAGCTCGTTCGATATGCAGTGTGTCTTTGGCGTTAAAGAAGCAGGCCTTAAACACCCCTATACGTTTAATTCCCCGTGCAAGATCCACCATATTGTTGACTGCAATGATTAACGCACTTTTTTGCTTTGCATCGTAAATCGCAAGATTGGAGTCGATAAACACGCCGGTTTCCTGCCAATGAATAGCCAGACCACCCACGATCGGATATTGCGCTAAACGACCCACTGCGGCGATAAAGCCTTTTTCGGTATCGCCCATGCCCGCGAGGAAGTTGCGGTAATATTTTTCGAGCTGAATATCATCCATCTTAGCGATGGGATCTTGGGCGTTGTGTTCTTTTAAAAAGGATTTGCGCGAACTGTAGCTGACGGTTTCAACATCTTTGTCGCGGGATTGTACCCAAACAGGAATTTCACCCTGTAAATCAGCTTTGGGCAGTTCAGGTAAATGTAATCTGTGGCTGTGGCGCATACTTTTTAAAAAGTAATCGCCGGCAATGTTGCGCTGCTGCGGATCAGTGCTTAGCATGCCTTCTAAGGTACGGGCTAATTCTATCGGTAAGCCAATGCTGGTGGGCGAGATCACCTGTGCACCGAAGCGGCTTGCTTGCCCAGAGGCGAGGGCATACAGAGTCGCGGCAACTCCTTGCTCGTCAAAGCGCGGGCTGGAGAGTGCTCCATTGAGTTGCTCTTCGCCGATAAAGTACACATCACCCATGCGGGCGTTGGTATGTTGTTGATCGCTCGACATTAACGCCATCACATTGTCTTCGACAGGCTTGTTATATTCATCCCGCTGCGCAAATACCGCTGAGCCCCAATCGATTAACGATAAGTGTTGTTGTTCAATATCGTAAACCAGATTAGAAGGTTTGATATCGCCGTGCACTAAAGGCTTGCCCGTGCGCAGGTAATACAAGATATCGGCGAGTTGGCGGGCGATGCTCATGACCATAGCGGTAGGTAAGGCGCCCATGCGGCGGCAAAGTTGGTCGAGATCTTCCCCTTTTGCCCGTTCCATCACGAGTATTCCCTGCTTACCTACTCGCTCAAATTTGATCGCCCCCGGCACATTGGGATGCTTGAGTAAGGAGAGCATAAAGGCTTCTTCTTCGAGCCGATCTTGAATGTGTTGTGGCAGATTAATCCGTGAAAACTTAAACACATGGGCATCGCCAGCTTGATTGATACCCGCAAACACGAAACCGTAGGCGCCTTTGCCGACCAATTCGATATCGGTATAACCTAATTTGCTCAGCTGTTGTTTACAGAGGCGGATCCACGCCTTGTGTTTACGGGCATCATTGGCTTTGAGCAAGTAAATGGATTGCTCTTCAGAAATATAAAAATGCTGCAGCTGCGGTGTTTGCAAATTGTGCTCCTTGTTTTGTTCATTTAACCAGTAAGCGGGGGAGATAATCAAATAGCGGGTGGCTTTATTTTAGTATTTTGAATGGCATTGATGATCAGCGTCAGGCGCGGCTTACCTATACGATCATTTCGTCACTGACTTTGACTTACATCAAATTAAATCCTCGCGACTATAGGTAATCTTTGGAGCATTAGATGGAATCAATTTTTGTTAATTAACCCACAGACAAAGTGCAGCTAAGGAGGGCGTATGCCCACCCAATATAAAGCCTTGTTGATCGAACTTTTGGAATATCCGCGTAAGCGTATTTTACAGTCAATGGAAGTGACCCATTGCCCGCATGCGGTATTTTTTAATGATAGAGACGAGCAATGTTTAACTTGTCATCAGGGCATGGAATGTATCTGGATGAACCAGAATGACGAGCTGGTGGCCGTGAACGAAAAATCGATAGCCGAGTTAAAACAGCAGTTGTTGATCGCCGTGGACTTTATCGACTCATCTTTAAGCCCACATCATTTATCACGCCGTCAATGCCAATGCGATAACTGTGTTTGGCTGCGTAAAGTGCAAGCCACGTTAGATCAGTAAGTGAGTCTTTACATTGCTGAGTTTGCCGAATGGCAGGAGGCTTTGCATCCACTTTAAAATGTCATTAGAGTAAGGACAACATTAGCGAATAGAGATAAACCCATGGAACCCGGTTTTTGGCATGAAAAGTGGCAGCAGCAACAGATAGGTTTTCATCAGCAAGACATCAATCCTTTCCTCGTTAAGTATTGGCAGCAGCTTGCATTACCCGCAGATACCAAGGTTTTTGTGCCCTTATGTGGTAAGTCGCTAGACATGTGTTTCCTCGCAGAACAGGGGCATCAGGTCATAGGGTGTGAGTTGAATGAATCGGCTGTACAGCAATTTTTTAGCGATAACCAACTCGAGATGACGCAAACGGCCGTGGGTGAACACCAGCATTATCAAACCGAACAGATCAGCTTGTATCAGGGTGATATTTTCACCCTACCTAAGGCTATCACTCAAGAAGTGACAGCATTTTATGATCGCGCGGCTTTGATCGCATGGCCAGAAAGTATGCGTGCACAATATGCCAAGCAGTTAGCGAGCTTATTACCTAGCGGCAGTGTCGGTTTATTAGTGACTTTAGATTATCCGCAAGAATCCCTTATCGGCCCACCTTTTGCTGTATCCCCTACTTGGGTAGAGCAGCATCTGAGTGAGGATTTTGATATTGAAGTATTAGCGTCGCAAGATGTGTTGGCCGACAATCCACGTTTTATTAAGAAAGCCGTGCCTTGGCTTAATGAAGCGGCCTATTTGTTGAAACGTAAGTAGGCTTGACTCGGAAGTTGGATCTGTAACCCCATTGAATTATTCGCGGCTTTCGAGCTTGGCGTTCAGTGGGGCTTGTCATTAAAACATCATATCTAAAGATTAGGCTGGCAAGATTATTTAAGACGAAATGACAGATAGAAGACTTTGTTGCCGCTGGATTTTTGGGATTAAGTTTGCTTGAGTCAGCGTGGTTTTAGCTTGTCGGAAGTTTGTTCGTGAGTGAATTACCCTTTACCATGCTATTCGCGATGAACTCTATGCGACTTCGTAATAATTAGGCTCAAGCTCTAGTTGATTCTGAATGATCTGCACTGCCATTCTGGCGCATTTACCACATTGATCGGCAACACCTAAGCGCTTTTTTACGTCAGCAAGCGAGCTATCGCCCTGGCTTACTGCGTTTTTAATTTGCGTATCAGTGATCGCATGGCAAAGACAAACGTACATATATTAGTCTCCAATCGAATTGCGCTAATTCTAAATGAAAACGCTTATCAAATGCAATCATGTTTTTTGGGTGATTTTCATACTTTAACGTTTTTGTTACATGGCGCACGTTTTATCGTCTATGCTAGGTGTGTTTTAGCATTAAAAAGCTAGGCAGTTTTAGAAGGGTTTAGGAATACAGAGTCAGGGTGATGATGCCTCACGGATGGATAACTCATGGATGAATAACGAAGAATTAATCAAAGATCCATAAGGTTTCATGAGAACTAATTTACCAGTTACACAGCGAGAATATGATTATCCAGCGGATTGGATTTTATTGTCGACCACGGATACTCAAAGTCATATCACTTACGCCAATCAATCTTTCTGTACCGTTGCCGGTTACGACCTCGATGCCATGCTAGGCAAGCCCCACAACATGGTGCGTCATCCAGATATGCCTCCGCAAGCGTTTGAAGATCTGTGGCGATGTATCAAAAAAGGCGAGCCTTGGAAAGGGATAGTGAAAAACCGCTGCGCCAATGGCGATCACTATTGGGTCGATGCCTATGTCTCACCGATTTCAGTTAATGGCAAAGTCGTCGAGTTTCAATCTGTACGCACTAAACCCACACGCGATCAGGTTAAGCGTGCAGAAATAGCCTATGCAGAGTTGAACAAAAAGGGCAGCGTCAGTGCGTTAAAACGTACCTTGGATATGCCAGTTAAATTGCTGTTACTCGCATTGGTTGCCATGCTACCTATGTTTTACCTTGCTCTGCAAATTGGCTTAATGGGCTTTATTGCCCTAGCGATAAGTGTCCTAGTATTGCTGGTGGGCGGTAATCTGGTGCTGAGTCGTTACTATGCTTTAGTGACTAAGGCGAAGCATATCTACGATAATCCGCTGATGGCCCATATCTATAGTGGTAACTGTGACGATCTTGGCGCGATTGATTTAGCACTGCAAATGCAGAATTCAGAGCTTAAGTCGATTCTTGGGCGTGCATCGGATTCCTGTTATAACGTGTCAGAACAGGCCAAAATATCTGCCGCTAAGGGAAAACAAATCCAGAGTACCAGTCAGGCTCAACTGTCTGAAATAGAGCAAGTTGCTACAGCGATGCAGGAAATGACCGCCACATTAGGCGATATGTCCTCCAATTGTGCCGATGCGGCGAGTGCCACGCAAATGGCATCCGCTGAAACTATCAATGGTGATAAAACGGTGTCGAGTACTATTCGCTCGATTCAAGCTATGGCGGAGCAACTGCAACAAACGTCAAAAGTGATTACTGAGTTAGAAGCCCACAGTAAAGATATTGGCACAGTGCTCGATGTGATTCAGAGTATTGCGGGGCAGACGAATTTGCTGGCATTGAATGCAGCAATTGAAGCGGCTCGGGCGGGTGAGCAAGGTCGTGGCTTCGCTGTCGTTGCTGACGAAGTACGGGCGCTGGCACAACGTACTCACGATGCCACAAAAGAAATCCACAGTATGATTAATCTGTTGCAGCAGGGGACGAATAAAGCTGTTATCAGTATGCAGCAAGGAGTGGTTGCCGCTTCCGAATGTATTTCAACGGCGGATTTAGCGGGTACGGCATTACGTACGATTCGTGAGGCCATTTCGACCATTACCGATATGACGCACCATATTGCCAGCGCGGTTGAAGAGCAATCGAGTGTGGCAAATGAGATGAATCGCAGCGTGGTGAATGTGTCGCAATTTACCCATTCTAGTCATCAACTCGGCAGTGAAATGGTCGGCTTGAATGACGAAGTGACCCGCGAGATGGATTCTCACTCGGTATTGGTCGATCAATTCTTAAAGCGCAGCTTTAGGGTTTAACTGCCTAAAATTTAAGATAAAAAGGCAATAGTCTGACTATTGCCTTTTCTTTTACTGATTTCTAACTCAATTTCTTATCTCTGATCTAATAACCTTTACTAAAGTCGACTCGATTCTGCAGTGGCTCACCCATGATGTAGCGGCGATAGTTTTGGCTAAAGATATCGACGATGTGTGCAGGATGGCTTGGCGCCGAAATATGCGGCGTGATCACGGCATTTTCCCGTTCCCAAATAGGATGGCTATTGGGCAAAGGTTCCTGAGCAAATACATCGAGGATCGCTTGCTGACTAGGATTAGCGATCAGCTGGGTATTTAGCACATCGAGATCGAGTACATCACCGCGGCCAACATTAAACAGCACTGCATCAGCTTTTAACATAGCTAACATGTCAGCATTGAGAAGATTATGCGTTGCAGGAGTGCTTGGCAGTAGATTTGCAACCACATCGGCCTGTGTCAACACTTGGCCTAAATTGGACATAGCTTCTATGGCATCAAAACCTTCTACGGTATTACCACTTCGATTGATCCCTGTGACATGCATGCCAAAGTGCTTTGCCGTCTTCGCGAGATGCTGGGCAATTGAGCCAGTACCGAGTAAGAGTAATCGCATTCCCTGTAGGCTTGAATGGCGCTGCAGGGGTTGAATCAGCCACTGTTTTTGTCCTTGTTGCTGGCGATAAAAACGATGGCCGCGGATATGCGCGAGTAAATAGCCGAATAGATACTCGCTCATCAGCGGGCCGAAAATGCCTTTAATATTGGTGAGTTGATAGTCTTTTCTGCCCCTTGGACTCATCAGAGCATCTATACCAGCAAAGCTTGATTGTAACCATTGCAGATTTTTAGCATGGGGTAATAGGGGCGCGGCGAGTTTAGGTTCGGCTAACCAAATATCTGCATCAATTATGCTCGCTGGATTATCATCGAGTAACGTTAAATCTGGGAGACTCTGCGCCTCAATCAAGTCGCGGTACTGTTGATTTGCCTTTGTTAGCAAGAGTAACTTGTGCCCCATGGCGTCTCCCTTTATGCTTGGTTATTGTTATTTTTCAATACGCTGTCGCGGCCACTCAGATGGATTGCGCTGCATCTTTTTAGGTTAAGTCTATGTTTGATCAATTAGTCGCCATTATTGCCCAGTTAGGCAATATGCTTCGCCCTTGGGCCTTCGATATTGCTACCGCTATGGTGGTGTGTCTTATTTTGGTTTTTTCAGCGGATGTAAATCGTATCTTAAGGCGTCATTTGTTGGGGCATTCTTTTGTGCTGCGAACATTTGTTTTTATTATTGTGAATGCCTTTGGCTATGGACTATTGATCGTGAAAGCCACGCCTTGGGTGGCAAGACATATAGTGGCTATGCCATCCCATTGGATGTTTCTGTTAATTGTGGCCATGTTTATTTTTATCGGTTATTGGGCTCAGCGAAATAGCCAAGCTTAATAGCGTTATTATTTTTGCCGTTACTCAAAGTAGCCAGAGTAATCGGCCATTGCCTTTTGAGTTAAGGCTTGCATGGCGCGATCGGGGTAATTGCTGAACACGCCATCGACGCCTATCTGCTTAAGCGCATGAATATCATCAATATGATCGACAGTATAAACATAAACCTTGGCACCTCGGTTATGGGCGTCATCTACTAGCGCTTGGCTGATAAAACTCACATCTAAATGCAATGAATAGGCATTCAGTTCGCTTACCACGCCAGCCCCATCGAGTGGAATACTGGCAAGCAATGGTGCGACTAACACATCCGGCAACGCCTGTTTAAGTTCATGCAGATAGGGGTGGTTAAAGGAGGAAATCAGTAACTGCTCCTTGGTAAACCCAAGCTGACTCATAGCCTTTGGGTATAAGTCGATTAATGGCGTGACGGTATTAATGCCTTTTAACTCTATATTGACTATGCAGCGCCCCGCAATCAGCTCAAGTACTTGCCATAGCGTCGGAATGGATTCACCTTTCACATTGATGCTTGCTAGGTAGTCCTTGCTCACTAAGTGAATGACGCCCGTGCCCGAGCTTTTATTATCGAGTCGTCTGTCGTGAAACACGACTAACTCACCTTCGACATTATGTACATCGAGTTCGACGGCTTGTGCATCCAATTCTAACGCTTTAGCCATGGCGGCTAAGGTATTTTCGGCCTGATAACCGCTGGCGCCGCGGTGAGCAAAAATAAGCATGGTCTGCGATCCTATTAGCTTCTAATTATGCCTTGTTGCTCGCGATTTTGACCATTCTTAATATGGATTTCCATCTGCGGGTAGGCGAGTTCGAGATTGTTTTCTTTGAGTTTTTTAGTCACTCGTTTATGTAAATCATGGCGCAGTGGCCAGCGTGCCGACATATCTTTTGCATAGGCGCGCACTTCATAATCTTGGGTATGTTTACCAAAGCCGGCAAACCAGACCTCAGGTTCTGGGCTGGCAAGTGCATCTTCACACTCTTGCACCGCTTGATACAGGGTCGCTTCAACTTTGGCAGGGTCTGAATCCCGCGCCACCGACACATAAACAATGACCCGAGTAATAGGATCTGACAAGGACCAGTTGATCAGCTGCTCTGTGATAAAGGCCTTGTTCGGGATGATAATTTCCTTTCTATCCCAGTCAATAATGGTGGTCGCCCGAATTTGGATTTTACTGACTGTCCCTGTTAAATCACGAATTGTCACTGTGTCGCCAATCCGCACGGGTTTCTCAAACAAAATGATCAAACCTGAGATAAAGTTGGCGAAAATTTCTTGCAAACCAAAACCTAAACCGAGCGACAGTGCGGCAATCAGCCATTGTAACTTAGACCACTCCATCCCGAGATTAGAGAAGCCGATTAATAGTCCGAGGAAAACCACCAGATAACGACTGACGGTTGTGATCGCAAAACCCGTTCCAGGCGAGAGATCAAGCCTTTGCAGGATCATTAGCTCAAGTAGGCCGGGCAAATTGGTGGCAATCATTAACGAGAAACCCACCACTATCAGCCCAAACATCAGTGATTTCATGGTAATGGGCAATTGTTGCTCTAAGCCATTCACACTGGTATTGGTTGTCCACAGCGTAATGCCATCGAGGAAAGAAAACAGCGCCGTATGGGTTTGAGTCCACAGACCAATCAAGCTGGCTAAAAAGGCCAATAACAAGAGTGAACGCACTAGGCCAAGGGATTGGCTCGAAATGGTTTCCAGATCGACCACGGGTTCTTCGTAGGTATCGAGTCCATCGACGGAAGGGTGATGTGTTTCGCCTTTTTCCCTTTGTGCTAAGCGCTCTGCACGTTTTGCCTTAGCGCGATCGAAGGCGATACGGCGGCGTTCGATTAACATCCACCGTTTGATCAATTGGTATAAGAGCAAGAAACCCAGACCCAGCACGATCGATAATTGCAGTTGTAACAGCATTTGGAAAGCGGTGAAGTAGTAACCCCTAAAGGCTAACACTGCGCTTAAAAGCGGCACAGAAATCAGTAAGGTCCAGAGCATTTTCTGAATGAGTTTTTTGTTTTTACCGTCTTTCTTGGCATCTGAGTTTTTACGGCTCAGGATTAAAATATCTTTGTATAACAAGAATAAAACGATACAGAAAATAATGAATGCGCCGCGGCCTATGCTATTACGTACCAGTGATGTGTCGAGCACTTCGGTAAAGCCCATCAGACCCAATAATGGGCTAGCAATCAGCACAAAGTGTCTGAGCCGTGATTGTCCCGCTTGGATGAGTTTTGAGGGGCGTTTGAAATGGCCCACGAGTACGCCTTTGTCGAGTGTCAGAATAAAGATAAAGCGATATAAGAGATACACTAAACCAATCGCCAGTATGCCCATACCCACTGCTTGCACAAAATTGCGATCGGAATGGTAGAAAATCAATCCCGCCATGATCACTGGGAAAGGTTTTATCAACGCATAGCTGATACTGCAGGCGAGCGCTTTGAGAGTGTAAATGAATTTATCTTGGGTCACATTGCCCACATAAGTAGTGTAATGATTTAGCAAGCGATTGAATTTAGGAGTGATCAAGTCTTGTACGACTAAACACAGTACCAGCAATATGATCCACCAAGACCAATAATCGTTTTGTTCATCCCAGGCTTTTCCCAGTTCATCCCACTGTGCTTGTTGCACAAGCCAAACCGTGCTGCGCTCAAGATCCGTAAGCCATAACTTACTGATACTTGCAGCGTTAGGCACCCAGAATAAATGTTCGTTAAGGGTATTTTTGAGGGTGAGATTCTGTTGACTCAGTTGTTGGTAATTGACCTTCAGCTTGCCTAATTCACTCAAGTATTGGTCATAGCTTTGCATCAACTGCGAGATCAAACTCTGTTGCGAGTGTAAGAGCTTAATCTGCTGCTCATTGTATAAGCCGGGTTGTTCTAATTCTTGCTCATTGAGGGCTTGTTGCTGCTCTAAATGGTATCTGTCTAAGCGCGCATCGGCGATCAGCGTTTGCAGTTTTTCGTGATTCGGTGGTTTAGGCAGTGATTGCAACATCTGCAAAAAGCGCTCACCAAAGGCGGAGTTCATTTTGACCCAAGTGATCTGCTCTTGGATGTTTGCCAGTTGTTTAGCTTGGGATTGATATTGGGTTTCTGCCTGTTCCTGCTGTTCGACCACATTATTGATCTGCAAAGTTAACGTTTGCAGCTTTTGGCCGTAAATCTGGTTAGTGTCGGCAATATTACGGGTGATAGGATCGATGACTTTTTCGGTATTAACTAAGTTTTTGGCTAGGGTGGCATCCGTTTGTTGCTGACGTTGTTTATTGATTGCCTTGTTGATGGTTTCGATCAAGGCTTCTTGCTGCACCAGTTGTTGGCGGACTAGCTGTAATTGTAATTGCGTCAGTTCAATGCGTTTTTGGCTGCTGGCAAGTTCTGCTTCATCGGTGGCAAGGCTTTGTTCAAAGAAGAGTCGTTGAGTTTGCTGTAACTCTCCCGTAGGGGTATCTAGCGGGGCGAGTTCTGCTTTTTTGTTTTGGGCGACAGTTTGCCTCGCGCTGGCGATAACGGTAGGTAAGTCATTGTGACGTAGCAATAAATCGTTAACTTGTCGGCCAAGGGTGGATTCGCTTTCTTTAAGTTCAGACAAGCGAATATAGGCCATGGAAGCCTGCTGGCTGAGGTCAGTACCTTTTTCCAGAGATAAAGGCTTATAGGCATCTTTCAGTGCTTGGTTAGTGCGCTTCTTATGTTGCTCAAAATCAATCTGCGCTTGTTGGAAACTGGCTGCGTTGGCGGCGAGTTTTTCTATGTTAATTTTTAGTTCGTTAATTTGTTCGTCAATGCTGAGATTTTGTTGCTGATCTTGCTTGTTCATGCCAAGACGTTTGTCCAACTGCAAAGGCGAATTGGCAAGTGCGGAAAATGTGAAAAAAGCAATAATGAACAATAAAATACGTGGCATATAGGCTAAAGACATTTAGGGGCGAAAGACGCTCCATATTAGCCAAATTGCGTTGAGATTGGTATGTTTCAGGCGTTCTTTTTTCGCCGCTGTGACTGGTGCGATTGATGGGTTTCGAAGATGGCGGTAGCGACTATGATAGTGCCACCAATTAAGGTGTTGAGATTGAGCTCTTCACCTAAAATGATCAGCGCTAACATGGCGCCATAAAAGGGCTGTAAGCAAGAGACTAGCCCAACCGTTTTGGCGCTGAGTTGCCTCAGCGCAGAAGTAAATAGCGCATGTGGCGCTGCGGTAAAGACGACGCCGAGTAAAATAATTAATCCCCACACTTCTAATGAGATACTGCCCAGTTCCGTTTGGTGCCACGGCATCAGGAACACCACAGCGACCAAGGTTTGATAGAACATGGCATGGGGGCCGCTGTACTGGGAAAAGTAGCGTTTGTGCAATAAGTTACGGGTGGTGAACAAGATGGCAGATACTATGCCGATGGCAATCCCTAGCGTAGTGTCGTTACCTAAATTGGCCTCAGGGATTAGCAATATCACCCCAATCAGCACTAACACGCCACTGAGCATATCGTGTAATTTTATCTTATTACCTGTCAGTAACGGCTCAGCAATGACTGTCATCACCGGATAGGTGAAAAACGCAATCATGCCAATGGCAACCGATGATAATTGCATGGCCGCAAAATAGGTCACCCAATGTAGGCTGACGATAACCCCAAGCCCGATTGCGACTAGATAATCTTGTTTGCTTGCCAGCGTTAAACGATTGCGGCTGAATTTGACTAGCAAACCTAACACTGTGGCTGCGACGATACAGCGTAGAAAGGTGATGTCGAGGGCACTGAGCGGGATTAATTTAGAAAACAAAGCTGTGCCGCCAAATAGCAGCACAGCCAGATGCAATTCAATTAATCCCGAAGGTTTAGCAGAACTCAAGAAAGCTTAATCCGCTTGCTTAACGTCTTTCAGGTTAGCGAAGGCTTGTCCCATACGAGTCACTGCTTCGGCTTCGACACCTTCAGCAAAGGTCGCGATAGCATCTTTAGCAAACAACATCACTACAGTACTGCCTAACTTGAAGCGACCCATTTCCTCACCTTTGTCTAAGGTGATGGCATCTGGGCCTTGGGTTGGATATTCCCAAGTGAAGACTTGCTTACCTGTCGGCGGCGTGACTGTGCCAGCCCATACAGTTTCAATACTGGCAACAATTGTTGCGCCAACCAATACCATGGCCAATGGACCTAATTCGGTTTCAAAAATCGCCACAACGCGTTCGTTACGGGCAAATAGACCGGGTACGTGTCTCGCCGTTAACGGATTCACCGAAAACAGTTCGCCAGGTACATAGGTCATTTTTGATAACGTGCCTTTAATCGGCATGTGGATACGGTGATAGTCTTTAGGCGCCAGATAGATAGTCGCAAAATCACCGCCTTCGAAGCGTTTAGCATCTTCGGCTTGATCGCCAAGCAAAGTTAACGATGAATAGTGATGACCCTTAGCTTGGAAGATGCGACCGTTTTTGATGGGGCCTAACTGACTTACCGCACCATCGACGGGATGTACCATGATATCGGCGTCCATGTCTAACGGACGAATACCGGGTTTAAGGGCGCGGGTAAAAAAGGCATTAAAGCTTTTATAGGCTTCAGGCTCACTCTGCGCCGCTTCGCTCATGTCGATTTTATATTGTTTGATAAACCACTTGATGGCGGCAGTGGTCAAGGTGCCAGCTTCGGCTGCAGCGAGTTTACCCACTAAACGAGATAACAAGTGTTTTGGCAGCATGTACTGCAGCGCTATTTTGACTTTATCCAATTTCAATTCCTTTTCTTACTGCTCAATCTTTGCTGAGACTGTTGTTATTTATCAATAAGTCGTTATTCATCAGTGGCCGCACGGAAATGGCGGGCATGACGTTGTTCATCTAAGCTGGCGATAATTTTATGGTAATTATTAAAGCGATCTGCGCTGATCTTACCTTGGCTCAGGGCTTCTTGAAGTGCACAGCCGGGATCGTCACCGTGTTTACAATCGCGGAATTTACACGCGCCAAGATATTCGCGAAACTCGATAAAGCACCAGCCGACACGTTGTGCAGGAAGATGCCATAGGGCGAACTCGCGCACGCCTGGGGAGTCAATCAAATCGCCACCACTAGGCAAGTGCAACAGTTTGGCTGTGGTGGTGGTGTGTTGGCCTAAACCTGAGTTATCGGAAACATCGCCGATAATAAGCTCTGCATCGGGTAGTAATGCATTGATGATTGATGATTTACCCACACCAGATTGGCCCGCAAACACGCTGACTTTATCTTTGAGTATACCTTTGATGGTATCGATACCATCACCGAGCTTGCTGCTGACCTTATAAACCGGATAGCCAATGTCTTTGTAGCGCTGTAGCGCTTCATCTATTGCCTGCGCTTCATCGGGATTGAGCAAGTCAATTTTATTCAAAATGATGATAGGTGGAATATCGGTATCTTCAGCGGCCACTAAATAACGGTCGATGATCTGGGTGGTAAAGCTGGGTAATACCGAGGAGACAATCAAAATTTGGTCGATATTCGAGGCGATAATTTTCACGCCATCGTATAAATCTGGGCGTGTAAGTGATGAGCGACGTGGATGAACGGCTTCAACAATACCTGCGATGCCGCTATTGGCTTGGCTCTCAATGGCTAAGCGTACGATCACTTTATCGCCAGTCACTAAACTGGTGACGGCACGGCGAATATTACAGCGCACAATTTGGCCGCTTTCAGTTTCTATGTCGGCATGTTGGCCAAAACGTGAAATCACAGTACCGGGCTGTTCTTGCCCCAATGAACTATCCTGTAACTCTGGCGTATTTTTATCGCCACTATCACGATTGAGTCGCTTCTCGTGATTAGCGCGCATACGGCGTAATTGACCTTGGCTTAGGGGTTTCTTTTTACTCACTGATTCGTCTTCGTCAATTAGGTGATTTTTTGTGTTGGAAAAAAGCAGTATGATACACGCTCTTGAATAAAAAAGCCTGAATTTAGGCTAACTGACACGATAAGGCTGATTTATGACGGCAGATGTAAATAATCTCATTTGGATCGATTTGGAAATGACAGGGTTAGAGCCCGACGTCGACAGGATCATTGAAATTGCCACTTTAGTGACAGATCAAGAACTCAATATTATCGGTCAAGGCCCGGTTATTGCAATTCATCAGTCAGATGATGTGCTGGCCGCTATGGATGATTGGAATCAAAAGCACCATGGTGAGTCAGGGTTGATTGACCGCGTTCGTGCTAGCCAAGAAACCGAAGCGCAAGCCGTGGCTAAGACGATTGCCTTCTTAGAACAGCATGTTCCTAAGGGCGCCTCTCCAATGTGTGGTAACAGCATTGGTCAAGATAGACGCTTTTTAAATCGTTATATGCGCGAGCTGGAAGATTATTTCCACTACCGCAATGTGGATGTCAGTACGATTAAAGAGCTAGTGAAGCGTTGGAGCCCAGAAACTATGGACGGTTTTAAGAAGCAAAATACTCACCAAGCCCTGCAGGATATCCAAGAGTCGATCGCTGAATTGCAGTATTATCGCAGCAAAGTATTTAAAATTTGACCGATCAGTAGATAAATATGCAAGAAGGGGTTGCAGCCGCATGAATTTTTCATATAATGCGGCCTCAACTTTTTGATGCGAACAGAGATGTGCGGTCATTTAGATTGAATGCGGCATTAGCTCAGTTGATAAATGTTAAAGGCGATACCTTTGTTAATGTTGAAGGCAAATGTAGCAGCGATACAAAAGGCGACATTAGCTCAGTTGATAAAAGTTGATAGACGATACCTTTATTAATGTTGAAGGCAAATGTAGCAGTGATGCAAAAAGCGACATTAGCTCAGTTGGTAGAGCGATACCTTGCCAAGGTATAGGTCATCGGTTCGAACCCGATATGTCGCTCCAAATTAAAATTTAGTGATTTGCCAAATCATTAATACAGATTATGCGACATTAGCTCAGTTGGTAGAGCGATACCTTGCCAAGGTATAGGTCATCGGTTCGAACCCGATATGTCGCTCCAAATTAAAACTTAGTGATTTACCAATAATTAATACAGATTATGCGACATTAGCTCAGTTGGTAGAGCGATACCTTGCCAAGGTATAGGTCATCGGTTCGAACCCGATATGTCGCTCCAAATTAAAACTTAGTGATTTACCAAATCATTAATACAGATTATGCGACATTAGCTCAGTTGGTAGAGCGATACCTTGCCAAGGTATAGGTCATCGGTTCGAACCCGATATGTCGCTCCAATTTCCTAAATATTCCACTATCAGATTACTCAATTGACATTAGATCAGTTGCGGACTTGATATGGCGATACCTTCTTTTTTGCCAAGGTATAGGTCATCGGTTCGAACCGTTCTTGATCAAAATCATGTCGCTCCAATGCCCTGAATCTTCCATTATCACATTACTCAATTGACATTAGCTCAGTTGCGGACTTGATATGGCTATACATTCTTTTTTGCCAAGGTATAGGTCATAGGTTCGAACCGCTCTTGATCAAAATTATGTCGCTCCAATTTCGTTCCATTTCCTTATTGTTTATTTAACTTTCAATTGGTTAAGTTCATAATGTCGCTGTACTTCTCACATAATTCCCTCAATTGGCTCATCTATATTTGTCTTGATTCACTGACATCTACCTCAAGCCCTCTATCTCAGATTCACCATGCATAACCAAAGACTTGCGAATACCCTTTGGGCTAAGTGTGTTGAGATCTCTTTTGGCTTTTCTCTTTTATACAAAACAGTGTGATAGGATTTAGATGCGTGATCTATAGCGTGTTTCTTCAAGTTTTCCTAAATTAGATAGCTGCGTGAAAGTTAAATTATGACCTTGTTCAAATATTCGTAACGCTTTTACTCACATAATGGAATTAGACAAAATTAATAGCGCCAAGTAGTTGGCCTGACAATGGAGTGCATTATATGCGTATTCAACAATTACGTGATCTACTCGAGTATGTGGCAAATTGCCGCTTAGATATGGCGCAACTCTATGGCCGACTCAATAATCAAGCTGACTCGGCTCGTGTGAAAATGATGTTGGAGTATTTTGAATCACACCAAAAAACCATGGCAGAAAAACTGCGTGATTATATGGATGAAGCACCACATCGTATTCTTGATACTTGGTATAAAGACTTCACTTTTGAAGACTTTACTAAGCGTTGCCAAGATACTATGTTGCCCGCAAACATGAATGAAGATGATGTGCTCAACTTACATTTAGACCTAGAAAATCGTCTGATTGGTTTGTTAGAAAAAACAGTTAACTCAACCACGGCGGAAGATGCGCGCAATGCGTTAGCCAATTTGATCCGAGTAGAGAAAACTCAGCAGCAACGTTTAGTCCATAGTACGATTCGGATGGACGATATCTAAACCGTCATTTCTTCTCGAATCTCAAAGCCAGCCCAGTGCTGGCTTTGGTTTTTATGTCGACTTTGTATCGGCCACTTTTACTCTACTTTGCTCCATTTGGGCGGGTTTCTGCGCCAGAACTGATTTACGTCATAATTTCTCGCTGCTTTTTTTGCTACTTTCTTGATCTATTGGCTGATTTTTATTGGCCTTGCTCAATTCTGCCAAGACTTCTATGGTGAGATTACTCATTGTGAAATGGAGTCATTGGTGTCTAAGGAGATCCTTCATGGCACAAGATCTATCGCAATTTCCCAAAGCTCTATACACCCAAACACAAGTTCGCGAAGCTGAACTGAGTGCAGTGTCTCAGGGAGTATCTAGTCTCTATGAATTGGTCGAGCGTGCTGGCGCGGCGGCTTTTGAGTGTTTAGCGAAACATAGCTCCAAAGTCTCACCTGTGTTAATCCTTGCCGGCAGCGGTAACAATGGTGCCGATGCTTTAGTGTGCGCCTATTTAGCCCGTGCCAGTGGTATGGACGTTTCTGTGATGATGACGTCAGCGGCAGGTACACCTGAGTGTCAGCAAGCATTGACCCATTATCTTGCTGAAGGTGGAAAATTACTGCCGTTAGAGGTTGAACCTATTCTCGCTGCGAAAATCATAGTCGATGGTCTGTTAGGTACGGGTGTACGTGATGCTGTGCGCGACGATATGGCTAAATATATCCGTGCCATCAATGACAATTCGGCTTGGGTATTGAGCCTTGATTTACCCTCTGGAGTCATTGCTGATACAGGCGCCGTAGTAGGTGTTGCTGTGATGGCGGATATCACCTTATGTTTTGGTGGTGTAAAGCAAGGTGTGTTAACAGGTAAGGCGCGGCATTACAGTGGCGAGCTTGAATTTGCAGATTTAGGATTAACGCCTTTCTTTGCTGAAGCGAGCGCACAAAGAGTTGGAAGAGAGACTCTTAAGGACTATTTTGCCGCCCGAGCACGGGATAGCCATAAAGGCCAATCGGGAAAAGTCACTGTCATCGGCGGTGATATAGGCATGGCTGGTGCTGTGAGACTGGCAAGTGAGGCTTGCCTACGTGCAGGCGCGGGATTAGTCACTGTGATCAGTCGACCTGAGCATCAACTGACGGTGAATGTCTCCCGTCCTGAACTGATGTTTTGGGGTTGTGATTTAGTCGATATGGAAGTGTATCTGCGCCTTGGTTGGGCGCAGGTTATCGTGCTTGGCCCTGGTTTAGGTAAGCATGACTGGGGGTATAATTTGTTTAAAGCCGTGGGCTTGAGCGATAAGCCTTGTGTTTTAGATGCCGATGCGTTGAATCTGCTCAGTAATGAACCAAGGCGCCAAGCGAATTGGGTACTAACACCACATCCGGGCGAGGCCGCGCGTTTACTTGGTTGTACCGTGGTCGATATTGAACTGGATAGATTTGCCGCTGTTCGCGCTATACAGCAAAAGTACGGCGGCGTTGTATTGCTAAAGGGCGCAGGAACGGTCATTTTTGATGGTCAGCAAATGGTAGTTGCACCAGTCGGCAACCCTGGGCTTGCCAGTGGTGGGTGTGGCGATGTGTTATCTGGTATTATAGGCGCGCTCATGGCTCAGGGAATGGATAATATGCAGGCAACTGTGCTTGGCGTAGTCGTACATGGTTGCGCCGCTGATCTTGCGGCAATACAGGGAGAACGGGGTATGTTAGCGAGCGATTTAATGCCTTTTATTCGCCAATTAGTGAATAGTGATTTACTCTAGGCGGAATGTGAGACTCAAGCGGGGCTGGACTTTGTTATGTGCCCTGTGCCTTTTTAGGATTGAGTCGCTTCTCCATCAATAATAGCAGTGATATAAGCGGATATGACAGAGTTAACTTTTTTCTTAGACAACGAAGACGACACTATTGCGGTTGGGCAAAAATTAGCCCGCCATGTCCAAGCGCCTTTGACTCTGTATCTTACGGGTGATTTAGGAGCCGGTAAAACGACGCTGAGTCGTGGCTTAATTCAGGGATTGGGCCATAAAGGTGCCGTTAAAAGCCCGACTTACACTTTAGTTGAACCTTATGAGTTAGAAGGTGTCGAAGTTTATCATTTTGATTTGTATCGTTTAAACGATCCAGAAGAACTCGAGTTTATGGGGATCCGTGATTACTTTACGGATAAGAGTCTGTGCATTGTTGAATGGCCAGATAAGGGAGAGGGTTTACTGCCCGCTGCCGATGTCCATATGCATTTAAGTTATCAAAATAGTGGGCGAGAAATACGCATAGAGGCCTTGTCTGAGCCAGGTGAAAAGTTATTAAAAGCGATAAAATAAAAACTAAAATGATAAAAAATAACCCGTATTTTCAAATTATTATTCTTTCTTTATGTTCTTTTTTCTCTGTGGTGGCCCATGCTGCTAATCAGTTAGAAAGCGTACGTATTTGGGCCGCGCCTGAGTCAACTCGAATCGTGTTTGACTTGAGTGGAGTGCCTGATTACACCTATTTCTCTTTAGATGGCCCTAATCGTTTAGTGGTGGATTTAAAAAAGACCACTGCTAAAGTTGTGCTTAAAAATCTTGAAAACAACAGTAAGTTAGTTAAGGGCGTACGGATCAGTAAGTCACCGACTAAAGGTGATTTGCGCTTAGTGATCGATCTCGTAAAACCATTGAATGCAAGCTTGTTTTCTTTGCCTGTTACTGCGCCCTATGGCAATCGTTTAGTGGTTGATTTAGAAGATAAAACGTTAACTACGGCAACGGCTATCGTGTCATCTACACCCGTCAAAACTGTCACCCAAGCGGCGCAATCATCCCGCGATATTGTCATTGCTATTGATGCGGGTCATGGTGGCGACGATCCTGGCTCCATTGGTCCTTCTGGTGTTTATGAAAAAAAGGTCGCCCTAGAAATCGCCAGACGTGTTTCCAGCAAAATCAATGACACGCCAGGCATGCGTGCTGTGATGATCCGTACTGGTGATTATTTTGTGAATTTAAATAAACGCTCTGAACTGGCGCGTAACAGTAAGGCAGATCTGCTGATTTCTATCCATGCGGATGCCTTTACCTCGCCCAATCCACGTGGCGCCTCCGTATGGGTGCTATCAATGCGTCGTGCTAATAGTGAAATTGGTCGTTGGTTAGAGCAAAAAGAGAAACACTCTGAGTTGCTGGGCGGCGCGGGTGAGATTATTCAAAACACGGATAATGAACAGTATTTGGCTATGACGCTGCTCGATATGTCAATGAACAGTTCGATGGCAATTGGCCATTCTGTTGCGGGGGATATTTTAAAAGATTTAGGTGGCGTGACTCAATTGCATAAAAGTCGCCCTGAGTCCGCGAGTTTAGCCGTGCTGAAGTCACCGGATATTCCTTCAATCTTGGTTGAAACGGGCTTTATTTCAAACCCTAAAGAAGAGCGTTTACTGTCGAGTAGTCGCCATCAAGAGAGCATTGCCAATGCTATTTATAAGGGGGTGAGCCGTTACTATCACAACAATCCGCCAGCGGATACTTTGCTTGCCCAAAGAAGGGGAGGAAGCTCTAGCAGTGCTAAGCCGGCCAAAACCACAGCAAAAGCATCAGCAGAAAGAACGCCAACTGAAAGAACACCTACAGCCTATGTTGGCGATGCGGTATCGACAAAGGTTAAACATAAGGTCCGTCGCGGAGAATCTTTATCTGCAATCGCGCAACGTTACAG
The DNA here is from genome assembly GCF_043359565.1 of Shewanella sp. S23-S33. Lineage (NCBI taxonomy): Bacteria > Pseudomonadati > Pseudomonadota > Gammaproteobacteria > Alteromonadales > Shewanellaceae > Shewanella > Shewanella sp. S23-S33. Next base: position 164,816 of record NZ_JBHFFD010000069.1, on the reverse strand, counting down.
TGTGCCAATGTCCAGCATCAAACAAGCGAATGGAATGAAGTCCGATGTGGTGCAGTTAGGGCAAACGCTAGTCATACCCCAGAGTTAAATAGGAAAGCATGATGGGCATTCAGATCCTGCCTCCGCAATTAGCCAACCAAATTGCGGCGGGGGAAGTGGTTGAGAGACCCGCTTCCGTAGTCAAAGAATTGGTCGAGAATAGCCTCGACGCAGGAGCGAGCCGAGTCGATATTGAAATCGACAAAGGCGGTAGCAAGCTGATTAAAATTCGCGATAACGGATCTGGCATACCTAAAGATGAACTCGCGCTAGCCTTATCGCGCCATGCGACCTCAAAGTTACACACCTTAGACGATCTTGAAGCAATCCTTAGTTTTGGTTTCCGTGGTGAAGCGCTAGCCAGTATCAGCTCAGTCTCACGTTTAACTTTAACTTCACGCACGGCTGAGCAAACCGAAGCGTGGCAAGCCCATGCTGAAGGTGCCGACATGGCAGTTAAAGTGATGCCCGCCGCGCATCCAGTAGGTTCGACGATTGAAGTGGTGGATTTATTCTTTAATACACCGGCTCGCAGACGCTTTTTAAAGAGTGACAAAACCGAATTTACCCATATAGATGAATGGTTAAAGCGCATTGCATTAGTGCGTGGGGATATCCATTTCACGCTGACGCATAACGGCAAGACAGTACGTAATTATCGTCCTGCCATGAATGAAGCCCAGTATTTACAGCGTTTGACGCAAGTGTGTGGCCGTCCATTTGCCGAGCAAGCGCTTAAGATTGAATGCCAACACGATGATTTGCGCCTCAGTGGCTATTTGCAGTCACCTTGGTCACCGGTTATCAGCGATACCCATTACTTTTATGTCAATGGACGCCTTATCCGTGATCGCTTGGTCAATCATGCAGTGCGTCAAGCCTTTGCTCAAAAAGCAGAACTTGAACAACCCGGCTACGTGCTGATGTTGGATATCGATCCCCATCAAGTGGATGTTAACGTGCATCCTGCTAAGCATGAGGTGCGATTCCATCAGAGTCGCTATGTGCATGATTATATTCTGCAAGCATTGCAATCGGCGCTGGAAGAAGCAGGAGAGCTCAACTTCGTTCACTCTAGCTCTTTGGGTGAGGTTGAAGATGTGTTTGTGGATGCCCCGATAAGCGCCACTGAAATCTCAGCCCCTTTTGTACTTGGCGCTGATTCAGCTCTAGTTAATGCGCAAACTGATACACTTGAGTCTGCTCAAGATTCAGTTACCCCTGCCGTTCAAGTAAAGTCTCTAGTCGCAGGACGAGAAGGCGCCAGTTTTGGCACTCAAACCAATGCTTTTGGCAGCATGACAACGCCAAGGGACAGCAGCCGTGGCAGTTATTCTGCAGGTGAATCTCGACAACGTACTGAATTACCGTCAAAGGCGGCAATAGCAAGTTATGGTGCTTTACTGCAAACCCCTTCTTACAGTGTAAAAGATCAAGATTATCAGTCTGTGTTACCTATGCCATCGATATTAGATGGGCAATATTGGGTGATGACGTCGGAAGATAAACTCAGTCTATTATCAATAAAATCAGTAGCATTGGCGACGCGATGCCAAGAGATTGAAGCTAAACTAGCGACGGGGTTAATTGGTCAGCCTTTATTGATGCCAGTGTCTGTCGCGGCTGATGCGGATTGGCAGGCTGTGCTCACTGAACACGACACGCTGATCCGCCAATTAGGTTTAGAACTAACAATTCGTTACCAGCAGTTGATTATTAAAAAAGTGCCCCCATATATCAGAGAGAGCCAGTTAGCCAAAGTGATCCCTGAGTGGCTACAATCGCTACGTTTTGAAACACCTGCGCCGAGCGCATTGGCATTTTGGTTGGCAAAACACAGTTTAACGGGATTCGTTTCGGCACCAGAAGTCTGGGCAGCATTTTCGCAGTTAGCTGAAGAGAAAAAACAGCTTATTGCCAACAAAGCGATATTCTTACCTTGGCAATCGTGGCTAGAAGAGCAAGCAAGTGAATAAAGAATTACAGCCTAAAGTGTTATTTTTGATGGGGCCAACGGCCTCAGGTAAGACAGCTTTAGCATTAGAATTGGCCGAAAAGCATAACTGTGAAATCATTTCGGTCGATTCGGCATTAATTTATCGTGGTATGGACATTGGCAGTGCCAAGCCTTCAGCAGACGAACTGGCTCGCGGGCCGCACAGATTAATTGATATTCGTGATCCCAGTGAAAGCTATTCGGCAGCCGACTTTAGAGCCGATGCAATAGCCCAGATAGAAGAGATTGTCAGCATGGGGAAAACGCCAGTATTAGTTGGCGGAACCATGATGTATTTCAAAGCGTTACTCGAAGGTTTGTCACCTTTACCGAGTGCGGACGAGGCCATTAGGGCCGAGATCCAAGCGGAGGCGGATAAAAAGGGATGGGAAGCACTGCATGACCAATTAAGGGAGATAGATCCCGTGTCGGCAGAAAGAATTCATCCTAATGATCCACAAAGACTTTCAAGAGCGCTGGAAGTCTATAGAATAAGCGGCAAGAGCATGACTGAGTTGACTCAGACCAAGTCAGCCCCCTTGCCCTATGACGTAGTGCAGTTTGCTATTGCACCGCGCGAGCGCAAAGTGTTACATGACTTAATAGCGCAACGTTTTGCGCTTATGCTCAAACAGGGCTTTATTGAGGAAGTCACAGAGCTAAAAGCCCGTGGAGACTTGCATTTAGACTTGCCTTCAATGCGTTGTGTCGGTTATCGACAGTGCTGGCAATACCTAGATGGTGAGTTTGACTATGATACTATGGTCGAAAAAGCGGTTGCTGCTACTAGGCAATTGGCTAAGCGTCAATTAACATGGTTGCGGAGTTGGCCAGAGTTGAATTGGCTTGAAAGTGGTGCTGAGGGGAATTTAGTTATACTTATGCGTCAATGCCGCTAGCTTATTAGCCCTTGCTGTATAATACTAAAACTAAACAAAAAACTATCACTGATATCGATTTATTTTATATAAATTAAAAAGGAAATAATAAAATGGCTAAGGGGCAATCTTTACAAGACCCATTTTTGAACGCATTGCGTCGCGAGCGCGTTCCTGTATCAATTTACTTGGTTAACGGCATTAAACTCCAAGGACAGGTAGAGTCGTTTGATCAATTTGTCATTCTGTTGAAAAATACAGTGAGCCAAATGGTTTATAAACACGCTATTTCTACTGTCGTGCCAGCACGCCCATTCAACGTTACTGGTCACCAAAATGCCCAAGGCGGATATGGTGCTCAAGATGATGCGCCTAGTGGCGAATAAGTATTATCTGAGGAGTTTGCTTCTTGTTTGATCGTTATGAGGCGGGAGAAACTGCGGTTCTTGTCCATATCGACTTTTCCGATGAGGAACGCCGAGAAGATTTAGTCGAGCTGCAGCTATTAGTAGAATCAGCTGGGGCAAGATCAGTCGGGGTGATTACTGGAAGTCGACGTTCACCGGATCGCAAATTTTTTGTGGGTTCTGGTAAAGCCGAAGAGTTAGCTGCATTAGTGGCGGCGACTGAAGCCAATGTGGTGATTTTTAATCATGCATTGAGTCCAGCCCAAGAGCGTAATCTTGAGCAAGTGTGTCAGTGTCGTGTGCTCGACCGTACGACACTTATTCTCGATATTTTTGCCCAAAGAGCGCGAACTCACGAAGGTAAGTTACAGGTGGAGCTAGCGCAATTGCGCCATATGTCGACTCGCCTGATCCGTGGTTGGACGCATCTTGAAAGGCAAAAGGGCGGTATTGGTTTACGTGGTCCAGGGGAAACCCAGCTCGAAACCGATAGACGTTTGCTCAGAGGACGGATTAAAAATATCAACAAACGCTTAGAGCGAGTTGATAAGCAACGTGAACAGAGTCGACGTGCACGTAAGCGTAGTGATTTGTCGACAGTTTCATTAGTCGGCTACACAAACGCGGGTAAATCAACGCTGTTTAATGCCCTAACATCATCTGATGTTTATGCTGCAGATCAGCTATTTGCCACACTCGATCCTACGCTAAGAAAGTTAGATTTACCTGATGGTGCCGTGATATTAGCGGATACTGTAGGGTTCATTCGTCATTTGCCCCATGATCTCGTTGCTGCATTTAAGGCAACCTTACAAGAGACAAGGCAAGCTGAGTTATTACTACACATAGTTGATTGTGCAGATGAAAACATGGCGGATAATTTTGATCAGGTTCAATCTGTACTGAAAGACATCCAAGCCGATGAAGTCATGCAACTCGTGGTCTGTAACAAAATCGATTTACTCGAAGATGTGACGCCAAGAATTGAATATAACGACATAGGCAAACCCGTTCGAGTTTGGGTTTCAGCACAGAAGCGTTTAGGATTTGATTTGCTATTGAAAGCCATCACTGAGCTTATTGGTGAGGTGATTAAAGAGCTAACACTTAGAATTCCGGCAACTGCTGGACATTATCTTGGCCAGTTTTATCGACTGGATGCGATACAGCAGAAAGAGTACGACGATCTGGGGAACTGTATTTTGTCTGTTCGTTTATCGGACGCCGATTGGCGCCGATTAACAAAACAGAGTCAGGGTGAGTTAGAAACCTTCGTCTTCGAAGATTCGATAGATGAAGCTGTTTGTTAATAATCTAATTTATTTCATCCACTTATGGAGTGCTAAATGGCTTGGAACGAGCCCGGTAACAAGGGTAATGATCCTTGGGGAAATAAAGGTGGTAACGACAAAGGACCACCGGACCTTGACGAGGTTTTTCGTAATCTTTCAAAGCGCTTTGGCGGCAAAGGAAATGGCTCAGGCCAGTCTTTTAGTTCGTTTAGCCTAATCATCATTCTTGCTGTTGCTGTAGTTGTTTGGGGACTTTCGGGTTTTTATACAATTAAAGAAGCTGAGCGTGGTGTGGCACTGCGATTTGGTAAACACGCTGGCGAAATTGGCCCTGGACTTCATTGGAAAGCCACATTTATCGACCAAATTTATCCCGTCGACATTCAATCGGTTCGCTCTATTCCTGCGTCTGGTAGCATGCTGACATCCGATGAAAACGTCGTGAAAGTTGAGCTTGATGTTCAGTATCGTATTTTAGATGCTTACTCATATCTATTTAGTGCCGTCGATGCGAACGCCAGTTTGCGTGAAGCGACTGACAGTGCACTGCGTTATGTCATTGGACATAACAAGATGGATGATATTCTGACTACGGGCCGTGATGCTATTCGTCGCGATACGTGGAAAGAGTTAGAGCGCATTCTTGAACCGTACAAATTGGGTCTTGCTGTTGTTGACGTTAACTTCTTACCGGCACGTCCGCCAGAAGAAGTGAAAGACGCCTTCGATGATGCGATTTCTGCCCAAGAAGATGAACAACGTTTTATTCGTGAAGCTGAAGCTTATGCCCGTGAAATTGAACCAAAAGCTCGTGGTGAAGTTGAACGTATGGCGCAACAAGCGAATGCTTACAAAGAGCGTGAAGTCTTGGAAGCTCGCGGTAAAGTGGCTCGTTTTGAGTTGTTATTACCAGAGTATCAAGCTGCGCCTGAAGTGACTCGTAAGCGTTTGTATCTTGATACAATGCAGCAAGTGATGACAGATACGAATAAAGTGCTGATTGATGCTAAGAACAACGGCAACTTAATGTACCTACCGCTAGATAAGTTAATTCAGCAGAAGCCTGCGACAAATGAGCTGGAAGCTAAGCCACAGCAAAATGTTAATTCTTCATCTGTATCAACGACTCGCGCGAATGAGCCTTTGAGTGGACGTCCATCCCGCGATGATCGTACTCGCCAAGGGAGGGAGTAATCCATGGGTAGATTAAGCGTTATTCTTATCGCCGTGCTCTTAGGTATTGGTTTGTCATCTTTAATGGTGGTGAATGAAGGCGAGCGCGCTATTGTGGCGCGTTTCGGTGAAATTTTAAAAGACGACGTTGACGGTAAGCAAGTCACCCGCGTCTATGGTCCAGGCCTGCACATGAAAGTGCCTGTGATCGATAAAGTAAAATTACTCGATGCCCGTATTCAAACACTCGATGGTGCAGCTGATCGTTTTGTGACTTCAGAGAAGAAAGACCTTATGGTCGATTCCTATGTGAAGTGGCGCATTATGGATTTCGAAAAATATTACCTGTCTACAAACGGTGGTATTAAGTCGAATGCAGAATCGCTATTACAACGTAAGATCAACAACGATTTACGCACAGAGTTTGGTCGTCGCACTATTAGAGAGATTGTTTCTGGTAAGCGTGATGAACTGCAAAATGATGCGTTATCCAATGCCTCAGAAAGTGCAAAAGACTTAGGTATTGAAGTTGTTGATGTGCGTGTAAAGCAAATCAATCTACCGGCTAACGTCAGTAACAGTATTTACCAGCGTATGCGTGCAGAGCGTCAAGCTGTGGCAAAAGAGCATAGAGCGCAAGGTAAAGAACAGTCTGAAATTATTCGTGCAACGATAGATGCCAATGTGACGGTGAAGATTGCCGAAGCTGAACGTAAAGCCTTAACCATTCGAGGTGAAGGGGATGCGTTAGCAGCGAAGATATATTCTGATGCTTACAACAAAGATGCTGAATTCTTCGGTTTTGTTCGTAGCTTAGAGGCTTATCGAGCCAGCTTCTCAGGCAAGTCCGATATTATGGTGTTAGAGCCTGATAGCGAGTTCTTCAAGTATATGAAGAGCACTGCACCCAAGAAGTAATGCATTAAAAGTATTGATTTAATAGGTCCTGTTACTCAGGGCCTATTTTTTTATCTGGCGATTGTTAACTTAGTTTGAAAAGTCTGGGCTAATTTATATTAGCGATGCATGCTTTATGCCGATATCACAGACAAGAAGCTTAAAATATGATCCAAATGAATTAAAATGGGTTAATAGTTGGGTCTTTTTTAGGCTTTTTTTAAAAAACACGCAATCTCCCTAACTTACTTGCGTGTTTTCACTATGATCTGCTTCTAATTTTTAGCTATAATGAGCCCCGCTTCAAACTTCGATTTTTGACTCTAGTGATGACTAAGGGCTGAAAGTCTTTGAAATATAAAAATTCCAACACCCTCTGGGAGATAAGTGGATGAGCAATGCGCCAGTCGATACCGGACGTCGCAGATTCCTGACAGCCGCAACCGCCGTAGTAGGTGGTGCTGGTGCCGTCGCTGTAGCGGTTCCTTTCATCAAGTCATGGAATCCGAGTGCCAAAGCGAAAGCTGCAGGTGCACCGGTCGAAGTAAATATCAGTAAAGTAGAGCCAGGTCAGCTGATCCGTGTTGAGTGGCGTGGAAAACCTGTATGGGTTGTCCGTCGCACAGATGCTGTGATCAATGAACTGCCAACACATGATGATAAGTTAAGAGATCCTGCTTCTGCTGAGATGCAGCAGCCTGATTATGCAACAAATCCTTTGCGCTCAATTAAGCCAGAGTATTTTATTGCTGTCGGTATTTGTACCCACCTCGGATGTTCACCTACTTATTTGCCAGATTCATTTGGTGAGCAAGTTGAAGGTGTCACTTCTGGTTTCTTCTGTCCATGTCATGGCTCTAAGTTCGATATGGCTGGTCGCGTTTTCCAAGGCGTACCTGCTCCATTGAACCTAGTTATCCCTCCACATCAATACGTTGATGATGGCACCGTGATTATCGGTGTAGATAAAGGAGTGGCGTAATGGTTAAGAATTTAATTAATTGGATTGATGCGCGTATCCCAATGACGGCGACTTATAACCGTCACGTGGGTCAGTACGCTACGCCAACTAACTTTAACTTTTGGTATTTTTTCGGTTCGCTAGCGATGTTGGTATTGGTTAACCAATTACTGACAGGTATCTGGTTGACGATGAACTATGTACCAACAGCAGAAGGCGCATTCGCCTCTGTTGAATACATAATGCGTGATGTTGAATACGGTTGGTTGCTGCGTTATATGCACTCAACGGGTGCTTCAGCCTTCTTCGTTGTGATCTATCTGCACATGTTCCGTGGTTTAATTTACGGTTCATATCAGAAGCCTAGAGAACTACTGTGGCTGTTCGGTATGTTAATTTTCCTCGTGTTGATGGCCGAAGCCTTTATGGGTTATTTGCTGCCATGGGGTCAAATGTCATATTGGGGTGCGCAGGTAATTATCTCTCTGTTCGGTGCGATTCCAGTTATTGGTGACGACTTAACCCTGTGGATCCGTGGTGACTACGTGATCTCTGGCGCAACGCTGAACCGTTTCTTTGCGCTGCACGTTATTGCTCTGCCGCTAGTATTAGTCGTACTCGTGTTTTTACACTTAATTGCGCTGCATGAAGTGGGTTCTAACAACCCTGACGGTATCGAAATTAAGAAGAACAAAGACGAAAATGGCTGGCCAGTTGACGGTATTCCATTCCACCCATATTACACTGTAAAAGACATCATGGGCGTCGCGGGCTTCCTGATAGTGTTCTGCTATGTGTTGTTCTTTATTCCTGAAGGCGGTGGTTACTTCCTTGAAAAGCCAAACTTTGAAGCGGCTAACTCGATGAAGACACCTGAACACATTGCACCCGTTTGGTACTTCACTCCTTTTTACGCCATTTTACGTGCTGTGCCTGATAAATTGGGTGGCGTGATAATGATGGGTCTGTCGATTGCAGTACTGTTCGTATTGCCTTGGTTAGATCGCTGTAAAGTGAAGTCAGTTCGCTACCGTAGTACGCTACATAAGCTGAACATTGCTCAATTTGCTATATCTTTCATAGTATTGGGTTATTTAGGGGTAGTGCCTGCCACGCCGACGCTGACGATAGTTGCACAGGTGTTTACTTTCACTTACTTTGGTTTCTTTGTAGCGCTGTGGGTATACAGCAAGAATGAAAAAACTAAACCTGTTCCAGCGAGGTTGACACACTAATGAAAAAATTATTGATTGCATTAGTTACCTTGTTGCCGACGTTGGCTATGGCCGCGAGCGGACATAAAATTCATTTAGAAGATGCCAATGTTGATCTGCATGATAAAGCTTCTTTAGAGCGTGGTGTGGACCTGTTCCAACATTACTGTTCTGGTTGCCATAGCACTCAGTATCAACGTTATGAACGTGTAGCGACCGATATCGGTATCTCTGCGGATGATATGCGTAATAAGTATATGTTCACCGATGCTAAAATTGGTGAGTTGATGCAAAACGCTATTCCACCTAAAGATGCTGCTAAATGGTTTGGTGCTACACCGCCAGACTTAACTTTAGTTGCTCGTGTGCGTGGTGAAGATTGGGTTTATTCCTATCTGAAAGGCTTCTATAAAGATCCAAGTCGCCCATTTGGTGTGAATAACACAGTATTCCCATCTGTTGGTATGCCACATGTACTCGAAGAGTTACAAGGCACACCAGTTAAACAAGAAGATGGCACTATTGTGGTGACTGGCGGTAAATTGAATGCGGAAGAATACGACCAAGCAGTACGTGATATCACTGGCTTCTTAGTTTATTCGGCTGAACCTGTTAAGCTAGAGCGTCAAGCTATGGGCTGGTGGGTACTCGGATTCCTATTTATATTCTTTATTGTGGCCTACCTCTTGAAGAAAGAGTATTGGAAAGATGTACACTAGGCACCAATAACGGGTAAAATGTAATATCCGCATAGTGTAAACGGGGGGCTTTGCCCCTCGTTTACTTTTGTTTTATTTCGATTCTGGAGGGTATCAATGGCTGTTGCTGCCAACAAACGCTCTATCATGACACTGTTTTCAGGTGCTGATGATCTGTATAGCCATCAAGTACGTATCGTGTTAGCTGAGAAAGGGGTTACTGTTGATGTTTTACAGGTCGACCCTAACGAAATGCCTGAGGATTTGCTCGAAGTAAATCCATATAACTCAGTGCCAACTTTGGTAGACCGTGAACTCGTTTTATACGAATCACGTATTATCATGGAATATTTGGATGAGCGTTTTCCTCATCCGCCTTTGATGCCAGTTTATCCAGTGTCTCGCGGCCAAAGCCGTTTGATGATGCACCGCATCGATACTGACTGGTATTCGCTCGTTGACCGTATCCGTAAAGGTGATCGTGTTGAAGCGGCTCGTAAAGAGTTGACTGAAAGCCTGATCGCAATTGCGCCTATCTTCGGTGAAGTGCCTTACTTCATGAGCGAAGAATTTGGTCTAGCGGATTGCTACCTTGGCCCATTGTTGTGGCGCTTACCTGTATTAGGTATTGAGCTAGATAGCCGTGTAGCTAAAGATATCAAAGCGTATATGACACGTATTTTTGAGCGTGAATCGTTTAAAGCTTCTTTAACTGAAGCCGAACGCGAAATGCGCATGGGTATGTAATGAAACCTTTGACTCCAAATCGTCCTTATTTACTAAGGGCTTACTATGATTGGTTGATGGACAACCAATTGACTCCTCACGTTGTGGTTGATGCCTTTGTTGAAGGCACTCAAGTACCACAGCAATACGTGAAGGATGGCCAGATAGTGTTGAATATCGCTGCTGGCGCAGTGGGCAATTTGCAAATTAGCAATGAGTGTGTGGAGTTCAATGCGCGTTTTGGTGGTGTTCCTCAGCAGGTGATGTTGCCAATGGCGTCGATTGTCGCTATTTATGCCCGTGAAAACGGTGCTGGCACTGTCTTCGATATCGAAGATGCTTACCTGATGGACGATGAAGTCGATTCATCTTTATCTGTTGTTGAAACAACAGATAAAGCGTTTGAACCGACAGATGAGCCTCCTAAGCGTCGCAGTCATTTAACTGTGGTTAAATAACTGTGGTGAAATGCCCAAGTCGTTTAAAAACTAAGCCAGTCTAATGACTGGCTTTTTTGTCGCTGTATTTTATCGCCGTAATTGGTTAAACCTTAAGTACAAGGTGTGATAGCATTTGCGCCCGCATTCATCCGTTAGATATGCGTTACCTTTACCCATTTAGACCAATGGATCTTGTATGTTGCTAATGATCGATAATTACGACTCTTTCACCTTTAACTTAGTGCAGTATTTTCAGCAGCTAGGGCAAGAGATAGTAGTTAAACGTAATGATGAAATTAGCCTAGCCGACATAGAGGCACTTGCGCCTACTCATCTGGTGATTTCGCCCGGCCCTTGCACTCCCAATGAGGCGGGAATTTCCCTTGCGGCGATTGAGCATTTTGCTGCGCGCATGCCAATCTTAGGTGTCTGTTTGGGACATCAGGCGATGGCACAGGTTTTTGGTGCCAATGTAGTGCGTGCCGAACGGGTAATGCATGGCAAGGTCAGTGCAATTACGCACACTGGACAGCGGTTATTTAAGGGATTAAATCAGCCTTTAACCGTGACACGTTATCACTCGTTACTGGTTGATGCTGTGCCTGAAGGTTTTGTACTCGATGCTTGGTTTGACGATGCAATTCACGGCCGAGAAATCATGGCCATGAGCCATCAAGACTTACCGCTTTATGGGGTGCAATTTCATCCCGAATCAATTCTTACTGAGCAAGGTCTCGAACTGTTAGCCAATTTTTTAGCGCAACCGGCTGTGTCCGTATAATTTCCTCGCCTTAAAAACTCTCCACACTATCAATTTCTGTTACAAGATTTATCCTTCTTTTAAGCAAGTTTAGCGATTAACTATGCTATAACTGCCGCAAAACTACGCGAATAGGCGAAACCAGCAGATAAGTAGACTGGGTCATTTAGCCATTGCGATAACAATAAAAGGAAGGATAAATGAGAAGCGTAATGCGAAATTTGGGTTTTAGTGCGTTAGCGGTTGCCGTATTGGCAGGGTGCGCAGCGACATCGACTGAAACTGCAACTCCCGTAATAGCTCCGCCAGCATTCCAAGTTCCCTTAGCCCAACCGCCACAAGTTTCACAGGCGCTTACGCTTAATCAAATTATGGCAAATCCTGATTGGATGGGGATCTTTGCCAAAGAGGCTTACTGGAGCGACGATAGCCAAAGCGTGCTGTTTGCCCGCCAAGCGAGTGCTTCACCTCTGCGTAGCTATTATCAGCAAGGCATCAATGACAGCCGCGCCGTCGAGCTAGCTCTCGATAAGTTACATGCGGCAGATCAGCAGTTTGGCGTGTTTGATCGCACTAAGTCCCACAAGGCTTACCTATATCAAGGCAACATTTTTGTTAAGCAATTAAGCACGGGTAAAATCAGCCAACTGACTCGCCAGCGTAGCGCCATCGATGGTGTGCGTTATCTCAATAATGGCGATATCGCCTATTGGCAGGGCGACAATGTTTTCCAAATTCATCAAGATTCAGGCTTAGTCGAGCAACTTGCTGAAATTAAAATGGCGAAAGCACCAGAAGCGGTAAAAGAGCCGACGTCTTATATTGCGAAACAACAGCACAGATTGATTCAGTATGTAGCGCTGCAGCAAGAAAATGCTAAAGCTAAAGCGCAGTACCAAGATGAATTACAAAAAAACGATCCAACGCTCGCCGCCAGCACTTGGTATTTAGGCGATAGCGAAGTGGTGTCAGAGCTGAGTTTATCACCCGATGGCCGCTATATTTTAGTCGCGCTTACAGATAAAAATTACACAGGTAGCAGCGAACACGACATCATGCCTAATTACTTAGGTAGCGAAGGTTATATCGACCCAGTGCCAGTGCGCGCGCGCGTGGCTGAAGATACGCCACCAGGGCAACGTTTTGTGGTGCTTGATTTAAACCAACATAAAAAAGTCGATATCACAATCGAGGGCCTTACTGGTTTTGATGAAGATGTGCTAGCCAAAGTGAAAGCTGAAAATGCTAAAGCAAAAGGCGAAACTTATCAAAGCACTAAATCGCCACGTAAAATTCAGTTGATGCAGGATTGGGGCTGGACTCAGAGTGCGATTCAATGGCATGAGTCGGAAAATAAATTAGCCCTGATGCTAGAAGCAACTGATAACAAAGATCGCTGGATCGCCAGTGTCGATCTTGCTAAGGGTAAATTCATTACCGAACATCGTTTGCATGATGATGCATGGGTGAATTACGACTACAACCAATTCGGTTGGTTACCGGATACGGATACCTTGTATTACTTGTCAGAAGAGTCCGGTTATTCGCAGCTTTATATTAAAGCTCAAGGCGAAAAGCCGCGTGCGTTAACCCAAGGCAAGTTTGTGGTGAGTGATATTACGCTGTCACCGGATGCCAATTACATCTATTACAAAGCGAACCAGAGTCACCCCGGCATTTATAACGTTCACCGCGTGAATCTTGCCACAGGTAAAAATGAGCAACTAACCCAGTGGGATGGCAACTTAGATTACAGCTTAAGCCCCGATGGCACTCAGCTATTACTCAATGCTTCACGCCGTACTCAGCCAAATGAGCTTTATGTTCAACCCATTGGCGGCGAGTTAAAGCAGCTGACGTCTTATACCAGTGATGCCTTCAAAAATTACCCATGGCAAGCGCCAGAAGTGGTAGCAGTACCTTCAAATCATGGTGCTGGCAATGCGTACGCTCGAGTTTATCTGCCGCAAGGCTATGATAAGTCCCGCGCTGAGAAATATCCTGCGGTGATTTTCAATCACGGCGCAGGTTATCTGCAGAATGCCGATTATGGTTTTAGCGGTTATTTTCGCGAGTTTATGTTCCACAACCTGCTGACTCAACAAGGTTATGTTGTGATGGACATGGATTACCGTGGCTCTAAAGGTTACGGCCGAGATTGGCGCACCGCTATTTATCGCAATATGGGTCATCCAGAAGTGGAAGACTTAAAGGATGGCGTAACGTGGATGGCGACTCATACCCATGTCGATACTAAGCGTGTCGGTACTTATGGTGGCTCTTACGGTGGATTCTTAACCTTTATGTCTTTGTTTACCGCGCCGGACTTGTTCCAAGCTGGAGCTGCATTGCGTCCTGTGGCGGACTGGGCACATTATAATGCGCCATATACCTCTAATATCTTAAATACGCCTGAAGTTGATCCTATCGCCTATGAGCGCAGCTCTCCGATTGAGCATGCCCAAGGATTAACTAAACCACTACTTATAATGAGTGGAGTAATGGACGACAACGTTTTCTTCCAAGACAGTGTACGTATGGTACAGCGCCTCATTGAATTGGAAAAACCAACCTTTGAAATGGCGATTTATCCTGTTGAGCCCCATGGTTTCCGTCAACCTTCTAGCTGGTTAGATGAATACCGCCGCATCTATAAGTTATTTGAACAAGAACTTAAATAAATCAGTTCGATTTCTGTTAAAGGTCTCCTAGTCGAGGCCTTTTTATTGGGTAACTGACTAGGAAATATCCGATATAACTCTTTGTTTGCGTTCTGCGACTTTGCATTATTGCTAAGATTAAGTGTATGTGCTGAAATTGTAATGATTTTGAGAGTTTGATTGTGTTGACGTCACTCGGGCATTAGCGATATAGGAAAGATTTATAGTGGCGATTTCGGTTGCGGGCGGTGTAAGACCCGGCAAAATTATAGAGATAGAACATAGACTCTATCAACAATTGATCCTCGGAAAGCAAAAAGCGAGCCCGACTCTTTTGGATGAACTCGACCTTGAATTAGAGGCCGATGCAAATAAGTTAGATGTTGAACGCGAAGCCATTTTGGTGCGTTTGATGAAACAAATTAAAGCTAAAGAAGTGTTTGAAGCCGTATCGAGCCAGTTGCATGAAACTGTCATTAACGCCATCGAGCATCAACTCGCGTCCCCTGAATCTGTTCTGGCTAAGTCAGATATCAATGAGTCGCAAATCCTCTTGCTGGAATTATTGCTGGCAAAAAATCTCGATGCAACGCGATTAAGGCCACTGATCAGTAACTTAAGTTGGTTGTGCCGCGACTTAACCAACATGGTCAACAGCCCATCTTTTCGCGCTCGCCGGTCTCAGAGCTCAGATGTGCGGGTCACTGATATCAAATTAGTGATGAATTACATCGGTATCGAAAACCTTCGCACCATTATCCCTTACTTTTGTTTGCGAAATTGGCTTCCTAGTGGCAATGCTAAGTTGTTATGGACTACCCGTAAATTATGGCGCTACAGCATAGTCAGTGGCATAGCGGCCAATGCTTTAGCTCAGCTTCATAATACTGACTCAGCCTTGGTTTATAGTAGTGCCTTACTTAATCAGTTAGGTACATCCGTTGTATTGAGTTTAAGTGCCCGTTTATTCGACCAAACATGGGGATCTTGGATAAGAGAAGCCAGTAGCAGCCGTGATAAGGAAGTGTATGATGCGGTGATTGCCACTGAGTTTCCTGCTAAGGCCGTATTTGAACAAGTGCTAAGCCATGGTCTTAAACTTAATTGGCAATTATTAGAGTTACTTAAGTTTGAAGCGAGTCCCTTAACTCGGTTGTTAAAGGAGTTAGACCAAACCTTAAGCTATCGAGAATTGTCGCCTCAGTCGGCATTAGTCGCGCGGGCAAACTGTTATGCTAAGGTGGTATTGCTCGAAGAAATGCGTCAAATCGATCCCCAAGAAAAGCGCTTAATGTTTGATTATTATGAGTTAAATGAGCAAGAAGTACTGCGCTTAAAAGCACAAAACTATAGGAAGTTAGATCTGCTGTAATCCTCGGTCTGCTACGTAGCGCCATGATTGCGGCGTTTAAGTAGAGGAAGGGATATGCCAAGCTGGCAAGCATCTGTACTAAATACCATTTTATCCTATGTCGCTAGGCCATCCATCAGTCGTGGACAGGCCAAAATGCCCTTAGCGCAAGTGCGTGAAAAGTTGCTTGAGCTTGATAGACGTTGGCTCCCTTGGCCGGATAAGTTAGTCAGCGCTACCATCCCCTTACAACACTCAAACTTGTTACATTATGTGCTTCTCAACGAACCTTCTCGCCTTGGAAGTCTGTTTTATATCCGTGGCGGAGGCTTCTGTTTTAAAACGCCCCATGCCCATGCAAGATTGGTCGCAGATATCTGCCAGCGCTGTCAATTAGATGCTTATATTCCTGATTATCGTCTCTCTCCTGAGCATCCTTTCCCCGCACCATTTGATGATGTGCTTGAAGCCTATAGGCGGTTAATTGAGCTGAAAGGCACGAAGAATTTGATCCTCATGGGTGACTCGGCGGGCGGCAATTTAGCACTGAGTTTGTTGCTGGAATTAAAACGTTTAGCCCTGCCTTTACCGACCGCCTGTATCTTGCTATCGCCCGCGTTAGACTTGGCGCTTACGGGGGATACTGAGTTGATACTCGCAGCCGACGATCCCTTCTTCACCATAGAGGCATTGCTGCGCTTACGTGGCGCTTATCTTGCTGGGGCCGATCCTATGTCGGCAAAAGTTTCCCCCTTACAAGGGAACTTGGTAGATCTGCCGCCCATCTTAGTGATTGCGGGTACGCGGGAGTTATTATTACAGGATTCTGAACGTTTAGTCGCCCAAATAAAAGCCTGTGGTGGTGAAATAACGGGCTGCTTTTACCCTAACATGCCCCATGTGTTTCCTCTGTTCAATTTATTACCCGAAGCCCTTGAAGTGAGGTCGAAAATTGGCCATTTTGTGCTTTCACACTTGATTCGTTAAAATGGTGTAGTTATTCACATTCAGTGAATAGCTAGCAAAATGAGGGGTAAATAACTTTTTTTCTGACTAATTATGCTGCAAGCCACGGGCTTAAACGCTTGTATAGTTCTTAAACTGCAATCTTTATGCACTTTGGGTGGAAGTGCGTGGATTGATGTTTGTGAAAAACTGGTATTTTGATCACATTTTCGCTAATAATGGTTATTAATAGACACAAGCAATCCCAGTATCACTAACTCTAGATAAAGATACCTATGGGACTCTGACGGTGCAAGGCGCCGTTACACAAACACAAAGGACGAAGAAGAATGAGCGTTGATATGAAGTTGGACCGTGCCCAGTTTGACGCAGTGATGGTGCCTAATTATGCGCCTGCTGCCGTAATCCCTGTTCGTGGCGAAGGAAGCCGAGTTTGGGACCAAGAGGGCAACGAGTTTATCGATTTTGCTGGCGGTATTGCGGTAAATTGCTTAGGTCACTGTCATCCAGCCCTTGTGAATGCTCTTAAGACACAAGGTGAAAAATTATGGCATTTGTCAAACGTAATGACGAATGAGCCTGCCTTGGCATTAGCGACTAAATTAGTTAATAGCACGTTTGCCGACAAAGTGTATTTTGCCAACTCTGGCGCCGAAGCCAACGAAGCCGCATTAAAACTTGCCCGTCGTTATGCCTTAGAAAAACATGGCGTTGAGAAAGATGAAATCATAGCGTTCGATAAAGCTTTCCACGGCCGTACATTCTTCACTGTCAGTGTCGGTGGACAAGCTGCCTATTCCGATGGCTTTGGTCCTAAGCCGCAGAGCATTACTCACCTGCCATTTAACGATGTTGCCGCCTTAGAAGCCGCAGTAACCGATAAGACTTGCGCCATCATGCTTGAGCCGCTGCAAGGCGAGGGCGGTATTATTGATGCCGATCCTGCATTCTTGAAAGCCGTGCGTGAACTGGCTAATAAGCACAATGCACTAGTGATTTTTGATGAAGTCCAAACGGGTGTGGGCCGTACTGGTGAACTGTACGCTTACATGGGTACTGAAATCGTGCCTGACATCTTAACCACAGCTAAAGCGCTCGGTGGTGGTTTCCCTATCGCAGCTATGCTGACAACGGCTGAGATTGCCGAGCATTTAAAAGTGGGCACTCACGGTTCTACCTACGGTGGTAACCCGTTAGCCTGCGCTATCGGTAATGCTGTATTAGATGTAGTGAACACACCTGAAGTGTTAGATGGCGTAAAACATCGCGAGCAGTTATTGCGTGATGGTTTGAACAAAATCAATGAAAAATATCATGTTTTTTCAGAAGTACGCGGTAAAGGTTTACTCTTAGGGGCCGTTCTTAATGAACAATACCAAGGTCGTTCACGCGACTTTTTGGTGGCCTCTGTCGCTGAAGGCTTAATGAGCCTGATGGCGGGTGCTAACGTGGTGCGTTTTGCTCCTTCTCTGGTGATCCCTGAGGCAGATATTGCTGAAGGTCTAGCTCGTTTTGAACGTGCTGTGGCGAGCATCGCTGCCGCCTAAATGACCAAAGGAGTGCTGAATTTATTCGCACTCCTTTTTTGTCAGGGAATACTTACCTGCATCACTGCCTGTCTTTTTGAAGAGAGGTGCCTTGATGCACGGTAAGCCAAAGTGAGGAGACACTAAGATGTTAATCATACGTCCTATTCAGGCTGGTGATTTTGAGGCCTTATATCAAATTGCCGAAGAGTCTGGTCATGGTTTTACGTCATTACCTGTGAATGCGGATCTGCTCAGACATAAAATTGCTCGAGCAGAAGCCTCATTCGTCAAAGCCGTAGAGACTCCCTTCGATGAAGGTTATCTGATGGTGCTGGAAGATACCGATACCCGTGAAGTGGTGGGAACGTGCGCCATCGAAGCGGCGGTGGGAATGGAAGATGCGTTCTACCATTATCGACTCGGTACCGAAGTCTATCATTCTGAACAAATTGATGTGCGTAACGAGGTTGAAACACTCACCCTTTGCCATGACTACACTGGCGCTGCTGAGATGTGTACGCTGTTTTTGCGTGAAGCATATCGCAAGGGCAACAATGGCCGCATGTTATCCCGCAGTCGCTTTCTGTTTTTAGCTCAACATGCGAAGCGTTTTGGCGAAACTGTGATTGCCGAAATGCGCGGTGTAAGCGACGCCGAGGGGCATTCACCTTTTTATGGTTGGTTGCAAAAACACTTTTTGGGCATAGATTTTATTCAGGCGGATTATCTTTCTGGCTTAGGTAAAAAGGCATTTATGGCCGAAATGATGCCACGAAATCCTGTCTACGTTTGTCTGTTGCCTGAAGAAGCGCAGAAAGTGATTGGCGAAGTGCATACCAATACCCGTCCTGCATTAAGTTTACTGCAGGCCGAAGGTTTTAGATGCCGCGGTTACGTGGATATTTTTGATGGTGGTCCAACGGTTGAGTGTCGTTTATCGGACATTCGCGGCGTGCGTGAAAGTCGTTTATTGACCGTCGATATTGGTGACATGGTCGAAGCCGACACTCAATTTATTATCTCAAATACCCAATTAGCCAATTATCGAGTGACGTCTGCTGCACTGGCCGTGGACGACAAATCCGAACATATCATCATTAGCCCTGAGCTGGCCGCGGGTTTGTTACTCGCAAAAGGCGATCAAATCCGTATTTTGGCAATGTAGGAATAACCAATGACACATTATATTCAAGGCCAGTGGCATGCTGGCAAAGGTCATGACGTGACCTCAATTAACCCTGCCAATGCACAATCTATTTGGACCGGTAAAACGGCCACTGCAGAACAAGTTAATGCCGCCGTTGATGCCGCGCGCGCCGCACAGTTTGATTGGTTTATGTTAGGTTTTGATGCGCGTTTAGCCATAGTTGAAGCGTATCGCAGCCAACTCGAAGCCAATAAAGCGGAACTGGCTGAAACAATTGCCCAAGAAACCGGTAAACCTCAGTGGGAAACCGCGACTGAAGTCGGCGCCATGATAGGCAAAATTGCTTTATCGGCTGCGGCTTACAATAAACGTACGGGCACAGAAGCCAACGATACGCCAGCAGGACGTGCGGTTATCCGCCATAAGCCCCACGGTGTTGTGGCGGTGTTCGGTCCTTACAACTTCCCTGGTCATTTGCCGAACGGCCACATAGTCCCTGCGCTGCTGGCTGGGAATACCGTGATTTTCAAACCTTCAGAGCTCACACCTAAAGTCGCCGAGTTGATGGTCAGCCTATGGGATAAAGCGGGTCTGCCTGCTGGCGTACTTAACTTAGTCCAAGGTGAGGTTGATACGGGTAAAGCACTGGCTTCACACCCGCAGCTCGATGGTCTGTTCTTTACCGGTAGCTCACGCACGGGTCATTTTTTACATCAACAATATGCCGGTCATCCGGGCAAGATTTTAGCACTTGAGATGGGGGGTAATAACCCACTGATCATCAAAGGTGTGCAGGATATTAAGGCCGCAGTGCACGATATTTTGCAGTCGGCTTATATTTCATCTGGCCAACGTTGCACTTGTGCGCGCCGTTTATATGTCGAGCAAGGCGAGCAGGGTGATGCGCTGATTGCCATGTTAGTCGATGCGGTTAAACAGATTAAAGTCGGTCCTTGGAATGCGCAGCCACAACCTTTTATGGGCTCAATGATTTCTGAAACTGCCGCTAAGGGTATGGTTGCGGCGCAGGCGAATCTGTTGAACTTAGGCGGCGTGTCTTTGGTCGAGTTGACCCATCTAGAAGCGGGTACAGGCTTAGTGTCTCCTGGCCTTATCGATGTGACAGCTATTGATGTCTTGCCGGATGAAGAATACTTCGGACCTCTACTGCAGCTGGTGCGTTACAGTGATTTTGATCAAGCGATCAAATTGGCTAACCAAACGCGTTACGGCTTGTCTGCGGGATTACTTGCCGATAGCCGTGAAGATTATGATTATTTCCTCGCGCGTATTCGTGCTGGCATTGTTAACTGGAACAAACAAATCACTGGCGCATCGGGCGCGGCACCTTTTGGTGGTGTTGGGGCTTCGGGTAACCACAGAGCGAGTGCTTTCTATGCCGCCGATTACTGTGCTTATCCGGTCGCTTCGGTCGAGGCTGATGCCGTGAGTTTACCCGCGACATTAAGCCCAGGTTTGAGCTTGTAAGCGGGTAGAGATTTGACTTTTATGTGGTAAAGAATATGTGGGCAAGAGGAGGAAGGACTAATGTTCTTCCTTTTTAATAACAAGCAGTAACGTTACTTGAGTTTCTACTGTGGGTATGTGTGACGCTGCAACAGTGGCATTTAGGTCGTTACATTTAGTGTTCGCGGCAAAATAACAGCAATAACCGCAGCACAATAAAAGGAGTTTTTATGCATACCGACATCAACGCGTTATTTGCCGCTCTGTGGCAAGACTATATCCAGATGACCCCTTCTGCGGCAAAAGTGCACGCGTTGTTGGGTCATGGTAAGCCGATCATAAACGACCATATTGCCCTGCGTACTTTCAATATCGCTAAGGTGAATTTGGATGTACTCGCTAAGCATTTCACTTCGTTAGGTTATGTACCTTGCGGTGATTATAAGTTTGAACAGAAAAAACTGATCGCTAAGCATTTTGAACATCCAGATTCGACTCAGCCTAAAGTGTTTATCTCTGAGCTGTTGGTTGAAGAATTTAGCCCTGCGTTGCAAAAAACTATTCAAGGCTTAATCGCCCAAGTGGATGCTGCTGCGACTACCGCTGACAACTTTATTTACTCCGGCCGTCATTGGTCTTTAGATGCTAAAACCTATCAGGACTTATTAACTGAGAGTGAATATGCAGCTTGGGTAGCGGCTTTTGGTTATCGCGCTAACCATTTCACTGTGTCTATCAATCACCTCGACGGTTTTGAGACTTTAGAGTCAGTGAATGAAGCTCTGAAGCAAGCGGGCTTTGTGCTTAATAGTTCAGGTGGCGAGATCAAAGGTTCGCCAGAAGTCTTGTTAGAACAGTCTTCGACTATGGCCGATAAGATTGGTGTTGAATTTACTGACGCGACAGTGGAAATCCCAAGCTGTTTCTATGAGTTTGCACTACGTTATCCTATGGCTAATGGCGAGCTCTACACAGGCTTTGTGGCGGCATCTGCCGACAAGATTTTTGAAAGCACCAATGTGAATAAAGTCTAACGTCCTCAAATTGCTTTCTGCATAAAAAAACGCCATCAATTCGATGGCGTTTTTTATGGATATTTCAAACAAGGCATTTAATACGATTGGCATAACCCGGGGCTAGCTAAAGGTCAGCTCGATCCTCAATCCACCTAAGCGAGTGCTGTGATTAAACTGCAGTTCAATCTCGTATTGCTCGGCAATTTCTTTCACTATTGATAATCCTAAACCGTGACCCATCACTGACTCATCAAGCCTTGTTCCTCTTTGTGTGAGCTTATCTAGCTCATCATCAGCAACCCCTGGACCATCATCATCAATACAAAGGCAGAGACGCTCTTGTTGACGCGATAGCTGAATGCTGACTCGGCTCTGGGCCCATTTAAAGGCGTTGTCTAGCAGGTTGCCTAAGAGCTCCATGCCATCTTCCCTGTGAATAGGCAGTCTGAGAATATTGGAATCGAGTTCGAAATCACATTCAATGGACTTGTTGCGGTGAACCTTATTTAGCGTGTTGGCTAGGCTATGTAAATCCCTAGGGATCACCAATTGCGCTGCGGGGAGCATGTCGCCAGTGATCCTCGCGGCAGCCAGTTTACGCTCGACCATCTTGTGAATCGAATCAAGTTGCTGCTGCAGGGCAATGGCAGTTTCAGGATCTTTGAGGCCAAGAGCTTCAACCTGTTGCTGCATCACGGCAAGTGGCGTTTTGAGCCCATGGCTCAAATTACCTAAGTTATTGCGGCTACGTTCAATTTGCTTGGCTGTGTACTCAAGTAGTTCATTATAGGTTTTTGCTAATGGTTGTACTTCGGGAGGAATATTATTGAGTTCCAGCGCGTTAATTTCCCCTTGTCTTAGCCGAGAAAGCGCGTGCTGTATGTGCTTAACTGGCTTAAAGGATTGACGTAGGATCAAGAATATCCCCGCGATCATAGCAACTAACATCGCCAGATTGACACCAAGCTTAGTGCCATAAACTTCGCTAAACACACGTCTACCGATACTCAAATCTTGCGCAACGGTTAAGGTGGCGCTGACATTGGCACTGCTGGAGTTTAATCCCAGTGATAACAACTGCATATCGTTATTTTTTGGCCCTTTAGCTTGCCAGACGCGGGTTTGATTCGGTGCCAGTGGCTCGATATCTAACTGCATATCCCACAGGGAGCGTGAGCGAATCACTTCATTTGGCAGGTTAAGCTGAAAATAACGGCCTGAATAGGCGGGCTTGTAGAAACTGGAAAGCTGGCTTTGATCTATGCTGATCTCCCCATCATGGATATGGGTTGCCAGCATGATATGTTCGAGATCTTCTTCTAAGCGATTGATAATAGAGTCGTGGAAGGCCTGACGTAGCATGGACTCAAACAGTATCAGTCCAATTACAGTACCTAACACGAGTAAGCCAGTTAACCATAAACTGAGCTTAGTGCGGATCGAGATCATTCAATAATGCCGTGGAAGATGTAACCTTGGCCGCGACGGGTTTCGATCGTGGTTTTACCCAGTTTCTTGCGTAGATGGGTGACATAAACCTCGACCACATTGCTCTCTTTTTCATCGTCAAACTGATAGAGCTTATCGGTTAGCTGCGTCTTAGATAACAGCTTCTTAGGTGACATGAGGAAGATTTTTAACAGCCTGAATTCCATTGCAGTGAGTTCATACAGTTGCTCGGCCACTTTTACCGTTTGCTCTGCTTCATCTAAAACCACGCCACCATAACTCAATTGTTTACTTGAGGTGTTTAGACGACCATGTGCACGGTGGATTAAAGCTTGGATTCGGGCCAATAATTCCTGGGCGTGGAAAGGTTTACCTAAGTAATCGTCGGCGCCAGCATTAAAACCTTCTACTTTTTCATGCCATTGGC
The DNA here is from genome assembly GCF_043359565.1 of Shewanella sp. S23-S33. Lineage (NCBI taxonomy): Bacteria > Pseudomonadati > Pseudomonadota > Gammaproteobacteria > Alteromonadales > Shewanellaceae > Shewanella > Shewanella sp. S23-S33. The sequence continues at coordinate 141,323 of NZ_JBHFFD010000069.1, read as the reverse complement.
TGCGGGCCGTCAGCATGATGACTGGAGTGCTGATCCCTTGATTTCGCCAGCCTTCGAGCAGTTCGAGGCCGTTGCCATCGGGCAAACCTATGTCTAAGATTACGCAATCGTATTGGGTTTCTTTGATCAGATAATCGGCTTCAAGCGCTTTGTCTGTAATATCGGTTACATAGCCAGCGAGTTTGAGTTGTTTCTCCAGCTCGGTGACTAGCATTGGGTTATCTTCAACGAGTAACAGTTTCATGTTTTCGACATTCGCTCGGTAGTGCTATTGATTGATCGGCTTGACCATTTGTTGCATCAATACTGAGATTAACGATTTGGCCACGCTGAACTTTGATTTGCAAATCATAGCGCCATTTATGATCTTCTTGATAGAGATGAGCATCAATTAGTTCACCTTGGCAAAATTGATTCACTACGGCGAGTGTACCGTTTAAGGACAATATTTGCCCAGAGTTAACTAACGCCTTGGCTTGATAATGTTCTAATTCAATAGGTTCGGCATGCAAGATGATTGGATGCACCAGCGTGAATAGGCTGAAAAAACAGATTAAAAACAGCCGTTTCATTTGAGCTCCCCAATAAAAAATGGCCTAGAATTTATTCTAGGCCACTTTAATAAGGCAGGCTTAAATCAAGCTGAAGACTAACTTAACGGGTACCGTATACCACGATTGTCTTACCATGAGCTTGGATCAAATTCTGTTCTTCTAACATCTTCAAGATACGACCCACAGTTTCCCGTGAGCAGCCAACAATTTGACCTATTTCTTGACGAGTGATCTTAATCTGCATGCCATCAGGGTGTGTCATAGCATCAGGTTGTTTAGCCAGATGCAATAGAGTTTGAGCAATACGGCCTGCAACGTCTAAAAATGCAAGGTTACCCACTTTCTGGCTGGTACTTTGTAGGCGATAGGCCATTTGTGCAGACAGCTTCATCAGAATTTCAGGGTTAACTTGAATTAACTGTCTGAATTTCTTATATGAAATCTCAGCGATTTCACAAGCTTGCTTAGCACGAACCCAAGCGGTACGTTCGGCTTGTTCTTCAAACAAACCTAGTTCACCGATAAAGTCACCTTGATTCAGATAAGAAAGGATCATCTCCTTACCTTCTTCATCTTTAATCAATACCGCTACAGAACCTTTTACTATGTAATAAAGGGTATCTGAGTCTTCACCAGCATGGATAAGAGTGCTCTTTGCAGGGTACTTATGAATGTGACAGTGTGATAAAAACCATTCCAAAGTTGGATCAGGTTTTGGCTTACCAATCAGAGCCATGTTGGTGTTCCTCGATTGATTAAAACGAAAGTAAGAGTATTCTAAATAAGCATTTTACGTCAATTAAACTCACAAAAACTTGATGGAAGTCTTAGTTTAGAATAAGTGAATAAATGCAATTAACCATCTAAAATTAGAGCTTATTTTGCTACTTTAGTGATTTAAGTCAACTAAATCGGTATGAAACTCGCTGGATTCACTTAACTCTGTCGAGTTAATCACATCTTACCAGTCTATTTCAGCAGTTTTATTATAGATTATGAATAAAATATGCCACTAAATTACACAATAACATGTTTCACTTTTTAAATTTGACATTCCATTTGGCTTAACTTCCCCCATTATCCTGAGGTTTGTGTGTATTTAGGCTCGACTTATGGGGTTAATTCTGGCTAACTTTGAGGGCAGTTGTTTTTAAGAGAGGTAAGCAAGTGAAATACAGATTATGGGTTTTAGGTGCAGGTTTAAGCTTAACAATAGGGCTGAGCTCTGCGGCGCACGCATTTTCTATCCCGCAGCCAGCAGCTGAACTTGCGGCCAGTAAGTTTGTGCATATTCAGGTGACGGCAGAGCAAGGTGATGCCGATGCCCAATTTTTGCTGGGATTAATGTATCTCTCCGGACGTTTTGTGTCGCAAGAAGTGCCGACTGGATTGCACTGGATCTCACTTGCCGCCGAACAACAACATGAAAAAGCGCAGCAAACCTTAGCGGATCTGTCATTTGAAGGCCAATTGATCAAGCGTGACTTGTCAGTCGCTGAGCATTGGTATAAAGCGTTGAGTGAGCAGGGCAGTCGTTGGGCTCAATTCCGTTTAGGCTTTATTTATGCGTCTGGCGGTGACGGTGTGCAGCGCAACTGCGGTAAAGCGGTCGAGCAATTTTCCCAAGTGGGTGATGATATTGCCTTAGGTAATGTGGCGTGGATTTTAGCGACTTGCCCCGAAGCTGAGTATCGCGATGGTAATAAAGCGGTCGAGTTGTCCTTAAAATTACTCAAAGTGAATGAAAACGATCCTACAAATCTTGATAATTTAGCCGCGGCTTATGCGGAGTTAGGTGATTTTGGTGCTGCTATTTCGACGCAGCAGAAAGCGATCGAAGCGTTGAAAATGAATGCTGAAATGACTAAGACTGATGAGTTTATGCTGCGGTTACAAACCTACGAGCAAAAGCGTGCCTATCGCGAAACCTTACGTTTACTCGAATAGGTATTTCTTCATCATCGCTCTCTAGTTAACTGCTATTTTTATTTTAGTATTGATTAATGCATTGATTCATAAATTGAAAAATAAAGCCTGAGTGGATACTCGGGCTTTTTGTTTTTGATTAAGGTTAACCGAGTGTCCAAGAATTTAGGATGTGATATTCGACACCCGTGCTTGTGCTTTTTGAATGGTATAAATGCAAATTATCGGGCATTAACGTCAGCGTATTCATACCTTTGAGTTGCAATAAAGCCGACTCTTCTAGTGTCCATTGTTTTGCTTTTCTAAATAAACTGATGTGCGGGCAAAAGCTGTGCTCACTCCGATGTAATTGCAGTCGGTCGGCAATTTCTTGCGTCTGTTTAGCTAATTGCACTAACGGCGGCTCAATATCATCGCCTTTCAAGCAACATACTTGCGCATTAGGCCATACATCGAGCTGGTTAAGCCGAACGCTAAATCTTGGCTTCACTAAGCGGTCAACCGCATCAAGGAGGGCGATTTTTTGCTCGCTGTTAGCTTGACCCATAAAGCAGAGCGTTAAATGCAGATTGCTGACACTCACCGCTTTCGCCTCAGGATTAAGGTGGCATATCAATTGCTGCTGCAATTCACTTAGATATTCCCTTTGACTATCTGTGGGAGCGAAGCCGAGGAATAGCCTTTGTTGCATCGGTTTATCATCCTTTTGGAGGGCTTAATATGGATTATCTTAGCGAGCACTTTGACGTTAAGCGCATTTGAGCGTTAATCTAGCTGTTGAATTTATCAGCTAATTTGTGACTCAAGCAGACGTTTAATTCACTGTGAGCCTATACTTAATGCACGTCGATAATACCTTAAATGGATTTTTAGGTAAGGAAGAGACTTTTCATGTCAGTAGGTTTAGCTAATCCACTCCAACAGGCTTTGGTCAGTATTTTTAGTGAATCCCCGCTAGAAACCTTAGAGCAGAATGTTGACAGAGCGCTTGAGACTATTACTTTGCAACTGCATTGTGACGGGGTATTTGTATTAACCGGAAGCCAGTCACTGGATCGTTTACGCACGCGTAATCTGTATTTAAAACCTCAATTTGCCCAAGGCCAACAGACACGAGTCTGGCCCTTGGCACGAATGCCATTTTTTCGCTCTCTTGTCCGTACTCCGCGTCTATTAAATCTGGCTGATGTGAATACCTTGCCTGCCGATGCTCAGGCTGAGCGAGCTTTATTAAGGGATTGGGACGTCAAGAGTCTATTAGTATTGCCGCCAGTCGTGTTTGGCGAAACCCGTATTGCCTTGGGGGCCGTCAATTGCTCCGAATGCTGTGAATGGAGCGAAGAGTTTATAAGTGAGTTTAATCACGCCGCTGTGATGATTGGCTCTGCGATGGAATTGACGCGTATCGCTTTGAGCATGCTTGCCAGTGAACATAAATACTGTGAAGTATTCAACCAGTTGCCCTTAGCTTGCGCCTTGTTAGATAAGCATGATCAATTGACTATGCTGAATAAAGTCGCTCTGCAAACCCTGCCAATTCAACATGGTTATGATTTATTCGACATGGTGCGTGAGGAAGAACACGCCATGCTAACCGATACCTTACATGTGGTACGAGAAGGTGTGCTCGGCCAAGCTTGGTGTGAATTACCTTTAAAATCAATTCATCAATTAACTTGGTTGAAACTGAGTTTTAGCCAGATTAGCGGCGATAAAGATACTTTAGTCATGATTGCCGAAGATGTCAGTGAAAAGTACCGCTTAGCCGATGAGTTATCCTTCCATGCCAATTATGATGCACTTACGGGTTTACCTAATCGGCTACATTTTGAAGCCCTATTAGAAAACCTACTACATGCCCACGACGATATGCCTATTTGCGTGGCATTTCTCGATTTAGACCAATTCCAAGTCATTAACAATATCAGTGGCCATCAGGCGGGCGATAAGCTGCTTTGCCAAGTCGCATTACGTTTGAAACAGCTCGTACGTAAAGGCGATATTGTTGCCCGTTTAGGGGGTGATGAGTTTGGTATTCTGATGCATTACTGCAATGTGGATTCTGCGAAACAGATTGCTAAGCGGATTTGTACCCAGTTAGCAAATCATGAGTTTATTTGGGAAAGTCGTAGTCACAATGTCAGTGTCAGTATGGGGATTGCTAGGCTAGATAAAAAATCCGCCGATATTTATACCGTCATGAGTCAAGCTGACGCTGCTTGTCGATTGGCGAAGGATCAAGGCCGAAATGGCTGGCATTTATACAGTGCGAGCGATCCTAAAATGAACCGTCTCTACACCGAGATGATGGCCTCTGTAGATATCGTCGGCGCACTCGCGTTAAACCAATTCGAGCTTTATTTTCAAAGCATAGTGCCGTTAAACCGTGAGGAAACTGGCTTACATTTAGAGATCTTACTGCGTATGGTGCAGACTAACGGCACTATAGTGTCTCCTGCTATCTTCTTACCCGCCGCCGAGCGATACAACTTGGCTTCTAAGGTTGATCTTTGGGTGATCGATAATTTGCTCAAGTGGGGTGGTAGTCATTTAGATATTTGGCAGCAATTGGATCTTGTGTCTGTGAATCTGTCGGCAACCTCTTTGGGCGATCATGAGTTTATGAATTGGCTAGAAATGCGTTTGATGGCCGAACCTGAGCTGGTGGATAAGCTTTGCATCGAGATCACAGAAACCGCGGCTGTGAGTCAGCTCGATCAAGCCACAAAGTTACTCGAGATACTTCGTCCGCTCAATTGTAAATTAGCCCTCGATGATTTTGGTGCAGGCTTTTCTAGCTTTGCTTACCTTAAGCGCCTCAATGTGGATTTTGTAAAGGTTGATGGCCAATTTGTCGTCAATATTTGCGAAGACTCTGCGGATCAGGCGATCGTAAAATCCATCTGCCAACTTGGTCAAGATATGGGGTTTGATGTGGTTGCTGAATTTGTCGAATCCCAAGAAATAGGGTGGAAATTGCAAGCCTTAGGCGTCGACTATGCTCAAGGTTACGCCATCAATAAACCGATACGCTTAGCTGAACTACAGTCAGGGCTCAGTCAACCTTGGCTCGAAAAGCGTGAGATTTTTGCTCCCTATCCACAGCTGTAATCTTGGGTATGGCAGCCTTGAGCTGTTACTTAGGTCAGCACTGACTTGATAATGTTTGCTGCGAAATGGTACTCAAAGCCGATTGTTAGTACACTGACGCCCTGTGTTGGCCGCTGATGTCTTTTTCTTGAACTCTCTACCTATTCATAGCTTATTAGCACCGCTGCGCGCGGCTTTTTCTCGTCACGCCCAAGTGGTCCTCGAGGCACCGACAGGTGCGGGTAAATCAACGGCGTTACCTTTGGCTATGTTGGATTGGCCAGAAATCAGCGGACGTATTTTAATGCTCGAACCGCGGCGTGTCGCGGCGCGTAGTGTGGCGCACTATATTGCCAGCTGTCGCCAGCAAAAGGTGGGGCAAGAAGTCGGCTATCGCGTCCGCGGTGAAGCTAAAATCAGCGCTAATACCCGTTTAGAAATTGTCACCGAAGGCATACTGACGCGAATGATCCAACAAGATCCCGAGTTAACTGGGATTGGAATGATCATCTTCGATGAAATTCATGAACGTCACCTCACCACAGATTTAGGTCTTGCCCTAGCGCTCGAAGTGCAAGCTTCACTGCGGGACGATTTAAAGATATTAGCTATGTCAGCGACTCTATCTGGTCTTGCCTTAGCTGAACTCATGCCAGAAGCGGTAACCTTGCACAGCGAAGGCCGGAGTTTTCCTGTCGACATCGAATATCGCCCCGTGCCAACTCAGCAGCATTGGATTGATCACCTCGGCCGCTGCGTGCTTGAACTGGTCTCGGCCAGCAGCAGTGCCAGTTTTGATAAAACGGCTGCCAATAATGCCGTGCTCGTGTTTTTACCCGGTAAAGGGGAGATCTTACGATTACAGCAGTTTTTGCGCGAGCGCTTAGCGGACGATGCTTTTTTGATTTGCCCCCTTTATGGTGAACTTTCAGGGGCCGAGCAAGATAGCGCGATCGCTGCAACTATAGATGGCAGGCGCAAAATCGTGCTAGCGACTAACGTGGCGGAATCGAGTTTAACTATTGAAGACATAGGGTTTGTCATCGACAGTGGCTATAAACGACAAGCGAGTTTTAACCCTAAAACCGGTGTCACTCGCTTAGGCTTGAAACGTATAAGTCAAGCCTCCGCAACTCAGCGCAGTGGTCGCGCCGGGCGTTTATCAGCGGGTGTGTGTGTTCGCCTGTGGAGCCAAGAAGAACATGGCCGCATGCTCAGGGCCGATGAACCCGAGATCAGCCAAGCGGATCTGGTGGCTATGGCCCACGATTGTGCTTACTGGGGCGCAAAATCCTTTAGCGACTTGATATTGTTAACACCGCCACCAAGTGTGCATGAGGCGTTGGCGTGGAAACTGTTACAAGATTTAGGCATGGTCGATACTCAAAATAAACTCACTCCCCACGGTAAAGCGGCCTACGAGCTAGGGTGTCACCCAAGGCTTGCACATATGTTATTGGGCGCAAAAAGTTTGGGAACAAACAATGGGGGAGTCATTAATGCTAACGAACAAGCAACGCAATTGGGCAGTTTGGCCTGCTTGTTGTCGGGGGTTTTAGAGGCGCGCGGTTTGCCTAAAAAGGGCGCCGATATCATGAATTACCTGCACTTTGCCTGTCATGGACAAGCTGGGCAACAGGCAAAACAGTGGCAGAAAAAGCTAGGATTAGCGGCGGATTTGTCTAAGATAGCGACCCATGCACACCACAGCGATGTGGGGTTATTATTAGCACTTGCTTATCCGGATCGTATCGCTAAGGCCCGCGGTGTTGAGGGCTACCAATTAGCCAATGGTACTGGCGTCGTGCTCGCAGCCGATGATGCATTGGCGCAAACGTCGTGGATGGTGGTGGCGGATTTTCAAGAAACTGAAGGCAGAAACGCTGGGCGGATTTACTTAGCGAGTCAGCTTCAGCCAAGCTTGTTCGACGGCGAGCTAAAAGGTTTGCTGGACATTCATGAGATCTGCGGCTGGGATGAAGCTAAAGGTCGAGTGATTGCGCAGCGCCAATACAAGGTCGGACAAATTTTAGTAAAAACCGAGACGATTGCTAAGCCTGAACGTAAGCAGATTGTCGCGGCCTTACTGGGCTATATTCGCCAGCAAGGATTACAAATCCTCAATTGGAACGCTAACTTAGAACAGTTTCAACACAGGCTCAAACTGGCAACTGAGTTCGACGTGGGCAGTGACTGGCCCAAGGTTGATGATGAAGCATTATTAGCGAGCCTAGAAACTTGGCTGGCGCCTTACCTCGAAAATGTGAATAATCTGTCGCAATTAGTTAAGCTCGATTGCTTTGGTTTTGTGGCAAACTGTTTGAGCTGGCAGCAGAAACAGCGACTTGACGAATTATTGCCAACTTCCTGGCCGTTAGTGACTGGTACCTCTGCGCCAATAGTATACGACGAGTCTGGACGTGCGCTACTGCGTGTGCGTCTGCAAGAAACCTTTGGCATGGCGCAGAGTCCTATGTTGGCGCAGGGCAAACTAAAGGTGACGATGGAATTACTCTCTCCGGCCCAGCGTCCATTAGCCTTGACGGCAGATTTAGCCAGCTTTTGGCAGGGACCTTATGTGGAAGTGAAAAAGGAAATGCGCGGTCGATATCCAAAACATCTGTGGCCAGACGATCCTGTGAATACACTGCCGACAAAATTTACCAAGAAGAAAACCTTGGGTTTAGCTCAGCCTTAGCACCACGCCGCTGTTTTTATAACATTTTGTTATGAAACACTTTGATTCGCACCACGTTAGCTTTGTGCCTATGGCTGATGTCTTTAAATGCATGAATGATGAAGTAGATATGACAACTAAGACGACAAAAAAATCACCCGCTTCCCGTCGGGCTAATCATGGCCGCGGTTTATTTCGACGAATTTGGTCTATCAGTTGGAAATTAGGCTTGGCTGGATTAGCTGTAGTGACTTTCTACAGCATTTATCTTGATCAAATTATTGCGCAAAAATTTGAAGGCCAAAAATGGCATTTGCCAGCGCAGGTGTTTAGTCGTTCTATGGCGCTGTACCCCGGTGCGGCAGTCAGCCATCCGCAAATGATGGCTGAGCTTAAGTTGCTCGGCTATCGCAAAGTCGCTAACCCACGCCAAGTGGGAGAGTTTTCGGCATCGAGCACTCGTATTGAATTGTGGCGTCGGCCGTTTTTGCATCCTGAAGGCGATCAAGTCGAACAAAGAGTCATGATCAGCTTTGACAGCAATGGCATCAGTTCGGTCACTCGAGTCTCAGACAAGCGCCAGCTTGCTGTGTTCCACCTTGAGCCAGTATTGCTCGACCGCATTATTACTGGCGACGGTGAAGACAGGCTGTTTGTGCCGACCGAAGAAATGCCAAAGTCGATCGTGCAGGCGTTACTGCTGGTGGAAGATCGTAGTTTTTATGAACACCATGGTGTGAATCCCTTCGCGATTGCGCGCGCGGCTTTTGTGAACATCAGCGCCGGTCGCACAGTGCAAGGTGGCTCGACGTTAACTCAGCAGTTAGCGAAAAACTTTTTCCTTTCGAGTGAGCGTTCCTTGCTGCGTAAGGTACGCGAAGCCTTAATGGCGGTCATTATTGATTTTCGTTACAGCAAAGACGAAATCCTCGAAGCGTATCTTAACGAAGTGTATATGGGGCAGGATAAATCCCGCGCCGTCCATGGTATGGGTTTGGCCTCACGTTTCTATTTCGGCCGTCCTATCAGTGAGTTGACTATTTCCCAGCAGGCATTCTTAGTGGCTGCAATTAAGGGACCGTCTTACTACAATCCATGGAAATATCCGGATCGTATTCAAGAACGCCGTGATCTGGTATTGCGCTTGTTAATGGATGCGGGGGATTTAACCACGGCGGAGTACAAGGTGGCGGTAGAGTCACCCTTAGGGATCCGTAATCTCAATAAACCAGCACACCAGAAATTGCCTTCCTTCTTCGCCTTGGTAAAACAGGAAGTGAACGAGCGTTATGGCGATGCGCTATTGAAGCAATCTGGGGTGAAAATCTATACCACGCTCGATCCTATGGCCCAAGAAGCCGCCGAAATTGCGGTGACTCAAACCCTCAAAAGCTTAGATAAGAGCAATAAATCATTGCAGATTGGTATGGTCGTGACCGACAAATACACGGGCGGTATTGCGGCTATGGTCGGCGATAAAACCCCAGGATTTGATGGCTTTAACCGCGCGGTTGAAATTCGTCGTCCTATTGGCTCGTTAATTAAGCCTTTTGTGTATGCTACGGCTTTGGCACCTAATAGCCAATTTACCTTAGCGACCCCCCTTAAAGATCAACCTATTACCTTAAAAAGCGAGCAAGGTAAGACATGGTCACCACAAAACTTTGATAAGAAGTTCAGTGGTCAGGTGCCTTTGTTAACGGCATTGAAAAAGTCGATGAACGTACCGACGGTAAATCTTGGAATTGCTGTGGGTGTGGATGCGGTCGCCACAACATTGGCTAAATCGGGTTGGCAGGAGCCGTTAAACGAGTATCCCTCCATGTTACTCGGCGCCGTCAATGGCTCGCCATTAATGGTAGCGCAAGTGTACCAAACCTTAGCTGATAGCGGTGTTTATCGTAAGTTAACCACAGTGACCGCTGTGCTAGATTCTGATAAGAACCCATTGCCAGTGACGCGATTGCCTAAAGAGCAAGCTATAGCTCCTGAGACAGATTTCTTAATTCAATTTGCTATGCAGCAAGTGGTGAATACGGGAACGGCGACGCGTTTAGGTAATGCCTTCCCTGGCGTTGGACTTGCGGGTAAGACTGGCACCAGTAACGACAGCCGCGACTCTTGGTTTGCGGGCTTTGATGAGCGTAATGTCGCCGCCATTTGGGTTGGTCGTGACGATAACGGCAAAACCAGTTTGTATGGTAGCAGTGGCGCCATGGCCGTGTATCTTGCCTTCTTAAAGGAACGTCCACCTATTAGTCTGCGCTCAATCCCTGTAAGCGGCGTAGTGAAGGGCTTTTTTGACCGAGATACAGGTGTGGCTAAGGAATCCACTTGCAGCAATGTCGATGCGCTTCCGGCATTAGCTGCTACCTATCGTCCTGTGAATAACTGCGGCGACCCTTTGCAGTGGTGGCAGAAAATTTTCTAGGTTAATAGGGGCGATAATGGGCCAATAACGCACTTATGCGTTGGATCTAAAACCTTTTAGTCAGTAGAACCTGTGCCGATGGAAGTGGTGTGATCGAGGGCAAACTCGGGGCGCCAATCTTCCCTTTGCACGGGACGTTAATCCAAAGTGAGAAATGACATGTTTAAAACCGCTGCCGCTGTGCATATTTTAGTGAAACACAAAGAACAGGCTGAGGATATTGTTAAGCAGCTGAATAATGGTGCTAATTTTGCTGTGCTCGCTAAGCGTTTTTCCTCTTGCCCTTCGGCCAAAAAAGGTGGCGATTTAGGCGAGTTCAAAAAAGGCCAAATGGTGCCACAGTTCGATAAGGTTGCATTTTCAGGTGAATTACTGGTGCCACATATAGTGAAAACTAAGTTTGGCTGGCATGTGGTTAAAGTGCTGTATCGCACTTAATACCCCAGTAATAAGCGCATCTTCACCGAACGTTATTTTCGACTAATCAAATAGATTGGAAGATTAGGGAGCGATCAGCATGAAATTTAGTTTTAACACCGAAGATGCGAGTCAAGTTTGCGTAGGGGCTTTTGCCCTTGCGGTTCCCGTTGCATTTTCTGAGGAAGCGTGGCATCTCGGTGAGACTTTACCTTTATTGAATATCGGTATGCTTTTTAGTTTATCGCTGCTCTTTCTTGGGGTATTCACCTATCACAGCGTGTTCCAACAGAATATTGCTTCCCGCGTTCCTGTGTTTATTTTTCGTATCGTGGTGGCGTATTTGCTCACTGCCCTCGTGGTTTTCCTCGTGCTGCTTTGCCTCGATAAAGTGCCATTTTTTGAGGACCCATTAACCTCTATAAAACGGATCATAGTGATCACTATGCCAGCCTCTATGGGCGCTATTGTTGTGGATAGTTTTGATAAAGAATGACACTGTTTCGCTAAATCTCATGACTTTTGTCACTGGTTGATTGCGGTTGTCTTGCGCATACTTATTTTCATGTTCTGACTTTGACATTGATTAAGCGTCATAAGCAGACCTAAATGTTGAGCTTGATAACGATAACGCCAATAGATAAAGGAAATGACTATGAACACTGGTGCCCTCGCTTTACTTATCCCAATACTCGCAATTGTTGGCGGATATGTGGTCGCTATAATGAAAATTCGCAACAAACAAGGTGTGTCGACGCGTGAGCAAGTGGCCGAAAACCAAGCTTTTCAGACCGAGTTAGCCATCCTTCGTCAGCGTATCGAAGTGCTAGAGCAGTTAGTCACTGACGATGGTTTTCAGTTAAAGCGTGAATTTAAAAAGGTCTAACGATTTATTCCTTGGCTTATCGGTGGCTAGGCAATACTTACGTTTTAGATGTTTTTTGTTCTGACAAGGTATTGCTCGCCAAATGAAAAATGATGTTGAGTTATTTTGAATGAGTCACGAGTGATGAAAACGGTCTTATTTAGCTAACATTTCTGCGGCATTATCGGCTGTAATATGTCGCGTCATCTCGCCATAAAGGCTCTATCTTGCATAAAATTCCGCCTAATATCTGCAGAATAAACCTGAAACGTCAACAGATCCTGATACCCCTGTCATTTGTTTGGCTTTACAAATGTGGGCAGGGTGTTACTTTGTACGCCTTACGTGGGTCAAGTCATCGGGTGAGTTAAATACCTAATTTAAGGTAGACTCGTGATAATTTTGTTATCCATCCCTGTATTGAGTTATTACAAATAGAGTTTATATGTTTCTAGCGCCTTATTTTTCTAAGCAAAATCAAGCTATTTCCGTTTCAGCACAACAAGCCAGTGACTTCGCGAAGAAAATTGCGCAGGACTTTAATCCTATCCACGATGTGGGGGCAAAACGCTTTTGCGTACCGGGAGATTTACTGTTTGCCCTAGTATTGACTCAATATGGTTTGAGCCAGAGCATGAAGTTTAGCTTTGCGGGTATGGTGGGTGATAGCGTCGAACTGCAATTCCCTGAACAAGTGAGCGAGAGTTTTTCGATTCGCGATAGTCGTGAAAAAACCTATCTTAATGTCAGCCGTCATGGCGATGTGAGTTGTTGCGATGCGCAGACCGAATCCTTTATTCGTCAATATGTTGCTTTCTCTGGGCATAATTTTATCGATATTCTGATCCCTTTGATGAAACAACATCAAGTGATGATCAACCCAGAACGGCCTTTAGTGATTTACGAAAGTATGTCGTTTGACTTAACCACTCTCGATTTTGTGCAAGTGACCTTATCACTCGTTGGCCAAGATTTAAAAATCGACGGTAAACGTGGCGATGTGACATTGCATTTTGAATTACACAGCGGCGACACTTTAGTTGGCACAGGTATCAAAACCTTAGTGATGAGTGGATTACGTGCTTACGATGAGGTTCTTGTACAGCAAATGCGTGCCACCTATGAAGGTCGTAAAACTGATTATTGATTAACGTAAAAGCAATAGGTTGGCGTTTTGTCTTTTAGATAAAGCGCCATGCAATCCTTGATAGCGCGATTAAATGTTAGTAATTAATTGTTATTGACTGATAGCTGCGACACGATTGCTGAGACGTTTTCCGCGCCGCTACGTATTTCTCCCATCACCAATGTTACCTCCGCTAACTGTTGTTTTCCTTCCAGTGCAATACCTTCAACTTCGTTCATCATGCTAGTTGCACTTGTGGTGAGTTGTGTATTTTTAGTGACGACGGCGGCAATCTCACTGGTTGATTTACTGGTTCTGGAAGCAAGCTGCCTCACTTCATCGGCGACAACGGCAAAACCTCGGCCTTGTTCCCCCGCTCGTGCGGCCTCAATTGCGGCATTTAATGCCAGTAAATTAGTTTGATCGGCAATCGAACTAATGGTCGCGACTATGGCTTGAATACTTTGAGATTGTTCATTGAGTTGAGTTATCGCCAAGGTCGCTTTATGGGTTTGCTCGGCAATAGCATTAGAGGTATTTACAGTCGCATTGAGTAAATGTACGCCTTGTTCTGCTTGCTCGACGGTACGTTGTGACGTGGTCAGTGCAATATTGGCGGCTTCACGTACAGCGTGGCTTTGCTCGATCCGCTTGCTGATATCGCTCGCAAATTTAATCACTTTAACCACTTTACCTTGCTCATCCATAATAGGATTGTATGCCGCTTCTAACCAAATCGAATCGCCATAAGCATTTTTGCGTTCAAAGAGACCGCTGCTATATCGACCTTGCTTTAGATCGTCCCAAAAGTGTGGATTTTGTCGATAAAACTCATCAAAACAGAAAATACGATGGTGTTTACCAATAATCTGCTCTTTGCTAAAGCCCATTGTCTTTAAGAAGTTAGTATTGGCTTTCAAAATCGTGCCATCGGTAGTGAATTCAATAATGGCTTGCGAGCGATTCAAGGCATTAAAAATGGCCGCTTGGTCGTCAAGTTGGTGCTTATCTTGGGTGATATCAGCGGCTGTTTTCATTATTTTAACGACTTTACCTGCCTGTTTTATGGGGAAGTAAGTCGCTCTAAGCCAGATCTCTTGGCCATTTTTATTCACTCGTGCAAAATTGCCTTCCTGTGGATGACCTGCTTTTAGATTGCTCCAAAATTGCTGGTAGGTAGCAGAATTACCATAAGCCGCCGAGCAAAACAGCTTGTGATGTTGGCCTACGACTTCATTAAGTGAATAACCTACCGTTTTTAAAAACAACGCATTAGCATCGAGAATTATCCCATCAGGCGTAAATTCTACTGTGGCAATACTGTGCTTAATCGAGTCGATGATCGACTCTGCCTCTTGGCGTTTGCTTTCGCTCACTTCAAGGCTTTTACGTAATGAAGAGTTGAACACTGAGATACTCCTGATGAGTCTAACTGACTCAAAAACTGCAGTTCTTTATTGAAAGCTCGATATTTCGAGCTAGATATACTGATAAATATAGCTGTGATTTTAATATGTGGTTTATTTCTATGAAACGCGTGATCGGGATCTATATACCTAAATTGAGTAAAAAAGATCACTATTCCTCGGTTTATTCGCGAATAGGCATAGCTAGAAAGCATTAATGATGCGATTAGGCTTAATCAGATTGAATTAAGGCCATAGAAAAGCTGCCAAAGGGCAGCTTCTTAAGTGTCATCTTTGCTCGGCGGTTAGCTTAGTTTTTCAATCTTAGCTGGCAGCCCTTGTCTGGCCGAAGCGCCACTTGCCCAATCCACCAGCGGGTAACGGCCTTGGCGACTCGGATCAAACAGATTCAAGTCGTTCATATTGATGCCGACTCGGATCAGCGGATTGGCGGCGATTTTAAGGTTGTCGATCACTACGTCCCGCGCACCGAGTTCCTTATGGCCATAACCGTGTTCGATAGCGATGCAGTCAGGGTGCACTCCGACAACACATTCCACTAAGGCAATAACGCTGCCGTTGGGCGTGCTGATCTTGACCGTGTCACCTGTGCTGATCCCAAGGCGACTGGCGGTCTTCTCGTTCAGTCGCACTGGATTATTAGGGTGCACTTGGCGCAAACGATCCGAGCCAATACTCATAGAGCTCATGGTGTGGGATTTGTAACTACTGATCAGCAAAGGCCATTGTGATTTATTAAACGCCTTATCGAGCGGTGTGCCATTGGCTAAGGCGGGTTGATATAAGCGCGGACAGCCACTCATAAATTCCCCAGTGAGACTGTTACGCCGACTGCCCACTTCGGGATTCCACAGCATCATAGGTTTTGGCCAAACCTTGGTTGGATTCCCCACTTCATCCCGTGCACCGCTCATATTTTCAAAGCGGCCGCCGCGGGCAAATAAGTAGCTAACTTTTTTGACTTCATCAGGCTTGAGTCTGGCGTTGAGCTCACTTTGGATACGACTCACACCGCTAAGATACATGTCCTCAGCGTTAATATCGGCGACGGCTTTACCCAAATAGGCCACGTTGGCGGCGCCATAGAGTGAGTAATCCGCCGCGCGCGTTAACGGATGTAAGCTGCCATCGGCGGCCTTAACGGCATTTTCGCCAAAGCCGGGTAGTGCGAGTTTTATTGCCACTTGGCTTAAGAAAGACTCCATGCACACCACATCACCACTGGCCATCTTTGTGACCCTTGGTTCGACAATCGGCCAGCGACCTGTCGTTTCCTTTGTCAGAGTACCATGCCAAGAAGGGCTCCAACCCCATGACTCGTAAGTTAATGTGTCGGGCACGATATAATCCGATAGCGCCGAGGTTTCGTTAATAAAGCTGTCGATACTGATAAACAGTGGCAGCACTTTGGGATCTTTCAGTTGTTCACCAATGGCTTCACCTAGGCCCGCTTGACCATAAATCGGATTGCCCATGTGGTTAATCCATGCTTTGAGTCGATAGGGATAACCGTGCACGGCCGCCGTTAAATGTTCGCCAAGCAAGGGCGATGAAATCGGAAACCAAGGCTCCTTTGCAGGATAAGGCGATTCGCCCGCTTCGACTTTACGGCGATACTCTGAGGTTTTCTCGTAGGGGAATTTAGATCGTGATAGGAATACGCCCTTAGGCTCGACCATGCCGTCAAACTCCTGCAGATTATACCTTGGGCCTTTACCAAAGGCAGGGAATGAACCGCCGGAAGCTAATGCGCCACCTTTTAAATTGATGTTACCTATCATGGCGTTGAGCATCATGATTGCCCACGCGCTATAAAAACCATTGGCGCTCATTGTGCCGCCGTGGGAGATGACTGCGGCCTTAGTGCCATGGCTGGTAAATTTATCCGCGAGGGCGATAATTTGCGCCTCGCTGATATCGCACTCCTTGGCATAGTGTGCCATCTCGAAGCTCTGCGCCGCTTCACTTAACAGTTGGAAGCTAGATTTAACCGCAATCGCCCCCTTAGGTGTGTCGACGCTTTGGTCAACGTCGAGCTTAGCTTTCTGACTTTGGCTCGCCAAAACTATCTTGCCACTCGCGGCATCGACAACCAACTGCGAGTCTTGCTCGCCGTAGGCTTTGCCGTCGAAAGGTAAGCCAAGATCGCTGGCAAAGAGATATTGGCCATATCTTGGATGGGTAGGTTCGCTGACGATCAAGAATCCTGCGTTACTGAAGCCACGGTAACCTGATGCTTTTGCGGCATCGACATTGGGCGCACTCAAAAAATCGGCGGCGTAGCGCTGATTATCAATAATCCAGCGCAACATGCCCATGGCGAGGGCCGAGTCGGTGGCGGGGCGGATCGGCAGCCAAGTATTGTTACCCGCGCAAGGTTGATTCGAGGTATTGGGTAGCATGGGCGACACCACCACATAACTGAAATTGGTGTTATTCACACGCGCGTTAGCCAATTGTCTTGCTTGGCGTTTAAAGGGATTGCCCGATTGCTGCGGCGACGTGCCGATAAAGAGTAAAAATTCGCTATGGTCCCAATCGGGTTTCAAGTGGGCGTATTTTTTCAAATCATCCAATAAAGCGCCTGCTCCGGCGCGGTAGGTAAATCCACAGTAAGCGCCGTGGTTGGCAAAGTTTCGGGTGCCAAAGCTGTTGAAGGTAAAGCGTTTGATAATGGCATCGCGGCCTTCATCGGAGGCGTTTGAGACCAGTAACTGGTTGGCCTTAGGGCCGTATTCTGGATTATTGGTATCGAGCGGCGTGGCGATATCACGAATCGCTCTTAAGCCTTCGACTTGGCCCTCACCAAATAAATCACCACCTTCGACGACTTCATTCAGCAATTGCTCAAAGCTAATGCTCTGCCATTGGCCACTGCCGCGCTTACCCACGCGTTTAAGGCATTGGGTAACGCGGTGTGGGCTATCTAATTGTTCTAGCATGGCATTACCGCGGGCGCAGGCGGTGGAACGTCCTTGTAGACCCTGTTCTTGAAAGGCGCTAAGCCCAACAAAGGCGGTTTTGATTGGCGTATCGAAATCGATATGTTCCCGCGATGACAGCGGGTGATAAGGATTACCGCTGATACGGATGATTTTATCGGTTTTTTGATCGATACGAGCGCGCACGCCGCATTTGGTCCAGCAACCTAGACACATAGTATTGGCGATGCGCTGATCGTCATTGCTGATTAACTGACCTGACTTTAAATCGACTTTGTATTCAGGTGCTAAGGAATTGCCATGCAGCGGATCTTGGGTTGGTTTTCCTGAGGTACCATTGACGACACCTTTACCTATTTGCGCTAATGTATGGCTATAACCCGCGGCAAATAATCCCACACCACCCGTTACAGCGGCCCCTTTGATAAAACGACGTTTACTCTTATCCATGATGGACTCCTTAATTCTGTAAACTAATTGGGTGCTCAGCGAGCAAGTTTTGCCGCAGGCGTGTGGCGAATAAGTTCGGAGACCAGCGCCATTAATGCTAACCAAAGGCCGAAGGTACCGGCTATGCCTAATAGTCCTTCGGGTCCCCAAGGCAGTTGATAGAGATAAGTCCCCGCGCCGTATTTAGGATCGGTTTGCGCTTGGATGAGCACTATCCAGCGAAATCCCCACGCAAGGTGAATGGCCGTGAGGCTGACGATTAGCATTGCAACATTGGGTAAGTGACGAATGGCGAGTATCAGTGCCAGCACGGCGAGTGTGACCAGTACCCAAATCGCAGCAAGTTGCCAGCTGGGGCTGGTTTCAAGCAATAATGCGGCTTCGGGGGCCGAGCCCTTATCGAATAACGCCCAGCCGATAAGGCATAGGGCGAATAGACCAAAACTCGCTCTTACCCAGAGTAATAGGCTGTCTTGGGTGCGCTGTTGGTAGCCCTTTAATAGTCGATTCAGTACCACCAAAGTGCCGCAGGCGGCGAGCAGGGCACTCATTGCCATCAAAGGTGGCAGCCAATAGGTATGCCACAATGGCCGCGCCTTAATGGCCATGGTTTCCATGCCAGTGTAGAGGGCGATACTGCAGGCACTCAGGGCCGTGATCAGTGCGATCGGCTTGATGAATTTGTCACTGTTCCAATCACCGAATCTCAGTAATTGGCCTATTTTATTCACCCAATCTGAGTCTTGATTCGTGGTGTGCTTAGGCAGGTATTGACGCAATAGCAGCCAAGCAAACACTGCGCTGGTGCCCGAGAATACGGGCAGTAAAAAGGCGCCATACCACATCCAAGAATCAGGGCGAACTTGCGCATAAAAATGCCAAGCCCGCAGCGGTTGGTGTAAATCGGCGAGTAAGGCGATAGGGGCGACTATGCCTGCGGTTAACATTAAACAGGCGCAGAGCTTCAGCAATCTGTCATCGGGTTTGGGTTGGCTAAACAAGTGTATTGTCGCTACCCATACGCTGGCGTAGGCGAGCCCCATCATAAAAAAGTATTGCACTGCCCAAGGTAGCCAAGTAATGGCGATATCTGGGGTAAAGATTTCTTTAATGACCATGGTGGATCTCCTCGCCAGTATCGGTAAGTAAGGTTCTAACGGGGGCTTGGCCGCTAATCTTGTCCTCAAAAGCGCTGCTCATGCCGATGTAGAACACCCGTGGCGCAGTGTTGGCCGTCGGTTTGAGCACCTTGATATCGGTTTTGTTGGCGGCAAGCAGTTGGCTTATCTGGCTGTTGGGATTATTCAGATCGCCAATCACACGGGCTTCTCCTACGCAGGTTTCGACACAGGCAGGCAGTAATCCTGCATCTAACCTATGGGCGCAGAAGGTACATTTGTCGGCGGTATTGGTGTCGTGGTTGATAAAGCGCGCATCATAGGGGCAGGCTTGTACGCAATAGCCACAGCCAACACACCATTCATTATTGACGACCACTATGCCGTCCTTGCGCTGGAAGGTCGCGCCCGTAGGACAAACGGGGATGCAGGGCGGGTTTTCGCAGTGATTACAAAGTCTTGGTAGCATTAAAAACGCAGGCGGAGTGGTATCTTCCTGCTGCGAGACTTCATACTGCTGCACTGTGGTGCGAAATTGCCCGAGGGGCGGTTGATTCTCGATAGTGCAAGCGACGGTACAGGCTTGGCAGCCCACACAGCGGCGCAAGTCAATTACCATACCGTAACGTTTACCCACTTGGCCTTCGCTGGCACTGTGCATTTGAGGGCTGCGCTTATCATCCTGTGCATACACTTGCACGACAGGGATGAGTGCGGCGCCAACACTGACGCTGGCCATTTTGCCGAGAAACTGACGTTTACTCTTGTCCATACAGATTTCCTTCACTACTTGCAGATGGCGAATAAACTGGCTCATAGACCTAGAGTTAAGGTTTATGGCGAGGTTTACAGGCATTCTGTAAAAGGGGAGGCGGCATAACTATAGTGGTTTTCCACATATCGGGTGTGGACTTGATCTAGCGCAACAAATATCCGTTAGAATAGCCTTCAAAATGCTAGGGTTTTATTTTTTGTTACTTGAGTTTGGCCTTTTCTTAGCTTGAGTTGAACTTGATTTTAGTGTGAGTGACTGGGGATAAAGGATTACACTTCATGTTATTGAGGATGATGAAAACGGTGTTTCGCTTAGCTGTATCGGTCAAGTGGCCGTTATCGATTCTGAGCACTCCACATTCCGTGGCAATACCGAGAAAAAAGCCAAGGAACGCAGTGTTATTCCTATGCTTGCTGGCTTCGGTTAAGGTGTTTGCTGCGGAGCCACTGAATCAAAGCGTACATTCGGGATTAACTGACCCTGAGGTTGTTGCTCAAGCTGCTATCGAAGAGCCCAGTTATCAAGTGGTCGATGTTGGCGTGTTAGCCATCCGCGGTTATAAGGCGACCATCAACCGCTGGCAACCTTTGATGGGGTGGCTCGAAACTCAAATTCCCAACAGTTACTTTAGGTTACATCCTCTCACCCTCGATGAGCTAGCTAAGGGCGTTGAAACCCAAGGGCTCGATTTTGTGATCACAAACCCAGGGCAATCCGTGTTGCTGGCGCGGCAATATTCCCTCACTTGGTTGGCGACCCTGCGCAGTCCGTTAAATAATGGCGCGGCAATGCAAGTGGGCTCGGCGCTGGTGGTGCGCGCCGATTCACCCTATCACACCTTAAGTGATCTCAAGGGACGTCGACTCGGGATCGTATCGAAAAATGCCTTTGGTGGTTACTTGACCTTAGTGTACGAAGCGCAGCTAAAGGGCATAGATTTGCCTCGCTTTGTGGGTGAGATTATTCCGCTGGGGTTCCCGCTAGATAATTTGTTGTATCAGTTAGATGATCAAAAAAGTGGTGATGATGCTGCGAAAGATAATCGACTGGATGCGGCTGTGGTGCCCGTGTGTCAGCTTGAGCAGATGCAAACGGAAGGTCTTATTAACATCGCCCATTATCGAGTGCTCGATAATCAAGCGCCGGTGGGATTTAATTGCCAAGTCTCGACTCACCTTTATCCCAACTGGTCTATGGCAAAGACCAATCGCGCCTCCCAGTCTCTGGCTAAAAGTGTGACTCAAGCTTTGCTGGCGCTGCCCGAAGATCATCTCGCCGCTAAGTCTGCTGATTCTGCGGGCTGGACCACGGCCGTGAGTCAGCTTGCGATCGATCAACTGCTTAAAGATCTCGATATGCATCCTTTGCAGGCACCATGGTGGCAAAGGGCGTGGCAGTGGATCAAGTTACATCAACAATGGGCTTGGCTTGTTTTGGGGATTTTGGTTTTACTCAATGTGTATCATTTTTGGCTTGAATACCGCTTTAGTCGTCGTGGCCGTGAGTTGATTAACACTCAGCGCCAGCTCAATGAAAACCGTGCGTTACTGGAACATGCACAGCGTATTGCGATCGCCGGCGAGCTTGGCGCGAGTCTCTCCCATGAACTCAATCAACCTTTGGCGGCGATTGGCCATTATTGTCATGGCGCTGAAGTGCGATTACAGCGGGGGACGAGCCCTGAGGAGTTGCAATCTGTATTGGCGCTGATCCAGCAGGAAGTCACGCGCGCCGACAATATTATCAGTCGCTTACGTAATTTATTGAAGAAGCGACCTGTGTCGAAACAACCTTTGTATCTGCATGAGTTGGTCAATGATACTGTGCCGCTGCTCGCCTATGAGTTTGAGCAACATCAAATCAATCTTGCCGTGAATGTGAGCGGCGAGCCCTATTTACAGTCCCTCGATGAAGTTGGCATGCAGCAGTTGTTGCTTAACTTGCTGAAAAACGCCTTTGACGCCTGCGTTCAGCGGTTAGAGCTTGAATCCAGTGGCACCGAACAGAGCATCACGCAAAAGCCATACACACCCACGATCGATATCGATCTTCGCTATCAAGAATGTACGCTCTTGCTGACGGTCACAGATAATGGCACAGGGTTAACCGAAGAGACCAGTCTGCTGATGCAAGCATTTTATTCCACTAAATCAGAGGGGTTAGGTTTAGGCTTAGTGATTTGCCGTGATATTGCCGAGAGCCATGGTGGTACGTTTAGCCTAGAAAGCGCTATGGGTGGCGGTTGTCAAGCGCAGGTGGCTATACCGCGTAAACCTGAACCCAATGGAGCACAATAATGAGTCTTGCCTTACCTGTGTATTTAATCGATGACGATGACTCAGTGCGTCGTTCTTTGCGTTTTATGCTTGAAAGTTATGGCCTTAAGATCACCGACTTTGATAGCGCCGAAGCCTTTTTTACCGCCGTAGACTTAACACTACCGGGTTGTGCGCTGGTCGATGTGCGTATGCCGGGTTTGAGTGGTCAGCAGTTGCATCTTGAATTAGTGGCAAAAAATAGTCCGCTAGCGGTGATTTATCTCACGGGTCACGGCGATGTGCCAATGGCGGTAGATGCGCTTAAATTAGGGGCGGTGGATTTTTTCCAAAAGCCCGCCGATGGCGCTAAGTTAGCCGAAGCGGTCGTCAAAGCGTTGGAACATACCAAGGCGCATCATCAAGACAATCAGTATCTTGAGACTTATCAAGCGCTCACGCCAAGGGAGCGGGAAATACTCAACCTGATTGCCCAAGGCCTGAAGAACCAAGAGATCGCCGATAGTCTCTGTATTGCCATGCGCACGGTTGAGATCCACCGCGCCAATTTGATGAAAGGCATGCAAGTGGGATCGCTGGCGGAAATGATGCTGATCTACAGTCGGATTGCCGAACGCCTGCGTCTCGAATAAATCCGCTGGAATTTACCTTTTATCGCGCTAATTGCCGCTTTGTTAGCCGCCTATTTTGGCTAAGTTGTCGTATCATTGGCCGTTTGATTTGAGCCTAGCTATAGGGTTATGTTTTTGCTGAGCAATGGGCTGAGATGTGAGCCAAGGCATTAGTGCATCGCCGCTTAATTGCCAATACACTGTGATTGCCTTATTTTAGGGGCACTATTTTTAGGTCACGATTTTTAACATCACTTTTTAGTCACTTTTTTAAAGTGTTTATTTACAGTGACGATTTTAACGTCAGTGGCCCTCTTGGATTGTTTTCTCTTATTTGTGTAGAAGCTTCTGCAGCTTAGATAAGACTCTCCTGTTTGCATAAGGAATGAAATGGCAAGCTTGATTCGTATTGTGCTGATTGATACGCACCTTCCGGGCGTGGTGGAACTCGCCCTCAATGGTCATACCAACATTTGTGGTACTAACGCCTCGGGTAAAACGACATTACAACGTCTAGTCCCTGTTTTTTATGGTGAATACCCAAGCCGCGTGGTGCCTTCGACCCGCGACAGTTTCGAGCGTTGGTATTTGCCACACGATTCAAGCTACATCATTTACGAATATCAAAAGGCCGATGGCTTACTGTACCAAGCCGTGCTGGCCTCGGCGGGTGATGGTAAGGGCGTTAACTATCGTTTTATCGCCAAAGGTTTTGAGCTAAGCGATTATATTAAATCGCAAAATGGCGACACTATTTTGTGCCTTTCGATGAAGGAGTTAGGTATTAAGATGAAGCGCGAGGGAATCGGTGCTTCGAATTTGCTTAATACCCGTGAATATCGCGCCATTATTCAAAACGATCGCACCCTATTAAGCACGGGCAGCAACCGCAGCGAACTACGCGGTTATGCACGCCAATTTGCTCTGTGTGAGGGTGAGCATTCCCTGCGCCACATCGAAAAACTCGCTAAAGCGGTGCACTCCAAAGAAGGCAAGATGGAGACGGTCAAATCCATGATCGCCGCCATTTTAGAGGAGGACGGGGTTAATCCGCCCAGCTCACGCTTAAACCCGCAGCGCGTTGAGGCGTGGATCCGTGAGAGCCAACTTATCCAAGGCTTTGAAGTCATTCGCCCTGAGTTTGAAAAACTCGAGCAAGAATTTAACCAACTGCTCAGCGCCGAACTGCGTTTATCGAGTTTATCCCGTGGTTATCGCAACGATGAAACCTTAGAAGCCGATCGCCAAGATATTCAGCAAACCTTATCTAAAGAGCTGAATTTAAAGCTCAGATTGCTTGATGATGAATGGAAAGAGCAGCGCGATGAGCTCAATCTCGATTTATCGGCAGCTAAGGGCGATGTGGCAAAGTGCGAGTATGAGCTCGATGCCATTGAAGATCAGCACGCTGCTTTTTTAGATGCCAACATAGAACAAGCCAAGGTCGATCTTGAGATGCTGCCGAACTGGCGCACCGATGTTGAAAACCTAAGTGAACGCCATAAGCTGCAAACCGAGAAGCACCAAGACATTGAGGCGGCGTACAATGCCCGTCGCAGTAAGATTGGCGAGCAGTTAAACCGCGAGCTTGAAGGTTTGCATGCCGACCAAGACAAGCAGCGTGAAGCCCGCGATAAACAACGTGAAGTGGCGCGCACCGATATTGACGCCCTAGAGCTGCAATGGCGGAACCAAATGGATGCGGGCAAGGCTAGCTTTAGCGAGCAGGAATACCAATTCAAACTCACTGCCGCCGAGCTTAAATTACGTGTCGATGGCGTGACTTACACTGAAGAAGAAAAGCTGAGTCTCGCAATTTTCGATGAGCGTATTCACCGCGCCGACGAAGAACAAGAAAGCTGCAATGCCAAGGTTGAGCGCTTAAGCAGTGATGAGCGCAAGCTCAGAGCCAAACGTGACCAAGCCAACGAAGCCTTGCGTATCGCCACCTTAAGGGTGAATGAGCGTCAAACTGCGCTGGATGAACTGCACCACATGCTGTTCCCGCAATCCCACACCCTATTGGAGTTTCTGCGTAAAGAATCCCAAGGCTGGGAGCAAAGTTTAGGGAAAGTGATCGCGCCTGAACTACTGCATCGCACTGATTTACATCCAAGCTTAGTGACTGAATCGAGCGAAGCTTTCTTTGGCGTGCATTTAGATCTTAAAGCGATCGATGTGCCTGAATATGCCGCCTCCGAACAAGAGCTGCGTATTCGGTTAAGCAAAGCCGAAGAAGCCCACACTAGTGCCCAAGAAATGCAGGCCGAGGCCGAATCTCAGCTGGTGGCCATTAATGGCGAGTTGGATAATCTCAGCCGTGAACTGACCTTTGCCCGCACGGCGTACAAAAATAGCCGTGACGATCTGCGTCGCCTATTTGATGAAAAGCGCAGCGAGCAAGAGAAAATCAACAAAGCATTGAGCGAGCGCAAAGCCCATGCGGGACAAAGACTGACTCAACTCGATGGTGAGCTAAAACAACTTAAACATCAGCACGAACTCTGGCTCGAAGATCAAAAAGAGCAAGCGCTCGAAGCGCGCATGGAAAAGAATGCCTATTGGCAGGAAGTCATCGGCGCGCTCGACAACCAACTCGGCCAAATTAAAGCGACTATTGAAGGACGCCGCGAAAGCGCCAAAATCGAGCAGAAAGCCTGCGAGACTTGGTACAAAAACGAGCTTAAATCCCGCGGTGTGGATGAGGATAATATCCTCAAACTCAAGCAACAAATTCGTGAGTTAGAAACCAAAATCAGCTGCGCCGAGCAGCGTCGCAGCGACGTACTGCGCTTTGACGATTGGTATCAACACACTTGGCTTGCGCGCAAACCTAAACTGCAAACTCAGCTTAGCGATGTGAAGCGCGCGGTATCGGAAATCGATCAACAGCTTAAGGCGAAAACTCAGGATGTTAAGGCCCGTCGTCAACAACTTGAAACCGAGCGTAAAGTGTCCGATGCGGCGCAGGTTGAAGCTTCTGAAAACTTAACTAAGTTACGTGCCGTAATGCGTAAACTCGCCGAGCTTAAGTTACCGACCAATAACGAAGAAGCCCAAGGCAGCCTAGGCGAGCGTCTGCGCCAAGGTGAGGATTTGCTGCTAAAACGCGATTACCTGATGGGTTCGGTGAAGCAATATGTAGAGCATTTCGACTCAGTGATCGCCAGCAAGTCAGGTTCTGGCCTTGCGGAAACCTGGGAGCGTGCCCGCGAAGAATCGAGCTTTATCAACGACAAAGGCATTCGTCTGCTGGATTACCGTAAGTTAGTGCCACAGCTTGAGCAATTGCTGAACGTGATCGTGCCGCAATCGATTACTGCGCTGCGTGAGCAGGGGCGGATTTTCGGCGTCGACTTAACCGCTTTCTACGATGTGTTAGCCGATATCGACCGCCGCATTGCCTCCCAAAGTGCGCGTATTACCCGCGAAGTGGGCGAAGAGTTATTCCTCGATGGCGTGTCTGAATCGGCTGTACGTATTCGTTCGCGCATCAGTGAGTTAGAGTTCTGGCCTGAGCTTGAACAGTTCGTCAAAGCCTTTAAACATTGGAAAGCCGATGGCTTTAATGGCTTGCCCGATGAGGATTACACCAACAGCATGCGCCGCGCCTTAGACATTATCGGTCGCGCCGCATTAACGGGGGGCATCTCTAAGTTGCTGGAAATCGAGCTGCGCCTCAAAGAAGGTAACAGCGATTTGATCATCCGCACCGACAGACAGCTTAACGAATCCTCAAGCCACGGTATGGCGTATCTGATTTTGTGTAAGTTCTTGTTGGCATTCACGCGCTTGCTGCGTGGCCGCGCCGATGTGACCATTCACTGGCCAATTGATGAGTTGGGCACTTTGCACCATACCAACGTGAAGAAGATTTTCGATGCCTGCGAAAATAACAATATTTGTGTGCTGGGCGCCTTCCCGAACCCTGAGTCTGAGGTGCTGAACTTGTTCGCTAATCGTTACATTATCAACAAACAAACTAAGAAGTTGCAGGTGGTGAAGCCTAAGGTCAACCCAATTGCCGACATGTTGAATAAGCGTTTGTCGAAGGAGGCCATCTAATCATGCTTGAATTAAAACAAACCAAGATGTTGCAGGTGGTAAAACCTAAGGCTAACGTGAAAAGCGCAATTGCCGACATGTTGAATAAGCGTTTGTCGAAGGAGGCCATCTAATGAGTGATGCAACCCAAACCGTATTAGTTGGCACTGGCGCTTTGATTGAGCTGTTACTCAAGGGCGAGTTTATTTGTCGCACCACCAATGAAGAAGGCTGGCGCGCCCTTAAAAATAGCAGTACCCGCGAGCGGGTTGAAGCCTACTTAAACCAGATCAACCGTACCGTGGCGTCTGCCGCCGAAGGTGATGTGTTCTTCTGCGGTTACTTACAGTTAGGCGATGCCGAACGTAAAGTAATTTCATCGCAGTTTAAAGATATCTGTCAGGCATTGATCCCGCTGGTGGAATGGTTGGTATTAGTGCAAGAAGCCAGTGGCCAAGATGCGCCGCTGAGCGAAGGTGCGCCCGTGCGTTTAACCGAGCTGCAAAGCCGTATCGAAGACACGCCGGCGTTCCGTGAGCAGTTAGCCAAGCTCAGCCAATATCGTTTATTTGGCTCAACCAGCACTAACAGCGATGCGCAAATCAAATTAGTCTTCAAACGCTTAGTCGAACTCGGCTATTTAGTGCGCCCCAATGCGGAGAAGCAAATCTATATCGCCACGGGCAAGCTGGATTATTTGTATGAAGTCATTCGGTTTATCGACGAAACTGAAGGTTTAAGCCTAGAAGCGCAGGCGGAAACAGCGACCCAGCGGGACTTAATCTAATGTTGGCACTGTTAAACCTAGGTAAAAGCTGTGACCAAGGAGGCCATGATGAGCAGTAACTTACATCAGGCGGGTGTGAAACTGCTCAAGCAGTTAGGTCGCCATGCTGACATCATTATGGACACCTATTTAGCGGGCTCTCTTAACGAGGATGCACACGATCCAAGCGTGGTCGAAAAGCTTAAACAGGCAGGGATTTTATGGCGGCCAGAGCCAGATCAGGAGCTGCGGCTTAAGCGTTCTGTGCGAGCCTTGCTCGAAGAAGGCTTAAGTGACGAGCGCAATCGCCAAATCGACTCTAATGTCGGTTCGGCCTTAGCCACGATTAAAACCTTGGCCGATCATTATAAAGAGGCGCGTCATAGCTCAGATTACAGCGCCGCCGAGGCCTATTTATCAGATTTAAGCGAACATGTTTATAGTTTCGCCGACAGTCTGCGTTATTCGATCCGTGTGCTCTGGGGCCGGATCAACAACGAGTTCGGTTACGTTGGTACGATCAACGCTAAGATCCGCGAAAACGAATTAGCCCAAAGCCAAGTGTCTGAATTACTTAATGGCTTAGAGATGTTCCAGTTTAGTGAGCTAGGCGAAATCGCTGGCGATATCCGTGAACTGCGCAAGCTCTTAGTGACGACTTTGCAAGAAACCATGAGCGACTGCGCCCAGGAACTGAGCGTAGTGCAGGGGCGTTTACTCGAACTCTTAGGTCGCTTCAGACAAATCCGTGGCCGTACCCGTTTACTCAAGGGCTGGTTGCTCTACACTGATTTGCATCCGGATTATCGACCTGCGAACCATGTGTCCCACAAGGAAATTCCAAGTCTATTTAATCGCGCTGAAATCTTGCTCGCCCCTGCATCGGTAGATGTGCACAACGCCAGCCAAGAGCTGGAGTTGATGGGGATAGTCGCGCACATTAAAGCCATCAGCCGTCATCCTGTGATTGCGGCGGTGCGTGAGCATGATGTGTCCGTTTCTATCACCCAAAGTGAAGACTTCGATGTGCCGGATAATCCGCTTAAACAAGCGGTGGATGAGTATTTCGTCGATGTAATTGAGTCTGGCCTGCGCCAATCGGCGCTGGAATATCTGGCGGATAAGGCTTTGCCTTGGGACGCTGAAAGCTGGATTTATCAAGTGATTGGTGGCTACGAAGGTCTGCCCGATGAACACAAGGCTTATTTTGAGCTTGAGCCATTGGGCGAACCGCATCCCATCTATAGCGGCAACTTTATTATTCGCGATGTTGAACTTGGGCTCGCTTAAGCGTGGTTAAGTTAACGAGGGGACAATTGAGACTAATCGCGGGTGCACTAAAGGATCGCCCCGCGAAAGTGCTATTCAACCCGAAATGGCAGCAAATCTATCGCGAGTTAGAGATAGGCGAACCAGATGCATCTTATAAGTGGTTGTTTCTTAGTGCGCAGGATTTAGCTCAACTGCGCCAAGATGTAAAAAAACACCTTGGGCTGGATTTACTTTTCGATGATTTCAATGTCGATCGCATGGCGATGTCCGCCAAAAGTCACGATGAAAAGCTCGCTAAGATCCGCCCCGAAGCCGAATACGTTTTGATGAAGTATCTAGGTTTCGAATCTTCACCAACTGGGATTTCAACTCGCACATCACTGCGAATTCCTTTGGATGAAGCACAAAAGCATTGCCATGAACTCAATGTCGCAGCCATCCTAGTGGTTGAAAATTTGGATGTATTTGATGTTATCTATCAAGCGCGTTTACCACAGGATTTAACTCATGTGATGGTTATCTACCGAGGTAGCGGTCATCATTCCCCGATTGGCGTGCGGCATTTTTTGCAAGCGATGTTAGATAAATTGCCGATCATTGCCTTTACCGACTTAGATCCCGCAGGACTACAAATCGCCCATACCTTAATGGGCGTGACTCATTGGCTTGTGCCACAACTTGCGCTGACAGCACCTGCTGAGTTATTGGCAATAGCACAAATTAATTCTACTGATGATTTCGACAAGCAAGCGAAACAGGCTAAGTATTTGCAAAATACCGAGTTAAAGCATTGGCAAAAATTAGCCGTTTGGCTAAATCAACACTGTATTAGTATCAAACAGCAGCACCTGCTGCATCATCGGCTTGAGCTAGTACTACTGGCATACAGTTAACCTTTATCCTTCCCCATATCTCTGTAAAATGCGATATAAGTGGTTTTAAATGCTAATTAAAGTATTTATTCAGTTTTTAAATCTAGAGTTATCCCAATAAAACCCGTTAATCGTGATTTTTTTTGTTTTAATTCTGTTATTATTTTGATTTTAAAATAAAGTGGTCAACTGGTTGTTTATTATTCAGTTGTTTTTATTTTATTTAAAATCATATTGATATAAGTTTTTTGTGATGTGTTTTGCTTAATTTTAAATTAAATAAGTAAATTTATTCATTGAATTAACGGCTAGCATGTTTCACTATCCCCGCCTGAGCCAAAAATGGATTGGCAATTGTGCTCATCATGGAAGATGAATAACAAATAAATGACCTTTCTGGGGAAATCACAAGCATGATGAAATCACTTTCGACGCGGATCTTTATTGGTCTGTTTGCCGGCCTTATTTTCGGCACAATAGTGCAATACTTCTTAAACGATATCGGTTTTTTCTCGGGTAATTTAGTCGAGCTTGCTGGTGGCGTTGGTACTATGTTCGTCAATATGATCATGATGCTGGTTGTGCCACTCGTGTTTGTGAGCATCGTTTGTGGTGTCTGTGAGCTGCAAGATCTTAAAAGTTTTGGCCGCTTGGGCGGTAAGACCTTCGGTTTTTATATCATCAATACTGTCGTCGCAATCGCGACCGCATTATTAGTGGTGCTGCTACTCGAACCCGGTAAAGGTGTAGATATGAGCAGCACGGATGGCGTAGCGATTACAGCAACTGAGCTGCCAAGCCTGATGGCGCTGGTGATCGACATAGTCCCACGTAATCCTGTGACGGCTTTTATGTCGGGCAATATGCTACAGGTGATCTTTATGGCCTTGTTGCTTGGCGGTGTGATTAAGTCCCTTGGGGAGCATGTTGCGGGTGCTGTCCAAGGTTTTCAAACCGCCAATAAAATCATGATGAAACTGATTTCTGTGGTGATGAGTCTTGCGCCCTATGGTGTATTTGCCTTGATGTTTAAACTCGGCGCGACCTTAGATGCAGGTGTGTTTATGAGTGTGGTTGAGTATATGGTGCTGATCCTCGCGCTGCTGCTACTGTGGATTTTTGTGGTTTATCCTATGGCAGTGGGGGTATTTACTCCTATTTCAGCCAAAACCTTCCGCGAGAAGACCCAAGAGCAAGTGCTGTTTTCACTCTCGACTGCAAGTTCAAATGCGACTATTCCCGTGACCATGCGTACTTTAACGGACAAGTTAGGCGTGAACCGTGCTGTTGCTGGTTTTGGCGTACCGCTGGGGGCGACCATGAACATGGGCGGTGTGGCGATCTATATCACTATTGCGATTTTCTTTGTCGCCAACGCTTTTGGCATGCCCATTACCACTGAGCAATTGCCTTCGCTGTTATTTAGTGTCTTCCTATTATCTGTCGGTGCGGGCGGTGTTCCCGGTGGCGGCATGGTGATGATAGGTGTATTAATCCATCAAATGGGTTTACCGATAGAAGCCTTTACCATAGTGGCGGCCTTAGATCGGATTATTGATATGGTGCTGACATCCTGTAACGTGGTTGGTGATACTGCGGTGTTGACTATAGTGGATCAAACCGAGAAAGTGCATCAGCTTGAGTCAGCGAAGAGTTAATGTGCCACTAAGTCGTATTCTATAAAAACAAAAGCCACTGAAAACAGTGGCTTTTGTTTAATATTCTCTATGCTGGTATTGATGTGTTGCTAGGTTAGCATCAACAATGTTAGCCCATTACTTAGTGCGAGTAATTTTATCCAGATAGCCCATGGCAAAGGCTGATAATACAAAGGTGATGTGTATTAACAGATACCACATGATTTTGTCGTTATCGATATTCTTCACATCCATAAAGATTTTCAGTAGGTGAATAGACGAAATCGCCACAATCGACGCCGCCACTTTGTTTTTCAGTGAGCCAGAATCTAATTTACCCAGCCAACTTAGCTTCTCACTGTCTTCGCCTACATCCAGCTGCGAGACGAAATTCTCGTAGCCAGAAAACATCACCATCACAATCAGGCCGCCCACGAGGGTGATATCAATCAAGGACAGGGTCACCAGCACTAAATCCACTTCAGTCATCTCAAAAATGATCGGCAGAATATGGAAGATCTCTTGGAAGAATTTAATGCCTAAACCCAATAAAACAAAGCTGAGTCCTAAATAAATTGGCGCCATAATCCAGCGCGATGCATACATTAATTTTTCAAATATTTGTTCCATAATCCATTAAACCCTTTATCTAAAATGCGGTAAAAAATCGAGTCACTAATGACTAAAACAGTAACATAATGCACTTTATGCGCGCTATTACCCAATCACAAGGGCGTGAGTTATATGCTGTTATTGTGTTTTTTTGTAACCTCTGTGGTTATTTAACCCATATTTGGGTGTTAGTGGCGCCACATCGTTTAATGTGCACAGCCTTTGATATGTCTGATCGTCGCTTTTTTCAACCTAATACCAAGCAAATTCAGCCATGGATGATCATTTTTCTTGGCATTTTAGGGCTTTGATGAAGGAAGTGACATTTGTCATCCTAGATTGCTGACAACTCACACTGCCGTGATGGACATTTTACGCAGATACTTAAGTCATCTAAACAAGGAGGCTTAATCATGCAACATAAATCACTGGACCAACAATTAATCGAATACCGTCAACAACGTGCTTTAGCTATGCCCTTATCTGGCATGATTGTGTGGATCCTACTGTTTGTATTGAGCCTTGTATTACCTCCTTCGCAGTTGGTGATGGCGGTCTTTATCGGTACTGGTTCTATTATCTACCTTGCCATGGGTATTTCGCGGCTGACAGGCGAGAATATCTCGTTTAAGAAAAGCGCTGAGCGTAATTGGTTTGAGACTGTGTTTCTCGCTGCGATGGGGATGAGTTTTTTAACCTTTAGCATCAGTATTCCCTTTTTTATGGAAAATTATCTGGCTTTGCCTTTCGCCCTTGCGGTGCAAACAGGTTTAATGTGGTTAGTCCACGGTGTTTTAGCAGCGCAAAAGGTGGCCATAGTGCATGCGATAGTGCGCACCTTAGCCTGTGTGGCAGCTTTCATGCTCTGGCCCGAGCTGAGCTTTCAAATTCAGCCTCTAATCGTGGTGTTTTGTTATGTTTTTTCAATTCCCGTGATGCAGCGCCGTTGGAAGATTCAGCAAAATCTGTGTGCTAGCAATTAGTGGGTTATTTTTGGGTTATTGTGTAGATTTTGGCTTTGCGGCCTAATGGCCGAGGTGCATCAAAGTCGTGGGGCTTCAGCCCTGACGCTTAATCAAGAGTCTAACAAGGTGATCTCGCCCTAGATCGATTTGTATGTCTGCCAGCGCACAGAGCTCAAACTGGTGTTATTGCATTATGGTTATTACCCTGCACTTTTTGCAGTGTGAAGGAGCTTATAATGCAAACCATGAAACTTACGTTCGTTACCGCTGGTGTTGTACTCGTTGGTAGTTTGCTGCTTAACGGTTGTGATAGTGGCAATGTGAATACTCAAACAGGTACACCAGACTTAACTGTAACAACCGAGGATGGTACTGGTGATGATATTAAAATTGCCACAGCAGTTAATACTGCGTTGATCGCTGATCAGCAGCTACAAAATTTAGATATTCAGATAGAAACCCGCAAGGGCGATGTCACCATTTCCGGCAATGTAAATAGCCAAGCTCAGAAAGACCAAGCTGAACGGGTGACGGCAGCAACCTCTGGTGTGCACTCGGTAAATAATCGGTTGGAAGTAAAATAGCAATGTCAGTAAAGCCGCCTGTTTGATGTATTCAATCGACAGACGACAAACAGGAGTGGCAGCTCTTATCTGGCTTTAATTCACCGCTTATGCCACAAAATACCAATCCCCGCCAACCATGCTGCGGGGCGTTGGCCTTCTTGATTTATAAATGTGTGAGTCCAGCTATGGTCACTCACACTGGCCTTGCGGCTGCTGTGGCAAATTTGTGCTTTGGAGTTTGTACCTGTCGTGATTTTCTTTGCGCCACATTTTGCACTTGCTACGTAGCTTTTGGCTTTGTGGCCTTACGGCCTAGAAAGTCCTAGGGCTTCACCCCTGACGTTTAATTAAGAGTCGACCAAGGAGGACTGCTCGTCCTTGTCTTTTTAATTGTTAATTCTACTGGTGTAGAACCTTCGATTTTTAGTTCACGTCCATATTGTAGTTGCAGATTTATACGGCCTTACGGCCGAGGTGAATCAAGGTCGTGGGGCTTCACCCCACACCCGACCAAGGAGGACTGCTCGTCCTATCTTCCTTGGATGCTCCATGACGCCCCCAACGGAGTTGAAAGCCCCTTGGGCATTTAGCGTCCTTATGCTATCGCGTCAGACGCTCATCCCTGATTCGACTGACGCTATCTCGGCATCCATGCCTCGATCACGCAACGAACGCAAATGCCCTGCGG
Organism: Shewanella sp. S23-S33; assembly: GCF_043359565.1. Classification (NCBI taxonomy): domain Bacteria; kingdom Pseudomonadati; phylum Pseudomonadota; class Gammaproteobacteria; order Alteromonadales; family Shewanellaceae; genus Shewanella; species Shewanella sp. S23-S33. The sequence continues at coordinate 107,216 of NZ_JBHFFD010000069.1, read as the reverse complement.
CAACTCCGAGGGGAGGTGAACTTCTGTGATCTCGGTGTTGGCTGTTAACCCCAAAAGAGTTATGCCTGTCCAGATTCTATTTTCTTAATGGCCCAATAAGTTTCCCAATGTATTTTAGCTTGCCAGAGTTCATAAGCCAAAAATGTTATAATAGTAGCGAACATCATTAAGAAACCTTTTAATAGGTCTGTTTTGACACTATTAAATTCGAGATGCTGTGATGCTACAAATAAAGTGATGTTATTATTCTCTAGTGTATCGCTGCTAACTACACGTTTTAAAGCATTTAAATAATCGCTATTTTCAAAGGCGAAACTACTTTTCTTGAAGTATTTGATATCACTAGTTGATGTTTTATTACACTTATTAACACTATCACTGATTAGCTTGTCTATTTTTTCACTTGGGTGTTTTTCTGTTTTTTTAACAGAAAATGGGTAGTTGAAACCTGCCCAAAATTGGCCACTGCTATCAAGGCTAATAACACAAAACACATCTATCGCTTTACCATATTTTGTGATGGACTTAATTGAATGTGTACTGATTTCTGTCCAGATAAATCTACCGTATTGATGTTGAAATATATAGGCATTCCTTTTTCTTGCCATTCGGGTAGATTATCTAATTCTGATAGCCTTGATAAACCCAATGAACTTAAGAAAAAAGCAGATATTAATAAAAGTGACTGCAGTGAGAAAATTGATACCAACATTGAATTTTTATATCTTGGCTTTTTAAATTCAACAAATGAAAAAGGCTTTTTTATTAAGCTAGTCGAGAAATATGATACTAAACCTGAAATGCAGAATAGGCTCACAATCCCATTCCATTCAATGCTAGTTAGATAGATTTGATAGAAGTGACTATGACTAATTAACTCGGATAGATACTTTGTGAAGAATATAGATGATAAGAAAAACAATAGCGTAATGCAGCTCATATGCAATAGCACTGGTAATAAAAAGTACCTCAACTTAATTTGATAGGGCTTCATGTTCGGTGTAGTAGACAAAATTATGAGTATCCTAATTGATTTCGTTTAGATAACCCTATAAAGATTATCACAATCATTACAATGTAGTGTGTAGGCTTCTTTAGCTTTAGTTATTTTCGTTTGTGTGCTTTGGCACTGTGGGCACGCTTGTTTCATTGGTGTGTTTTTGGTGCATTGATTGCATTTAATGTAGTAACCAAACTTACCGTACATTGGGGTGTAATTTGTTGATTCTCCGCAATGTTTACAGCTAAGAATGCTGTGTGTAGTAGATTGCGTTATTGCTTGGGTTTGAGCTTCAACTGCTTTGTTAACTTTAAAGTGTACGATAGGCTCTCTGACTTGTTGTGTCTGCGGGAGCGTTTGTTCACTTGTTGGCTGATGTAGATCTATATGTCGATCGATTAAAAAGTTCGCAATTGAATTGAGTTCATGTTGATTAAAGTCGGGGCGGGTATCGCTTACATTTATAATGCGCATGAACTTGCTTTTAAGATTCATGATTTTTTCAAGTTTATCGACTAAAAACTCTGTTTTAACTAGCAGCTCTGAAATAGCGGTTGGCATAGTATCTCTGTTGATTACCGCATCGCTTGATACCGCGCACACATGGTCCCAGCAACGCATACTAAAACTTTGTTGTCTTATACCAAGTAATTTTCCTAGAATTTCACTTCTATGCTGTTTTAGCATTTCTTTAAGCAGTGCTTGTTGTAGTTCAACTTGCTTGATAGGAGACGGCATACCAAACCATTTACTTCCGTGACTGCGAGTCCATTCACCCTGTTGGTTCACATCCACATGGCCTTTTATGCTTTTAGATTCAATTAAAACAAAGCCATAGGGGTAAATGATTAAGTGATCAATTTGCGCGGTTTCGTCATTAAAGGTGAATCGAAAATCATTGATGACCAACACTTCAGGATGATCTTTGAAGGCGCGGCGTAAATAGAAGGCAACATCCTGTTCTTGTTTTTGACCCGCAATCGTTTGTGGTGTTTGGGTATTTTGAAGTGATTTGGTTTTTAGAATCATTTATCAACAGCATCCATTCATAACTTGATAATAATCAGCCTCATAATACCCACTTTGCAGTTCAAAGATAAAGACAAAAATAGCTAATCATTAACGCTGGGAGTGTCATTATTGACTATCAGATATACACAGGGTTTAGCTGGATTAAAAAAGATGGTTCAGGAACCAATCTTTTGGGATTAACAGCTAACTCTGAGATTGCAGAAGTTCATCTTTCCCTGCGAAGTTGCAGAAGGGCATTGAAGACTCTTTATTAAAGGCCAAAGAGCAAATAGGCTTCATTTTTATGCCTTGATTACTTTCCAATAACTCCAGTGTCTGAGGAATACACTATCCCCTCGGAGTTGCCGCAGGGCGAATAGACAAATTGCGTGAGTCTCGGCATGGATGCCGAGCTAGCTTTCGCAGGTGCAGGGACGCATCCTTAGGAAGCGATAGCAGATTTGGCAATGAGCACAAGGGGCTTTCAACTCCGTTGGGGACGTCATGGAGCATCCAAGGAGGATAGGACGAGCAGTCCTCTTTGGTCGGGTGTGGGGTGAAGCCCCACGACCTTCTCGGCCGCAAGGCCGTATAAATAAAAAAAGCCACTGTAATCAGTGGCTTTATCCAAAAAAATCAAAATCTAAGCGATTCGGCTTACTCTATATTTGGCTCTTCACTGTAATCAATACCGTGATAGCTCAGGCAAGCGTCGACTTCGTTGCTGCTACCTAAAATCACGGCAACACGTTGGTGAATTTGTGTTGGTTGAATATCCAAAATGGTTTCATAACCGGTAGAAGCCTTACCGCCAGCTTGTTCGACTAAGAAGGCCATTGGGTTGGCTTCGTACATCAAGCGCAGTTTGTACGGTTTTTTAGGATCTTTATTGTCGGTTGGGTAAGTGAAAATACCACCGCGAGATAGCACGCGGTGTACATCGCCGACCATGGCCGCAATCCAGCGCATGTTGAATGATTTTTCGCGTGGGCCAATTTTACCGAGCAGTAAATCGGCAATATAGGTTTGCATTGGCGCTTCCCAAAAACGTTGGTTCGACATGTTAATGGCAAATTCGGCTGTGTCTGGGCTAATGCTCATGGCGGCATTCGTCAGTAAAAACTCATTGGTTTCTGGGTGCAAAGTAAACAGTTGCACGCCTTGGCCTGTGGTTAATGCCAGCATGGTCGATGGACCATAAAGTACATAACCTGCGGCTAATTGTGCGCGGCCAGATTGTAAAAAGCTGGTTTCAGTCAGCTCGCCAGCAGGGGCTGGCAGGACGGAGAAAATGGTGCCGACTAACGAGTTGATATCTATATTAGATGAGCCATCTAGCGGATCGAAACACACCAGATATTGACCATTTTGGCTGACTTCAACCACATGATCTTCTTCTTCCGACGCTAAACCGCGCACTGTACCGTCAGCTTTTAAGGCATCTTTGAGCATGTCGTTGGTGATGATATCCAGTTTTTTCTGGGTTTCACCTTGGACGTTTTCTTGCTCGGTCGCGCCTAACACGCCCGCAAGTGCACCGTGGCGAACGGCATGGCTAATGGCTTTTGAGGTGTCGGCTAAGGTTAAAATTAGGTGGGAGAGGGAGTCGTTCACTGCCTGTGAGGTCAGGTACTGGGCCAGAGTCTGCATGTTATGTCCTTTAGAGGTTCAACAATGAGGTCAATTTCGTTATTTGCCGCGAATGATAACTCAGTTAGTCGACAATTTCAGCGATGTTGCTGATGCTTTTAGCGAATATTAAGGCTTTTTGGGATTATTTGGATTGAGCTTGGCGCAAGGGCCTAATTTGTATCGGCATATTGCATGCTATTTCTATTTAGGGTTTGCCTCTGGCACAATGTCGGCTTGTTTTTAATCGCTGACATCTTAGGCGATTATGTTTCCAAGGAATAATAATGATTAAAAATAGGTTAACTTGGTTTCCTGCGTGCTCACTTAAGGTGCGCGCCGTTCCCCTACTGATAGCGAGCCAAATGGCCATGATTTCGACAGCTATGTTTTCAATTACCCCAGCTTTTGCAATGGAAGGCGGCAAACTGCCACTGACGATTGAGCGAATGAATGCCTCGCCCGCATTAGCGGGCACCAGTCCTCGTGGTTTGAAACTGTCACCCGATGGTCAGCGCGTCACTTATCTTGCGGGCCGTAAAGACAATCAAAACTTTTATGATCTCTGGCAGATGGATGTAAAGACTGGCAAATCTAGCCTATTGCTCAATGCCGATAAGTTGGCAAGCAATGAATTATCCGATGAAGAAAAGGCCCGCCGCGAACGCCAACGTATTTATGGCGAAGGCATTATGGAGTACTTCTGGGCCGATGATAGCCAAGCGCTATTAATTCCGGCTGCTGGTAATCTGTATTATTTTTCATTAGTGGATAACAGAGTCAGCCAACTTCCCATTGGCGAAGGGTTTGCCACAGATGCGCGCCTATCACCCAAGGGACATTTTGTGTCTTTCGTGCGGGATCAAAATCTGTATGTGTTAGATCTGGCGACCAAAAAACTCCAAGCTATGACGAGCGATGGCGGCGGGGCGATTAAAAATGCCATGGCCGAGTTTGTCGCTCAGGAGGAAATGGATCGCATGACAGGTTATTGGTGGGCGCCGGATGAATCGGCCATCGCCTTTACCCGTATTGATGAGTCCGGTGTCGAGCAAGTAACCCGTAACGAAATCTATGCTGACGGTATTAAACTTACTGAGCAGCGCTATCCCTATGCCGGCAAAAACAATGTCGACATCGCCCTCGGTGTGGTCACGCTAAAAAATAAAGCTATCAATTGGGTGACTCTGCGCGAAGAGAACAGCGAAGACAAGAGCAAAGATATTTACCTGCCGCGGGTCGATTGGTTGCCCGATAGCAAACATTTATCGTTCCAGTGGCAGAGCCGCGATCAACATCAGCTAGATTTGCAACTGGTGGCGTTAGATGCGCTGACTAAGCCAAAAACCTTAGTGAAAGAACGCAGTAACGCTTGGGTGAACCTCAATAACGATCTGCACTTTTTAAAACAACAATCGGCTTTTATTTGGGCATCTGAGCGTGACGGTTTTAATCATCTGTATCTTTTTGACTTAAAAGGCAAACTTAAAACGCAATTGACTCAGGGCGAGTGGGCTGTTGATGCGTTGGAATACATAGATGAAACCGCTGGTTGGGTATATTTCACTGGCCGCAAAGATACGCCAATCGAGAAACAACTTTATCGCGTGCCTTTAGCGGGTGGCAAGGTTGAGCGGGTAAGCAAGCAAGCGGGCATGCACGACCCTGTGTTTGCCGACAATCAAAGTGTGTATCTGGATTATTTCAATAGTTTATCTCAGCCACCGCAGGTCAGTTTACACGGTGACAAGGGCCAGCAACTGGCTTGGGTTGAGCAAAATGAAGTCAAGCAAGGCCATCCTTTATATGACTATGCGAGTCTGTGGCAACTCCCTGAATTTGGTGAACTGAAAGCCGAAGATGGCCAAGTGTTGCAAACCCGTTTATTCAAACCTGTGCCGTTTGATGCGAGCAAGAAATACCCTGTCGTTGTACGGGTTTACGGTGGGCCGCACGCACAGTTAGTGACCAACAGTTGGAGCGAGCAGGACTACTTTACCCAGTATCTGGTTCAACAAGGCTATGTGGTGTTCCAGTTGGATAACCGCGGCAGCGCCCACAGGGGCACAAAGTTTGAGCAAGTGATTTACCGTCACTTGGGTGAAGCTGAAGTCAAGGATCAAAAAGTGGGAGTGGACTATTTACGCAGTCTGCCATTTGTCGATGCCGATAATGTGGCAATTTACGGCCACAGTTACGGTGGTTATATGGCCTTGATGAGTCTATTTAAGGCGCCCGATTACTTTAAAGCCGCGATTTCGGGTGCACCTGTAACCGACTGGCGCTTGTATGACACCCATTACACTGAGCGTTATTTAGCTCATCCCGAGGGGAATGAAAAGGGTTATGAAGCCAGCAGTGTGTTCCCTTATGTGAAAAACTATCAAGCGGGTTTGTTGATGTATCACGGCATGGCCGATGATAACGTCTTGTTTGAAAACAGCACTCGGGTTTATAAGGCGTTGCAGGATGAGGGCAAACTGTTCCAGATGATCGATTATCCTGGATCTAAACATTCGATGCGTGGCGAGAAAGTGCGTAATCACTTATATCGCTCACTGGCAGATTTCCTCGATAGGCAGTTGAAAAACGCCAAATAGCAGGCATAAAAAAACCAGATCCTAGGATCTGGTTTTTTGTGAATAGATTTTTATCAAACCAATCCAGTTTCTAATGCGGATATCGCTTAGCGGGCTATTAGCCTTCTAAGTTACCGCAAAAACGATAGCCTTCACCGTGAATAGTTGCGATGATTTCTGGCGTATCTGGCAAGCTTTCGAAATGCTTACGGATACGACGGATAGTCACGTCTACAGTACGATCGTGTGGCTTAAGTTCACGGCCAGTCATTTTCATCAGTAGATCGGCACGAGTCAAAATTTTGCCTGGGTTTTCAACAAAGTGCAGCATAGCACGGAACTCGCTACGTGGCAGTTTGTAAGATTCACCCTGTGGACTCACTAATGAACGGCTGTTGATCTCTAAGCTCCAATCATTGAAGCGGTAGTATTCTACTGAGCTCTTTTCTTCGACTTCAGCGCCAGCGCTGTTGACACGAGTCAGAAGGTTACGAGCACGAATCGTTAATTCACGTGGGTTGAACGGCTTGGTAATATAATCGTCCGCGCCAATTTCAAGTCCAAGAATTTTGTCGACTTCGTTGTCACGACCTGTCAGGAAGATAAGACCGATGTTGTTGATTTCACGTAGTTCACGTGCCAACAATAGACCATTCTTACCTGGCAAGTTAATGTCCATAACGACCAAGTTAATTTTGTTTTCCTGCATAGCCTTATGCATTTCTGCGCCATCATTGGCCTCAGTTACCACATACCCTTCTGCCTCGAAAATACTTCTCAGCGTGTTACGGGTAACGGCTTCATCTTCAACGATCAGAATGTGCGGATTTTGCATATTATTTACCTAAATTTTAATCAGTTTATACTAACCAATAAGAGCAACTTACTTCGGGCTCTTATATTCATAAAAGCGTTGATACTTCCTTGAACTGCTTTGTGCTCAAAAGGAAAATCTTTACGGTGACATCTATATCTGGATGTAGATTAAGTGCACGTTTAAGTGTAATACGAGAAAACGTAATCAGTACCAACTTCGATAAGCAATAGTTAGAATAAGTTCCTTAACTATTGTTTTTTTTAAATGTTTAAAAGACAAATCAAATGTAGAACAGATTTTAAACAGATGCCCGGTCAGTTCACGTTACTTTAAGCGATATATGTAACAAACTGTATTGAACGATAAGCATCTTGCTCAATCTGTTTCAACTCACCAGTACGTACATTGTACTCGTTTTAGTCATTTGTTAACAAATGAAATGTTAACAAATTTTAGGTGAGCAGGGGTTTTTACCATGATATTTACTTTAGCTATTGATTAGTATAACTAATGTATTTCTTATTCCTGTGAGCCAGTTCACGCCTCTTTGGATTTTACAATCACTCTGCTACACTAGCTTGGGTTCATTTTTCGACTAGACTACCAATGGACAATACGACTCAAAATTTGTGGCAATGTTACCAAGCGCCGTTGTTTTTGCTGACTCAAGCATTATCCTGTGATTTTTCCTTTGCTGTTATTACCGCTCATAATCCCGCTTCAAAGCTTCTCTCTCCTAGCCAAAACCGTTTACTCGATCGCCAACTTCTTCGTGAAATTGAATTACTCGGTAGCCCTTATCGTGCTTTAGTGGGCGCTGCACCGGATTTATCCCACATGGAAAAAAGTTGGGCCGTGTTTATCGATAGAACGATGGCATTGCAATTGGGTAAGAAATTTAATCAATATGCGATTTATGTTGTCGAACAAGGGGATGTGAGCTTAGTGCCTTGCACCTTGGATGGACATGATGAAGTGTGTTTAGGCAAATTTAGAGATTATGTGCAGCTGGTATACGAGCTACCCGATTTGAACATTTAGTTGTTTTCAAAAGATTTTATTTAAATTGTTCATTTGTTATGAAATTAGCATTGACTTCATTAGGGGTTTATTGCTACTTTTTTCGTCCCTTTCCTAGGAAAGGAACAGAAGAGGAGCGTTAACTAGGTAGTCGGTCAGAGGAGCACAAACTCCAGCGATGACTGATGAGGGAGATTAACGCCGAGGCATAGATATGGTTGCTGCATGTTTATGTCGGTCGCTCAGGCTGAATCCTGACGATTGTCACCTGTAATTGGTGGAGAGCTTCTGGTGACGATTGCTGTTTCCCTTCTTTTGGGGTGCGTTATCATTGAGCACCAGGCTCTTCGAACGAAGTCAGTTCGGAGTGTGATCATGTTAGTTAATCAATATCTTATTCAATCTGCATTTATTTGTTGCCCTACGTGTTTCACGGAGGTGCGCTAATGTCCCTCGTTGTCGCAAAATTTGGTGGCACCTCAGTCGCCGACTATAACGCTATGAATCGCTGTGCCGACATAGTGTTAGCTAATCCTCATTGTCGTTTAGTCGTGGTCAGCGCTTCGAGCGGCGTGACGAATCTACTAGTGGAATTGACCCAAGAATCGATCAACGACGATGGCCGATTACAGCGATTAAAACAAATTGCCCAAATTCAATATGCGATTTTAGATAAGCTCGGTCGTCCTAACGATGTGGCCGCCGCATTAGATAAATTATTGAGTCGCATGTCGGTATTGAGTGAAGCGCTCGCATCACAACGCAGCAAAGCGACTATGGATGAGTTGTTGTCCCTCGGTGAGCAATGTTCTTCGGCGTTGTTTTCGGCGGTGATCCGCGAGAAAGGTGTCAACTCAAGTGCCTTCGATGTGCGCCGAGTATTACGTACTGACAGCCACTTTGGCCGCGCTGAACCTCAGGTTGAAAAGATTGCGACTTTAGCTCGTGATTATCTACAGCCACTGTTAGCGGAGCAAGTGATTGTGACACAAGGCTTTATCGGTGCCGATGAATCGGGTCAAACGACCACGTTAGGTCGCGGCGGTAGTGATTATTCTGCTGCACTGTTAGCTGAAGCGTTACGCGCCTCAGCGGTAGAGATTTGGACCGATGTCGCGGGGATTTATACAACGGATCCTCGTTTGGCGCCCAATGCCTTTCCGATTGCCGAGATCAGTTTCAATGAGGCTGCCGAGATGGCGACCTTTGGTGCCAAGGTATTGCATCCAGCGACTATTCTTCCTGCCGTTCGTCAGCAAATTCAAGTGTTTGTGGGTTCAAGTAAAGAGCCTGAAAAGGGCGGAACTTGGATCCGTCATCAAGTGGAAGATGCGCCCGTATTCCGCGCTGTGGCTTTGCGCCGCGATCAAACCCTGTTAAATCTTCACAGCTTGCAAATGCTGCATGCGCAGGGCTTTTTAGCGGAAACCTTTGCGACATTAGCGCGACATAAGATCAGTGTGGATTTGATTACCACATCAGAAGTGAATGTGTCTCTAACCCTCGATAAAACTGGTTCAGATTCGAGTGGTCAAGGTCTGTTGAGTGAGGCATTGCTGCAAGAATTATCACAGCATTGTCGTGTGCGAGTTGAAGATGGATTGGCCTTAGTGGCAATTATCGGTAATCGTATTGCGACGACGCCAGGTATCTGTCGCCGTGTATTTGAAGTGTTAGAGCCGCACAATGTGCGGATGATTTGCCAAGGTGCCAGCCCACATAATCTGTGTGTGTTAGTGGCAGAATCGGAAGCGGCGCAAGTGGTTAAATCGCTGCATCAAAATCTGTTCGAAGGCGTTTAGTATGTTGCCGACAACATCGTCTCTGCAAATCGGGGAGCTTGCCGCAGGGCAAGCACTCACTTTGCCTATCTACCATTTCAAGCCGAGTGACGATAAGGCGACTGGCCCCAAAGTGTATATTCAGGCCAATGTCCACGGTGCTGAAGTACAAGGTAATGCGGTGATTTATCAGTTGATGAAGCAGCTTGAACACTGTGACATCCGCGGCGAAATCACCTTAGTGCCATTGGCGAATCCACTCGGTATCAACCAAAAAAGTGGTGAGTTTACCCTTGGCCGATTTGACCCTATTACAGGCGCGAATTGGAATCGTGAGTATTTGAATCATGTTATCGATTTGCCGATTTGGTATAGCGAACATGCCAAGCTGAGTGATAGCGAGCTGATCCAAGCCTATCGCAGTACTTTGGTTGAAGCTTGTCAGCAAAAATTGCGTCATGAATGGGGCATTACTACTGGCCATAGGCTCGCGGTTAACCTGCAGATTATGGCCCATGGCGCGGATATAGTGCTCGATCTGCACACCGGTCCTAAGTCTTGTAAGCACTTGTATTGTCCTGAATATGACTTAGCTGCTGCGCAGTTTTTGTCGATCCCTTATACGCTCATTATCCCCAATGCCTTTGGTGGCGCCATGGATGAGGCGGCGTTTTGTCCTTGGTGGCAATTGAGTGATTTTGCAAAATCTCAAGGGCGCGATTTAGGAGTTGCAGTATCAGCGTTAACCTTGGAATTGGCGAGCCAAGAGCGCGTCTGTCTTGAGGATGCACTGGTTGATGCACAAGGGATTTTGGCATATTTAAGCCACCGAGGCGTGATCGCTGAAACCGTTGCGCCCGCTAAAATGCCGCGCTTTGGTTGTTACCTTAAGGACTATAAAAAGTATCACGCGCCAAGCGCTGGCTTAGTGGAATACCTCGCGCCTGTGGGTGAACCACTGGCAGCGGGACAGCCCTTAGTGAATTTACTGCGTATGGATTTATACGGTACGGCGGATGAGCTAAAAACGGTCAGTTTACCGCAGGACTGCGTGCCGATTTTGCACTTTGCTTCGGCGTCTGTGCACCAAGGAACAGAGCTTTATAAAGTCATGACTCATGTGTTTGAGTTGCCAACGACATAATCGCCCGCTTAGAGCATAAGCATTAGCTCATAACATTCAGCTTATAAGAATGAACGAAAACAACGCCAATCCTAATCGATTGGCTTTGTTGTTTTAAGGTGGCTATAACCACTTAAATCGATAAAACAGCGCCATTTGCAGGGCGACGAGTGAGATTAATATGCCGCAGAAGGTGGCGAAGGCCCAAGTGTTGTCCGCGCCCGGTATCCCGCCAATATTGACCCCAAGTAAGCCTGTTAAAAAGCCCAACGGTAAGAAGATTGCTGACACTAAGGATAAGAAATATAAGCGTTTGTTGAGTTGCTCCGATTGCTGACTGAGTAATTCTTCTTGAGTTACATTAGCCCTATCGCGCAGGGCATCGAGATCTTCAATGGTGCGGATAAGTTTATCGTTTGTTTCCCTCAGCTTGAGTCGTTCGGTATCTTTAAATAGGCTGAATTGCTCGGAAATCATTTTCGAGAATGCTTCGCGCTGTGGGGCTAAATAGCGGCGAATGGCTACAGTTTGACGGCGCAGTTCGGCGATATCGGTACGTAAGTCTTTCACATTGCCTGAGACGACTAGTTCTTCTAAATCAGAGAGCTGTTCTTCTAATTTATCAATAAACTCGACTTTACGATTGGTCAGTCGTTCGCAGATTGCGACGATAAAGTCCCCCGTAGTTGTAGGCCCATTTCCCTCAAGGATCAGCTCGGCGACATCTTTGACCGACTGTAACTCGCGATCGCAGGTGGATATGATCCGCTGTTTATCGGCATAGATACGCACGGCCACCATGTCTTCGGGAGCTGAATTGGGGTTGAGGTTGACGCCGCGTAACGCGAGTAATATGCCTTCACCTGTTATCACAGCGCGGGGACGAGTGTCTTGGGCGAGTAGGGCATCACTTTCGACCTTAGGCAGACCGCTATTGAGTATCCAGTGGCGTGCCTTTTTATTGCGATAGCGAAGGTGTAACCAGAGTAGGCCATCCTGAGGATCCCATTTTTCGATCTGTTCTAGGCTCAAGGTGGAACCCGCTTGGGCGCCGCTTAGCACTAAACTGTAGATAAACCCTTCGTGCATATCGCATTCCATTTAACTTTCAAAATCATCCAAACAAACTAACTGATTTTGTCATGAAAATGAAGTCAGTACTTATGCTTAACGACATGAGGTAAACGTTAATTGACATAAATTTGATGTGCTGAGTGATGCAAGCAACTTAGCCAAGGATAGGTTAAAATTAGCATTAGTAGGCTTAGATCAAAGAGACAATAAAATGGAATACGAATTTCGGCGTAACAGTTTAACTGGCACTTTTTTGGCTAGCTTTAGCATGGATCATGAAGTGCTTGGGCAATGGTTTACGGAAGAATTAGGGACTGAGTTAGCTAAAATTCAGCAAGTGTTGGGTGTGATAAAAGAAATTCAAGCCGATAAACGAGGTTCATGGCGTCTTGTTGGTAATGATTTTACCTTAGAGTTAGAGCGTGAACAGGCGCGAGTCTTTGCCAATACCTTAGGCTTTGAGCAAGAATATGAATTAGAAGAGGCTATGTCACTCTATGATGCTGAGTCAGAAGCTTATTGTGGCCTTGAGGATTTTGAGCAGGCGCTATTGAGTTGGCAGCAATTTATTGAGAAAGGTTTGTAATCATTTATTTAATCTCTATTTGATAAAAACATAAAGGCAATCATGGGATTGCCTTTATTGTTTGCGCGATACCAAGCTTATTTTCGTATCTTTAATTATTTAGGTAGCGCACCGCCATTTCGGTTCTCGATTTAGCATTGGCTTTACGCAGTAGGTTTTTCACGTGCACTTTAACTGTGCCTTCACTAATGTGTAAATGCTCTGAAATCATGCGATTACTTAAGCCTTCCGCCAGTTGCTGTAGAATTTGCAACTCCCTTGGGGTCAGGCTTGAAATCCATTCTTGTTCATCGGTCGCATCTTTAAGTTCGTAAAGGTATTCCTCTACTTCATCGCTGATCACCCTGTGGCCAAGCATGGCATTTTTGAGTTTTTCGAGCAGCAAATCTGGCTCAGTATCTTTGAGCAAATAGCCGTCGGCTCCAGCGCGAAGTAAACGGATAACATCCTGTTTTGCATCTGAAACGGTGAGAATTACTATGCGTGAGGTAACACCTTCTTGGCGCATGGCGTTGAGGGTATCTAGGCCTGTCATGCCTTTCATATTCAGATCGAGCAATATGATGTCGGGTTCATCGGTGACCACTGCGGTTAATGCGTCTAAACCACTACCGGCTTCGCCAAATAGGCTGAAGTCAGGATCTGAAGCGATGAGCTGGCAGATGCCTTTGCGCAAGAGGGGATGGTCATCGACCACTAGTACTGAATAAGGTTTACCCATTTGAAGGCTCCTGTTGAGATGGGAAAATAAGCGTCACTCTAGTGCCACTTGACCCCTTGCTGTGCTGCATAAGGTTTAATGGGCTGTTAGGGTTGAGTGCGTCGTCTTGTGCATTGCATCCTTGCTCAGTCGTGGTTGCCATAGCAGGTTTAAATCTCTTTAAATCATTGTCGCTGAACACGACTTTACCTGAAAGCTTACTGGCTCGTTCATGCATTATACCTATGCCAAAATGTTGATCTCGTTCTTTTAAATGTCCAATACCTATGCCGTTATCACAAACATCAATATTGACCATACCCTCGTCATCCTTATAGCAATGGATGTTAATGAGGCTTGCCTCAGCATGTTTGATGGCGTTTAACGTCGCTTCTCGCGTGATCTGCAGTATGTGGATGTGTTGCTTTGCCTCTAGCCATTGTGGCGCAAGTTTATAGTCTAAGGTTATCTTTATATTCGTCTTTGTCCTGAGTTGCTCAAGCATAGCCTCTAAAGCACTTTTTAGATCGGGCTCTTTAATTGTGAGCCTAAAGGTGGATAGTAACTCCCTGAGCTGCACGTAGGCAGTGCTTACACCTTCGTTGATTTCGGTTAGCTGCGCCTCAACGATTGGACTGCGGCAACTGCAATCTAAGTTTTTGCGTAATAAGCTAATTTGGATTTTTAGGAAAGATAGCACTTGACCTAAAGAGTCGTGCAGCTCTCGGGCAATTACGCCACGTTCCTCCATTAGCGCCAGTTGCTGTCTTTGCTCTGTGGCATTGTGGATCACGATTGAGCGCGTCAACATAATTGCGAAATTGTTAAACAAGGCGATATTGGGTGTTTGGTCGGCAATTAACTCTAAATAGCCTAAATTAGCCTGCTCAAATTGCAGTGGGAAACGGGTGCTCTCTTGAGTCATATCTGGCCAACCACCATCGGCCTCAATCACTTCTAACTCTTGCTCTGGGTATTGAATGATGAGTCTTAGGTAGTCGAGTGATTCATAGCCTTTTAACTGATTCAGCGCCGCCTTGAGAGCCTTGTAATCGAGTTTATTTGCGTTTAATGTCAGTAGGTTATCATATAAGAATGCCAGCTCGTTGTTGGCCCTTGTCAGCGCTAAGGTTTTTTCTGCTACCTGCGATTCTAAGTTGCCATAAAGCGTCGCGAGTTCCTTAGCCGTTTTTTGTAGGGCATGGGTCAGCGCTGTAAGTTCAATGTATTCGGTCTCGGGCATTTCAATTTCAAAATTACCTTTAGAAATGGTATTCGCCGACTCCATCAGTTTTTGCAGTGGGATCACCACTTTCTTCTTTGTAAAACGCACGGCCACAAAAGCGATAATGAGCATGACGCCTAAGCCTAATATTTGGCTGGCGGCAAGGAGCCTGAGTTTAAAGGCGGCGTAGTGCTCCATCTCAAGCACCAGTAAATCAATGGTATCAACAAAGTCCTTCAGTGAGGCGACATAATCGCGGGAGTTTTCTTGTTCTATGTAGTGTTTCATCACCAGCCATTTATCGATGACAAGCTGATATTGAGCGGCAATTTCTGGTGGACTAAACCAACTTTCCGAGGGCTTTAATGTGTCGGAATAGAGCGTATTTTCGAATTCGGTAATTTTATCCTGTGCGGCCTCACTGCCTGAGTTGGCGTAAAACATTAACCGATAGCTTTGCATCCTCAGCGACCCTGAGGCATTAATCGCCTTGGCGTCGCCTAAGCTGTAGGACAAATTGATGATAGCAAAAGTCGATAAACTACTAGAGAGCAGAATAAGTACTAACATTAATCCTAAGATTTTTGAGGTGAGACTACCTCGTTTCATTAATCCGCTGTTCATTTTGATGGCCGCTGTTATGGCACTTTGCAGTGGTTTTTACATTAGAAAATAATGTAATACATTAACAAAAGTATAGAAATGTGAACAACAACACCTTTACATTTTGATCTAGCGCAAACTTCAACCTAGATACCCCCTAAGAGGTATATTTTTAGCAGGGTTAAATCACTAAGTTTGACCATGGAGATGTCGTGATTTACAACAATAATGCAACACGGAGATGAGATGATGAAGAAGATGACAGGTAAGTCCTTTGCACTGAGTGCACTGGTTGCCGCCAGCTTCATGGCAGCGGGCGCAATGGCGAGTGATAAAACAGAGCCTCGCAACGAAGTTTATAAAGATAAATTTAAGAATCAATACAGTAGCTGGCATGATACCGCTAAAAGTGAAGAACTAGTGGATGCACTTGCACAAGATCCTAATATGGTGATCTTATGGGCGGGTTATGGTTTTGCTAAAGATTATAATGCACCACGCGGCCACATGTATGCGGTAACTGACGTGCGCAACACGCTACGTACAGGTGCACCCGCTAATGCGGAAGATGGTCCTATGCCGATGGCATGTTGGAGTTGTAAGAGCCCTGATGTACCTCGCTTGATTGAAGAGCAAGGCGAAGATGGTTACTTCAAAGGTAAGTGGTCAAAGGGTGGCCCTGAAGTGACAAATACCATTGGTTGTGGTGATTGCCATGAAAAAAGCTCTCCAAAGTTACGTATTTCACGCCCTTATGCAGACCGTGCTTTTGAAGCTATAGGTACACCTTTTAGCAAAGCGTCTAAACAAGATAAAGAATCAATGGTATGTGCTCAGTGCCACGTTGAGTATTATTTTGAGAAAACTGACGACAAAAAGAATTTTGTTAAATTCCCTTGGGATATGGGTACAACAGTTGAAAAAATGGAAGTCTACTATGACTCAATCCAATTTTCTGATTGGACACACGCCCTTTCTAAGACACCAATGTTAAAAGCCCAGCATCCAGAGTATGAAACGTGGAAAATGGGTATTCACGGCATGAATAATGTGAGTTGCGTTGACTGTCACATGCCAAAAGTGACCAGTGCTGAAGGTAAGAAGTTTACCGATCATAAAGTGGGCAATCCATTCGACCGTTTTGAAGAAACCTGTGCAACTTGCCATAGCCAGACTAAAGAGTTTTTGGTTGGCGTGACTAATGAGCGTAAAGCCAAAGTCAAAGAAATGAAGTTGAAAGCGGAAGAGCAATTAGTCAAAGCACACTTTGAAGCAGAGGCTGCGTGGAAAGCTGGCGCAACTGAAGAAGAAATGAAACCCATACTGACAGATATTCGCCACTCACAATGGCGTTGGGATTTAGCGATTGCTTCCCATGGTGTTGCAGCTCACGCACCTGATGAAGCATTGCGTATTCTGGGAACTTCGGTAAGTAAAGCTGCTGATGCTCGTGTTAAGTTAGCGCAATTACTCGGTAAAAAAGGCATCACAGATCCAATCGCTATTCCTGATATCTCTACCAAAGCTAAGGCACAAGCAGCCTTAGGTATGGATATGGATAAGATGAATGCAGAGAAAGAAGCATTCAAGAAAGACATGTTACCTAAGTGGGATGAAGAAGCGAAAAAACGCGAAGCCACTTATAAGTAGGTTTTAATCAATCGCGGTTGAGTTTTCAATATGAGCTAACCCCTCATGTAAATAAAAGCCCTCGCTGACTCAGCGGGGGCTTTTTTATGGAAAAAAATATCGAGTAATGTCAGGCGTTGGTCATGCTGGCTGAAGAAATACCACGGGCTAAGTCGCTATTTGATCAGTTTTAATAATGCCCTAAAGCGCTCGCCTTGGGCTTGATGTTGTAATTCAAATAATAGCGATTCCACGTTAGTTAATAAGGCGCCTCTGGCCGTCATCATCTGAATACCCAGTTTTTTATTATCGGCACTGCGTGACGAGACGCCATCTGCGACGAGATGCACCGAATATTGCTGTTCGATAAGGTCACAACAGGTTTGGTAAACACACACATGGGTTTCAATACCCGCCAGTATGACGTGTTTGCGATTCGTCTTAGTTAATGCCTTTGCAAACGCGTCACAGTGCCAGCCGCTAAAATGCTGCTTGGCAATGGGTGAGCTGGTTTTCGCAAGTAAAGTTTGCAGCTCAGGGCTAGTTGCTCCGAGTTTATCGGGTAGCTGTTCTAACCACAGTATTGGAATTTCAAATAATTGTGCGCCTTGGATTAAGGTCTGTAGTTGTTGATGCAGCTTGTCACTGTTATCCATGATTTGTGCAAGTTTTCCTTGCACATCGACGATAACGAGAACACATTCTTCTGGTTTTAACATCGGGCCTTCCTTCTGCGCTTGATGATTGTCTTAGTGATGATCTTCGCTTTTGTTTAAGAGCTTGTGTTGTGATGCTCAGATTTCATCTCGATTTACGCTTCCCCCAGTAGACCCTAATTTAACCTTGTTACCAATAGGCCTAAGGTCGAATAGCTGCCGCACTTAAACTGCTCACTAAAAGAGTGCATCGCACCAGTTAGTGCTCGATTATGGTGCATTTTTAACCTTAAAAAATAGTGTTAAATAATTTAAACCAATAATAATCAATAGATTAAATTGTTGGCCTAATGATTGAATTACCTTTGATACAAGTTAATAACAATCGCGTTTTTTTGGAGGTCAGGATGAAACTAGTCAGCGCTATCATCAAGCCGTTTAAGTTGGATGATGTCCGTGAAGCTATCGCCGGAATTGGTATTGAGGGCATGACGGTGACCGAAGTGAAAGGTTTTGGCCGTCAGAAAGGGCATACAGAGTTGTATCGCGGCGCCGAGTATCAGGTGGATTTTTTGCCAAAAGTAAAACTAGAAATTGCCACTAAGGCTGAAAATCTCGACATGTTGATTGAGGCGATTACCACTGCGGCCCATACGGGGAAAATTGGTGACGGTAAGATCTTCGTCGTTGATTTAGAACATGCTATCCGTATCCGTACGGGTGAACTTGATACTGAAGCGCTATAAGGGGCTGACAATGGAAGAATTAACGAAATTAGGCGGCACAGTCACTGAACTACGCTTTGCACTCGATACCTTTTACTTTTTGATTTCTGGCGCTTTAGTCATGTGGATGGCGGCGGGATTCGCTATGTTAGAAGCGGGTTTAGTTCGCTCTAAAAATACCACTGAAATTTTAACTAAGAACGTTGTGCTGTACGCGATTGCCTGTGTGATGTATCTGTTGGTTGGCTATAACATCATGTATGTGGATAACACTGAAGGTGGCTGGTTACCGTCAATTGGCACCTTAATTGGTTCGCAATCAGCAGATGCGAGCCATGCATTAGAATCTGACTTCTTCTTCCAAGTTGTATTTGTGGCAACGGCGATGTCAATTGTTTCTGGTGCAGTGGCGGAACGGATGAAGTTGTGGGCTTTCTTGTTCTTTTCTGTGGTGATGACAGCGGTTATCTATCCAGTAGAAGGTTATTGGACTTGGGGCCAAGGTTTTATCGCTAAACTGGGCTTTGTAGACTTTGCCGGTAGCGGTATTGTGCATATGACGGGGGCGACCGCGGCGATTGCTGGCGTAATATTACTCGGTGCGCGTAAGGGTAAATACGGGCCTAATGGTCAAGTGAATCCTATTCCAGGCTCTAACTTGCCAATGGCAACCTTAGGTATGTTTATTCTGTGGATGGGCTGGTTTGGCTTTAACGGCGGATCGCAATTAATGGTGTCGGATGCGGCGAATGCAAGCTCAGTGGCGAAAGTGTTTGTGAATACTAATACTGCAGCGGCTTTTGGTGCTATCTCAGCTCTTATCGTGTGTAAGATGATTTGGGGTAAAGCGGATTTGACCATGATCCTTAACGGTATTTTGGCTGGATTAGTGGCGATTACGGCCGATCCTCTCTCGCCTTCATTGTTAATGGCGGGTGTGATTGGTTTAGTGGCGGGCGGCGTGGTGGTGTTCTCGATTGTGGGCTTAGATCGCATTAAGATCGACGATCCCGTTGGTGCGATTTCAGTACACGGTGTGGCTGGTTTCCTTGGTTTAATGTGTGTGCCATTATCCAATGCCAATGCAACTCTTACCGGACAGTTGATGGGGGCAGCGATCATTTTCACTTGGGTATTCTGCTCATCATTTGCAGTCTGGTATGTGATTAAGATAACCATGGGGATCCGTGTTACTGAGGAAGAAGAATACAACGGTATGGATGCTTCTGACTGCGGTATTGATGCCTATCCTGAGTTTGTTACGGTCAAAAATGCGGGC
Source organism: Shewanella sp. S23-S33 (assembly GCF_043359565.1). Classification (NCBI taxonomy): domain Bacteria; kingdom Pseudomonadati; phylum Pseudomonadota; class Gammaproteobacteria; order Alteromonadales; family Shewanellaceae; genus Shewanella; species Shewanella sp. S23-S33. The sequence goes on along the minus strand of NZ_JBHFFD010000069.1, from coordinate 87,779 downwards.
TGATTAAACTTGCACATTAACGCGTGATTCACCTTGATGCTTAGCTTGGATCGAGGGATAGTGAAGCAGAGCCTAGGCTCTGCTTTTTTATGGGTAATCAATGTGATTGAAGTTTAAGCACTGGGTCGTAAGCTTAATTACTGAGCAATTCTGTTTTCTTGTATAAATTAAGGAGTGTTCTATGAGCTTGAATATAAAAACAATAGGTCAATTTTCGCGACTAAGTCTTATCGTCATTTCTGGCTGGATATCGGTTTCTGCCTTTGCAGGAGAAGTGATCGTTAATCGCTCAAGTGAGCCTGTCGATGCCTTTGCTGTGCGTGATCAAGTGCTCAAGGATTTTGAATGGCAGGAGTCGCTTCGTCGCCAGCAGCAAATCCAAATTTTGCAGGCTTTACCCTCAGGTTGCGTTACGGTCATGAAACCCTATCGACATTTTACCTGTGGGGAGCATAACTATCGGCCGTATGATTATCAGCAGCGTGAGTTATACATAGAAGTTGACCGACCTTCGCAATAGTTAATTCGTTAAATTATTTGCGATTATTTTCAATCGATCGCGATTATCATTTTTTGTAACCATTTTATGTCGTCTTTTTCGCCATTTGTAATAAGCTCAAATAGGAGCTAATGGTGTGGGAGGACGTATGTCGAAACTATTCCGAGCCGTATACTTGAGTACGATCTTGAGCGTTGTATTCAGTCAATTGTTTGCTTGTAGCTCGACGACCATTGAGCCTAATCCGTCGGATCTTGAGTCGTTACTTGCCGATTCACTGTTTACCCCTGTGGCCGATATTCCTTCTGTTGCGGATATTTTTTATCTGCCACCCGAGGTCGTGACAGACGTAAAACGTCGCTATGGGATATACACTTTGTCACACAATAACAACATTTTAGCCAATGAATGGTTAGCTAGTTATATCAATGCGAGTCAAACCAATAGCGCTAACATTGATTTTCGATATCAAGATAATCTGACCCAAATTGCCCGTGAAACCTATGCCCAAAGGGCGGGTAATTGCATGTCTTTAGTGGTCATGACTTCTGCGTTAGCGGACATATTGAATGTGAGTGCTGAGTATCAAGATATTGCGATAGAACCGGTATGGGATAAGCAAGGTGATTTCTATTTAATCAATGGGCATGTGAATTTACGCTTACTTCCACCTGAAAACGCACATTCAGTTTATGTGTCATCTACCGCAGTTTTAGTGGACTTTATGCCGGAGCGAGCTCTACGGGGATACGGTAAAACCCAAGTGGATCGGCAGACCTTAATCAGTATGTTTTACAACAACATGGCGGCAGAGTCTTTGGTGAACGGTGATTTAGACAGGGCCTATGCCTTGATTAAAGCGGGTTTAAAAGTCGGCCAGTTTGTGCCTTCACTCAACACGCTCGCCATTATTTACCGGCATAAAGGTGATGAAAAGCGGGCTGAACAGGTTTATCGCTATGCACTCAAGTTTGATGCGAAAAATCTGACAACGCTTTATAACTTAGCCTTGATTTTAGGGGAGCAGGGGCGGCTTGATGAATGGGCCGAAATTAATAAAGTGCTTGAATTAGCGCGAATACGTAATCCCTATTATTACTATGACATGGGGCAGCAAGCCTATGATGAGCATCAATACGACGAGGCCTTGGCTTGGTATCAAAGGGCGTTGGCAAAAGCGGATTATCGTCATGAGTTCTTCTTCGGTTTATCTAAAACCTACTGGGCGCTGGGGGACGAAAAGTGTGCCAAACTGAATATGGATAAAGCCTTGGCTTTGAGTCGAGATGAGTCAGAGCGTCAACGCTATCAGAGCAAGTTACAAGTCATGTTACAGCATTAGCATTTGCCCGCTCTTTTCTATAGAGAGCTGGCCATCAATTATGCTTATTACGGGTAAACATCTTTGCTTGCTAACATAGGGCACCTAAATACACTTGCAGCAAATATGTTTATTCCTTTTTATCCGCCATATTCGATTTTGTTCATCAAGGCCGTGAGTTAGCTGGCATATTTGAATTTTTATTTTTTTTAAATATATTAAAACAATAAGTTATATTTGATTTTTTGAAATGGAGACAACTTGGTTGCATTGGCGCTTGAGACTCGATAAATTGAACCCAGTATTGCAGTTGAGATCCCTTATCGCAGCGATAGAAATAGCCTAAAACACCAGCGTTGGAGCAGTAAAATTATGTATTACCAAAATGATGACGTTCGCATTAAAGAAGTAAAAGAGTTACTTCCACCTATCGCGATTCTTGAACGATTTCCTGCTTCCGAAAAAGCCTCTGCGACTGTGTTTAATGCGCGTAATAGTATCCATAATATTCTGGCTAAGTCTGATGATCGTCTATTAGTGGTGATTGGCCCTTGTTCTATCCACGATCCCAAAGCTGCGTTGGAATATGGACAGCGTTTGGTCTCACTGCGTGAACGTTATAAAGATCAACTCGAAATTGTGATGCGAGTGTATTTTGAAAAACCAAGAACCACAGTGGGTTGGAAGGGGCTGATTAACGATCCTTACATGGATAATAGCTTTAAACTCAATGATGGTTTACGCACCGCCCGTAAATTATTAGTGGATTTGAACGACAGCGGTATGCCAACCGCGGGTGAGTTTCTTGACATGATCACCCCACAATATATGGCTGATTTAATGTGCTGGGGAGCCATTGGTGCCCGTACGACAGAATCTCAAGTACACAGAGAGTTAGCCTCGGGTCTTTCTTGTCCGGTCGGTTTTAAAAATGGTACTGATGGCACGATTAAAGTTGCTATTGATGCGATAGGTGCTGCCAATGCACCACACCATTTTTTATCTGTGACTAAGTTGGGCCATTCTGCGATCGTTTCGACTAAGGGCAATCCTGATTGCCACATTATTTTACGGGGTGGCCGCGAGCCCAATTATAGCGCGCCGCATGTCACTGAGATTAGCCAGCAATTGTTAAAAGCAAAGCTTGCCGACAACATCATGATCGACTTTAGCCATGCGAATAGTAGTAAAGAGTATCAACGTCAGTTAGTGGTTGCTGAAGATGTTGCTGGACAAGTGGCGGCGGGAAATACTGCTATTTTTGGTGTTATGGTAGAAAGCCATTTAGTGGAAGGTCGTCAAGATCTTATTGAAGGTCAAGATTTATGCTATGGGCAGAGTATTACCGATGCGTGTATTGGTTGGGATGATACCGAGCGTCTGTTAGCCATTTTGAATCAAAGCATTATCGAACGCCGTCAGGTTTAATTGTCTGCTCGAGCGAACATAAATCGCAACTATACCTGAGTTAGCCGTTAACGATTGTGGGTTAAGTAAAAACAAAGGCGCTATCCCGGCGCCTTTGTTTTATCTATTTATTGCTTATTTCAACAATGTATTCATTTGCTTTGGCTAAGCTACCAAAGGCGGCAATAAGGTTGTTTCTACCTTTATCTTGTATCTCTGGATTGCCTGATTCGATCATCATCCACACCCAAGTTTGGATCAGTGGTAATGGCGGGTATTGAACTTTAGCGGAATCCAACATAAAGCTTCCTTTGATCTTAATTTAATTTGTTTATCTTAATATTCTCGCTAGAACTTGGGCGTATGAATCGCAAAATCTAGCGCGTAGAGGTTAACAAATTCTATTGATTTGTATAACCGCCTCCATGGCATTTTGGGCAAAACGGCAAAAATAATCAACAGCAGCAACTTTGTGCCAAGCCTTCTTCTATTGCACTCTTATCCTCTTACATACGGCTCTGAGGTTAAGTAAAACGGTACATGCCTGAACACAAATCAGTATAAATTCATTTATTGTGAATACGCCAGTGTAATGCGTAAGTATGATGTTTTGGCTTTAAATACAATCAAAATAGCAGATGAGTATGTCGTGAATAAGTCTATTTGTCTGTCAGGAAAATCTGATTGATTTTATTCAGACTTTGCTAGTTTCGCTTAGCTTATGTCCGGTGTGAACTGTTACAATTGGCATAACTCATTCAAGGTTATGTCCTATGCGCCCAACGTTATATTTTGAAGGTCCAGTCGATAAATTAAACTGGCACGTCATGAAACTGCTTTGGCCTTACTTATTGGAATACAAAGGCCGTATTGCGCTGGCGATGTCATGCCTCATCATCGCTAAGCTGACCAGCGTGGCTCTACCTTTTATTTTAAAGCATTTGGTCGACACCTTAGATGCCGATAAAACCGCGCAAGCCCTCAGTGTGCCCGTAGGATTAGTGTTGGCCTATGGTGCGATTCGTTTACTGACGGCGATTACGGGGGAGATCCGCGATACCTTGTTTGGCCGCGTAACCGAGCGGGCGATCCGCCGTTTAGGCTTAGCGGTATTCGACCATTTACACCGACTTGACCTCGATTTTCATCTAGAGCGCAAAACCGGCGGCCTATCCCGCGATATTGAACGCGGCACCAGCGGCGTGAGTTTCCTCATGCGTTTTATGGTGTTCAACATAGTGCCGACCTTGCTCGAAATTGTCATGGTGATTGGCATTTTCTTTTATAACTACGGCATTGCGTTTGCGGCAATCACCTTTATTGCTGTGTTGGCTTATATTATTTTTTCTGTGGTCGCGACCGAATGGCGTACTGAGTATGTACGTGATGCGGCCAAGGCTGACTCGTTATCGAATACCCGCGCTATCGACAGCTTGCTGAACTATGAAACGGTAAAGTATTTTAATAATGAAAAGTATGAGTCGCAGCGCTATGACCAAGCGCTTGAACAGTGGGAGATAGCTAAGCGTAAGAATCGTTTATCTTTGTTTGCGCTCAATGGTGGACAAGCTGTGATTATCGCTTTGGCTATGACTGCTATGATGGCGCTGGCGGCTTACCGAGTTACCTATGGCGATATGACCTTAGGTGATTTTGTGTTGATTAATGCGTTTATGATGCAGCTCTTTTTACCCCTTAACTTTTTAGGTTTTGTATATCGCGAAATTCGCGGCGCGTTAGCCAATATTGAGCGCATGTTTAGCCTGCTCGATAAACATCCTATGATAGTCGACTTACCCCAAGCACTCGATTTTCAACCCACTAAGGGTGAGTTGATATTTGAAAATGTTAATTTCAGCTACGATGAGCGGCAAATTCTGCGGGACGTGAGCTTTAAGGTTGAAGCCGGTAAAAAGGTGGCTGTTGTAGGTGATAGTGGCGCAGGTAAATCGACCCTGATTAAACTGCTATTTCGATTTTACGATGTGGACCAAGGTGCGATTAAAATCGATGGACAAGATATCCGCCATCTCACGCAAGATGCGCTGCGGCGTGCCATCGCCATAGTGCCGCAGGATACCGTGTTGTTTAACGATTCATTAGTCGAAAACATACGTTATGGTCGCCCGAGCGCGACGGATGAAGAGGTGCGTAACGCGATTAAACTGGCGCACTTAGAGCAATTTATTGCATCACTTGCCCTTGGTTGGGACACAAAGGTGGGTGAGCGCGGCTTAAAGCTATCTGGCGGAGAAAAACAGCGGGTCGCGATAGCAAGGGCCATTTTGAAGGGCTCGCCCGTGCTGGTGTTTGATGAGGCGACATCTTCACTCGATAGTCGCTCCGAGCAAGCTATTTTGTCGGCACTGCGGGAAGTCGCTATGGGGCACACTAGCCTAGTGGTGGCTCATAGGTTATCGACCATAGTCGATGCCGATCAAATTGTGGTATTAAGCCAAGGAGAAATAGTTGAGCAAGGTAATCATCAGACTTTGCTGTTGGCAAATGGTCTCTATGCCAAATTATGGCGGATACAAAATGAGCAACAACATACTCCTCTGAGCAGTTAATAGCGTAATACAGTTCAGTCTTTATTCAGCTTCGGCTCTCTATACTCAATGCCAACACATCAATCGGAAGAGATCTGGCATGGAAAATATTACACTGAGAGCTAATATTGAAGGTAAAGAAGAAAAAGTCGCCACTGATTGGTATGCCATCATGGCGACATTGAAAAAACGTGGTGTTGATTATGATTCATTGCAACGCATTCATGCTGAGTTGAACGCGGGCCTGTTGGTTACAACTCGGCGACTTACCTTGGCTAAAGTCAATCCAGAAATGGTGCTGGCAGGTGTGATCCGCGATATGAACGCGCCGACAAGTGACTTTATGGGTATGCGTTAGGTGTGTTTGCTAGTGCTTTAGTACAGTTTAGGTGAGAACGTCCGAGAATAGAGGTGAGCCTCTATTCTTGATGCTCTAGAGAGACTCCAGAGATAAAATATGACTGAATTAAGCTACGCCGTTCAGCTTCCCCGCTTTCCAACCTTCACATAAAAGATTCAATTTAGGTACTGACTCATCTATCAAAGTGAGTCGAATGATCTGCCCTTCGCGAAAACACACCAGTTCACCTTCGATCTCGGTCAGGCGATTACAGCTCTTACAGCTAGTGCTTACAGTTTTACTGGCGGGCAGTTGGCTTACGAAGCTAGATTTCAAAGTGTTTCCTTAAGTTCAATTGTGGGTAAGACATTTGAATAATGTCTCACGTCACGGATCTTACCTCTTTTGTGATACGCATTCAAATATACCTTATGTAAACCCTATATAAACGAAAGTTGTATTCGCCATTAACCGCGAGGGTTCGCGGCTACTTATCCATATGTGCATAGTATTTATCGAGTGAAATGGATAAACCGCTATCGAGTACAATTCGGACATGTGAGGGTTTGAGTTGTCTTGGTTCTGTCACTCCGCAAGAGTGCGCAATTAAGGCTAAGTCATGGTGTAAATTATGATTATAGTTAGCAACACGAGCCGATTTATCCCTAGGATCGAGTCCTTGTTGTAGCTTGGGATTGTGCGTTGTGATGCCCGTTGGGCAGGTATCTCTATTGCACTGTAAGGCTTGAATACAACCTAGGGCGAACATATTACCGCGGGCCGATGCGATGAAGTCTGCACCTAATGCTAAAGCCCAAGCGACTCTTGATGGCACTATGAGTTTACCCGAAGCGATGACTTTGATGCGTTTACGCAAGCCTCGTTGGATCAAGACATTAACTAGGATTGGTAAGCTTTCCTTCAGTGGTAATCCGACATAATCCATTAAAGGTTGTGGTGCAGCGCCTGTGCCGCCATCGGCACTGTCTAAAGTAAAGAAGTCGGGGGCAGAGTCTTCGCCACGACGTTCGATTTCATCACATAAATCTTCGAGCCACTGTACGTCACCGAGTACGGCCTTAATGCCCGTTGGTTTACCGGTAACTTTACGTACTCGTTCAACCATATCCAAAATATCGTTCACGGATTTGAATTCAATATGACCATTAGGGCTAATAGAGTCATAACCCTGAGGAATACCGCGGATATGGGCAATTTCAGCTGTGACTTTGATCCCTGGTAAAATGCCACCTTTACCCGGTTTAGCCCCTTGACTCATTTTAATTTCAAACATTTTGACTTCGGGATGAATGGCTATCGACTTGAGCTTTTCATCGTCTAAATGTCCGTGCTCATTACGTACACCGTATTTGGCTGTTCCAATTTGAAAGACGATATCGCAGCCACCTTTTAGATGATAAGGGCTCAAGCCGCCTTCACCTGTGTTAAGCCAGCAACCCGCCTGCGCCGCACCGTGGGAAAGGGCGGTAATTGCTGGGCGCGATAGAGCCCCAAAGCTCATGGCTGAAATATGACAAATGGCTTGAGTCGTATAGGGTTGGCGGCAATTGGTGCCAATTGTCAGTGGATGAATGGGCGTGATCTCTTCATCTTGGGTTGGGAAGGCGGTATTCATAAACATAACAGTACCGACAGTATCCAAGGGGCGAGTCGAACCAAAGGCGATAGTTCTATCGACATTTTTAGCCGCGCGGTACACCCAACTGCGTTCTGCACGGTTGAATGGCAATTCTTCCCTGTCTTGGGCGAAAAAGTATTGTCTAAAGAACTCGCCTTGTTTCTCGAACAGATACCGAAAGCGACCAATTACAGGATAGTTATGTCTTACCGCTTGTTTGGTCTGCATTTTATCTGCGATATACATGTAAATAACCGCGAGTACTGCGAGTCCTATTATAATTAAAAACAACCCTGAAAATAGATCGAGTCCCCACATAAACCAATTGAGTTCACTCATGTTATTTATCCTTATTCTTGTCCATAACGGGTGGCGATCAAGCTCGCAGGTTGGTCATCATTAAGAGAGAGTAAAAACAGCTGGCTATAGTCATCTTCACTTATCGCTTGGATCTCCGGTCCACCAAGGGCTTTAATGATCAGTGGGACAGTGTTTGAATGCCCAACGATGAGTGTATTGCCCTTTACAGCATGCACTTGTTCGACAATGTGTTGAATATGTTCTTCGATAGGTTTGGCAGCTTCTACTATCGTCACAGGTAAATGGCGATCCTCGGCGATGGGCGCGAGTGTTTGCTGGGTTCTTAGGTATTGAGTCGCAATAAGTTGCGACAGCGGCGTGCGGCTCAAGGCAGTGATCAGTGATGCTGCGCGTATTTCTCCCTTGGGTGATAACTGCGGGTTATTGGCTGGTGTGTCGGCTTTTTCCGCATGTCTGACTAAAATAATTAGTCTGCTTTCCGCATGAGCTTGGCTAATGGGAGTAAAGCCGAGGCAAGTGAATATGACGAGGCTTGTTAGCAGGCTAAAGCGTTTTATATTGATACCCAGATTATGCTTAAAATAGTGCTTAAGGATTAGTGTAAACCCGTGAAAGCGGAAATGACTCAAACTGCGGCCTGCTGCCATGGTGTAACATCCTTTTCTATTGGCTTATGTCTAAGCTCAGCGATAGTAATGATCTGCATTGCGGTGGGTTGGCGCTTTATGCACCTTATTAAAGAATGAACCCACTTAATTTATGTGGGCCTTATCATGGCCTTGTGGTCAGATGGTACTTCAATTCTAAAAATTACTAAAGCTGGTTAAATTTTGGTCGATAATTAAGTCGACCCGAATTGAATGGATAGTCATCATGGAAATCAATAAACCCCCTCAAGTGCAAAGTACCCCTTTGCCACAGAAAAAATATGCTGAAAACGCGGCGTCTAAGGGCACCGAAGTGAGTGATTCGAAGGACGCGAAAGCCACAGAAGTAACCTCGAAGCAAACTGCGCAGCAAACGAGCAAGCAGCTGATGAATCAAGCGATTTTATCGGCACAGCAAGATGTGAATATCAAGTCAGGCGATCAGTCTATGGCCTTGCTTTATCGCGCAGCGATAGAGTCGATTAATAAAGAATTAGCGCCCACTATGGGCGAGAACGCGATTCAGACGGCTTACGATAATGGCGTAGATACTTCTCCAGAAGCGACTGCAGATCGTATCGTGAGTTTTGCGACGCAGTTTTTTAGCATTCACCAACAACAAAATTCGGGTATGAGTCTAAGTGATCAACTCGATAGCTTTATGGGGATTATTGGCGGTGCCATCGACAATGGCTTTAAAGAGGCTAAAGATATTCTGTCCGGCCTTAAAGTATTGCAGGGTGATATTGCCGATGGTGTCGATAAAACCTACAGCTTAGTGCAAGAGGGGCTGCAAGCCTTTAGAGATAGCTTTAACAAGAAGACTGATGAGACAGCATCGAGTCCGAGTTAATACCTCAGTATTTTCAGTTCTATATTCAGCGTTATAGTCATAAGCCCCTTATATAAGGGGTTTTTGTTGTGCAGAAAAAAGTCTATGCTGGAAGCCTATTTAACGTTTCGCTTGAGGGCAGGTTATGTGGATTAGGGGACAAGTGATAGAACGTATTGATTGGAGTGATAAGTTATTCTCATTGCGCATTGCTGCCGAGTTAGCTCCATTTATTCCTGGTCAGTTTATCAAGTTAAGTCAAATGCAAGATGATAAGCGTGTGGCTAGAGCCTACTCCTTAGTTAATTCTCCCGATAAACCCTATGCCGAGGTGCTCGCCGTTGCGGTAGAGGATGGCCTGTTATCGCCTCAATTACACAACCTTGCAATAGGCGATGAAATTGAAATTACCTCAACCGCGACTGGTTTTATGACCTTAGCTGAAATTCCTAAGGGTGAACTCCAAGGGAAGCATTTGTGGTTTTTAGCCACAGGAACAGCAGTAGGGCCATTTTTGTCTATGCTCGACACCGATGAACCTTGGGAGCGTTTTGAAAAAGTCGTGCTTGTGTATGGCGTGCGCGAGGCACAGGATTTGGCATATCTTGATAAGCTGCGTAATTTAGAACGCAAATACCCTGAACAATTTACATTAGTCTTGAGTGTGACCCGTAAACCCTTTGCCGATGCTTTGCAGTGCCGCATTCCCGAGGGAATAGTCTCGGGTGAAATCGAAAAAAAGGCAGGATTAACCTTAAACGCAGCTGACTCTCAAGTTATGATCTGCGGCAATCCGGGTATGATTAATGGTGCGCAAGCCGCTTTACTCGATAAAGGGTTAGTGAAGAATTTACGCCGTGCTCCTGGGCAAATTACCGTTGAAAAATACTGGTAATCTCAATTTTACATAGAAGGCGAGAGTAAACTTGTTTCCGTTCTTGCCCCTAAAAAGCCATAGCGTTTAATGCAAACAAAAGGAAATTTTTGATGAAGTTGTTAAGTTCTCAAGCTTCGCCCTATGCCCGTTGTGTAAGAGCCTTAATCCAGTATCTAGGGATTAACAATATTGAAGAGCAGCTAGTTAATCCCTTTGAAAACAGCGCAGAATTACTCGATGCTAACCCGTTAGGACAGATCCCGTGTCTTATTACCAACGATGGTGTAGCACTATTCGATAGTGAAGTGATCATGCGTTACCTAGATGCAGAGTTTGGCGATCGTAAGATGTTTGGGATCTCAAATAATAACTGGGTGCTGGAGTGTCAGTATTCTTTAGTTAAAGGCTTAATCGATAGCGCGGTGAAATTACGCCAAGAGCAAATGCGTGAAGAAGAAGGCGTGAGGTCAGTATTTTGGACTGCACGTTTTGAACAAGCACTGCTGCGCGGCCTTATGCAGATTGAGCTTCAAACTGTGATCACCCAAACCACGATTCAAGCACCGCAATTAGCCTTGATTTGCTTACTCGATTATGTGGATTTTAGACATCCAGAGCTAGATTGGCGTAAGGTTGCACCTGCGACAGCACTTTGGTTCAGTGAAATGCGTGATTTACCTGCATTTATTCAAACTCGTCCCCAATAATCCGCAGAGGATGCTCAACCGTCGGTTGCGCGTCTTCCTTTTGGCCTATCACGGCGATTTTGTTCACCAAAAGCGCCGAATAATTCACGAGTAACCCCATATTCTACTCTGCGATCATTGCCTAGTTGGCGCCTGTCTTCATGGTGTTGATAGCGGCATTGGCAGTTTGCCATAGTGCATTCTTCCATCGGAATTTCGGGCGCATCTTTCGATAAAAATCGTTTTCCAGAAAGCGCTTCAATCTGCTCACAGCAACTGCCGTTATTCACTATGCTCACACTGTGAAAACTGTGAGTTTTATTAATGCTGGGATCTGCAACTTGAGAAGAGTGTTTATGTCTTTTGGGACGACTATTGAGTTTGAATAAGCCAAATAGCGCAATTGCGGCTACGCCTAGCAGCAAAACAGTTAACATAACGCCTCCTGAAAGCATTTTAATCAAATTAAGGTTCAGTTTAGTTTGATTTGAGATAATCTCAAATTTTCAGATTAATACCATTAAAAACATAAAGTTAATTAGCTGCTTGCTCTCAAGTTCCGTATCTATTACTCTTGCGAAACTGATAAGCATTATCATTAATGCGTTAGTGTTCTAATTTTGCAGAACACGTCATCACTTTGGGGAGAATTCGGTAATGAAATGGGTAACTTGCGCGGCTGTTTTTGGGTTAATGTCGGTTGGGCATTCAGCGAATGCAGATGATAAATTAACCGTTTATTCTTATCGCCAAGCTTTCTTGGTGGAGCCTATCCTGACGCGTTTCACCGAAGAAACTGGCATAGGTGTGAATTTGGTATTTGCTAAAGACGGTATTGCCGAGCGTCTCGTCCGTGAAGGCCGTTTATCCCCAGCGGATCTTGTGCTGACGTCTGATTTTTCACGTTTAGTTGAATTAGTGGATAAAGATCTAACCTCTCCAGTCAAAAATCCCCTGCTAGAGAGCAATATTCCTGCGCAGTATCGCGATCCCGACGGCCAGTGGTATGCCCTGACTATGCGGGTGCGAAATCTCTATACAGCCAAGGATCGTTTAGGCCAGCAGCAATTGACCTATGAAGAATTAGCCGATCCCAAATATAAAGGAAAGATTTGTACTCGCAGTGGTAAGCATCCATACAACATAGCGTTAGTCGCATCTATGATTGCTCATCACGGTGAAGCTGAGGCAAAAACTTGGTTACAAGGCGTGAAAACTAATTTAGCCCGCAAACCTCAGGGGAACGACAGGGGGCAAATTGCCGCAGTAAAAGAAGGTGTGTGTGAGATCGCCATTGGTAATAGCTACTATTACGGCAATATGTTGCAGGATCCTGAGCAAAAGGCGATCGCCGAAGCTGTGACGCTCAACTTCCCGAACCAAGCTGACCGCGGTGCCCATGTGAATGTGTCTGGTATGGTACTCACTCGCCATGCGCCTAATAAAGCCAATGCGATCAAATTGATGGAGTTCTTATCCGCCGATGTGGCTCAAAAGGCCTATGCCGATGTGAATATGGAATATCCAGTGAAAGCCGATGTGGCACCTTCATCTTTAGTGGCCTCATGGGGTAAGTTTAAGTCAGATCAGTTACCCATTTTTAAATTGGCAGAATATCACCAAGCGGCGGTTAAGCTATTAGATGAAGTGCAGTTTGATCTCTAGCTCCAGTGCTAGCGACAAAATGTAGATTTAGGTGATCAGCGCCAGTGATTGGCGCTGTGACGTTTTAAGGATTGACATGATTTTAGGATTAGCCAGAAGCTGGTCGCTTGCTGGTTATGCCGTGGCTGCCTTGCTGGTATTGCCACTATTTGCGTTGATATTTCAAGCTTTTCAGCCTGACGAAGCGGTGTTTGGGCACTTGATGGCAACGGTTCTGCCGACATATATCATTAATAGTTTATTGCTGATTTTCTGGGTGAGTCTGGGGGCGTTATTACTCGCGTTACCCTGCGCTTGGTTGATGGCTCGTTGTGACTTTGTCGGCAGGCGATATTTGCAATGGGCGCTATTATTGCCCCTCGCTATGCCTGCGTATATTGTTGCCTACGTCTATACCGATTTACTCGATTATGCGGGGCCAGTGCAGCGCGGTCTTCGTTCGATATTTGGCTGGGACTCACCGCAGGATTATTTCTTCCCCGATATTCGTACCTTAGGCGGCGCGGCGTGTATGTTGTCGCTGGTATTGTTTCCCTATATTTATCTCTTGGCGCGTACCGCTTTTATGGAGCAATCCTTAAGTTTGGCCCATGCTTCGCGCATTATGGGCTGTTCACCGTGGCAAAGTTTTTGGCGTTTATCTTTGCCTATGGCAAGGCCTGCGCTCGCCGTTGGGGTGGCTTTAGTGGCGATGGAGACGGCCGCTGATTTTGCAACGGTTAACTATTTTGCCGTGCCTACCTTAACGACAGCCGTGTACGACACTTGGTTGGGTTATGGCAATTTGACCGCCGCCGCTAAGTTATCGGCGATTATCTTGCTGGTGGTATTTAGCCTGATTGGATTTGAGCGTTTTGCCCGTCGTAAACAGCAGTTATTCCAAAAACAATCACGTATACAAGCCACAGACTTGTATCGACTCTCGATGACTCAAACCTTGGTCGCACTCAGCTTTTGCGGCATGCTATTGCTATTAGCCTTTCTGTTACCTTTCGGGATTTTATTATCCTATGCCATTGGTTACTTTGAACAAAGCTGGGATAAGAGTTTTTGGCAATTGAGTCTTAACAGCCTCAGTCTTGCGCTGATCACCAGTTTACTCTGTTGCTTAATCGCCTTACTGCTTATGTTCGTTCGCCGGATAAGCCCAAGACAGAGTGATGCTTTGCCCTCACGGTTAGCTTCGACGGGCTATGCCTTACCAGGCACTGTGCTGGCTATTGGGGTATTAGTGCCTTTAACTATGTTAGATTTTGCGATTAACGATCTGGCGGATCTTTTCGGTATAGCAGGCCCAGGCCTTATCCTTACAGGCAGTGTGATGGCATTGATTTTTGCTTTTTGTGTACGTTTCGTGGCAATTGCGATTGGCAGTGTTGAAAGCAGTTATAAACGCATCTCGCCATCGCTAGACATGGTGAGCCTGACCATGGGGCAAACTCCTAGGCAACTTTTGCGGCGGGTGCATTTGCCTTTACTTGCCAAGGGATTGTTTGCGGGCGCTTTATTGGTGTTTATCGAAAGCATGAAGGAACTGCCCGCTGCGTTATTGCTGCGGCCTATCGGTTTTGAAAATCTTGCAACTTATGTATTCCAGTTTGCGTCCGATGAAAAACTCGAGCACGGCGCATTAGCTGCTATTGTGATTGTACTGGTGGGTTTAGTGCCGCTTATTTATTTAAACCGTTCATTGGAGCATCACAGCTGATGACAAGTACGCTCAAGCTTAAGCAAATTCATAGCGATTATCAGGGCCAGCAAGTACTTAAAGGTTTGAGTTTAACGCTCGCCCAAGGGGAAATCCTGGCGTTGTTAGGCCCAAGCGGTTGTGGCAAGACGACCTTATTACGTGCGGTTGCTGGATTACAGGCCATAAGCCAAGGTGAAATCCAGATTAATGGCCGCATAGTGAGTGGCGATAGCCAGTTTGTACCTAGCGAGCAGCGCGGCATCGGCATGATTTTTCAAGACTATGCGCTTTTCCCTCATTTGACTGTGGCGGAAAATATCCTCTTTGGGGTGGCTAGATTGTCGGGCGCAGAACGTCAGGCACGTTTGGATGAAATGCTAGCCTTGGTCAAACTTGAAGGGTTGGCACAGCGTTATCCCCATGAATTATCTGGCGGTCAGCAGCAGCGAGTTTCGATTGCGCGGGCACTTGCCTATGAGCCGCAGTTATTGCTGCTCGATGAGCCTTTTTCCAATATTGATGCCCAAGTGCGCTACGAGATGATGGCGGAAATTCGCAGCATCTTAAAACAGCGTAATGTCAGTGCGGTGTTTGTTACTCATAGCAAGGATGAAGCCTTTGTATTTGCAGATACTTTAGCCATCTTTAATCAAGGCATCATAGTGCAGCATGGTAGTGCCGAAGCTTTATATGCCGCCCCAAACAGCCGCTATGTGGCGGACTTTTTAGGTAGCGGTAATTACTTACCTGCAGCAGTGTTTGATGGGCACAGTGTTGTCACTCCCATAGGTCATTTAACGAGCCTCACGCCATTAAATTTGCCGAGCGAGTTCAGCGGAACAGTATTCTTGCGACCACAGCAATTGACGCTCAGCGCCGATGAACAGGGCGTTGGTACTATCACTGAGCGACGTTTCTTAGGCGCCTTTTGTCATTATTGGGTCAAAATTGAAGCCGCTTCCCATGCTTATTATGTGGAGGTGCGTAGCCAAATGATGCAGCTCACTATCGGCCAAAAAGTTGGGGTAACGACTGAGCCGCATTCGCTCGTGTTGTTTGAATCTTCAGCATATTCAAACTGTGGGGACCCAATCTAAGCGATGAGTATTTATTCAATGCTGATATGACATAGCCAACTAAAGTACGACATTTTTGCTTACGTTTAACTTGGGTCTATGCGGTATTGGTTGGTGATATTTTCGACCATCCTTGCTACTTTTATCCTCTGGTTTTGGAGGAATTATGATAAAAACAATAAATTCAATTTGCACCCTCGTTATTGTAGCAACGGCAATATCGTCTTCAGGAGTGATGGCCATGGATAGGATCACAGGTAAAGCCTTCGCAACGCGATCAGAAGTGTATGCAACCCAAGGGATGGCGGCGACCAGTCAGCCTTTAGCCACGCAAGTCGCTATTGATATACTCAAACAGGGCGGCAGTGCGGTCGATGCAGCGATTGCCGCTAACGCTATGTTAGGATTAGTCGAGCCAACGGGCTCGGGTGTCGGCGGGGACTTATTTGCTATCGTTTGGAGCGCAAAAGATAAACGCCTCTATGGTCTAAATGCATCGGGGCGCAGTCCCAAATCCTTAAGTTTAGAAAAGCTTAAATCCCTCGGATTAGACTATTTACCGCCGCTTGGACCTTTGCCGGTTTCTGTACCGGGCACTGTGGACGGTTGGTATGAGCTGCATAATAAGTTTGGTAAATTAGCTATGGCTGATAACCTCGCGCCTGCAATTCATTACGCCCGTGATGGTTTCCCTGTGTCAGAGTTGATTGCCTATTACCTTGATGCTAGTGGTAAAAAACTGGCTAAATTCCCCGGTTTTAAAGAAACCTATATGCCTAATGGTAAGATGCCTGCCGTAGGGGAAATCTTTAAAAACCCAGCGCTTGCTAACACATATGAGAAAATTGCCAAGGGCGGCCGCGATGCTTTCTATAAAGGTGATATCGCCAAAAGTATCGATAAGTACATGAAATCCCAAGGTGGTTATTTAAGTTATGATGACTTAGCGAGCCATACTAGCGACTGGATAGATCCCGTTTCGGTGAACTACCGTGGTTACGATGTGTGGGAACTGCCACCTAATGGTCAAGGCATTGCGGCGCTACAAATCTTAAAAACTATGGAGCCCTTTAATGTGGCTGCCATGGGCTTTAATAGTCCTGAATATGTCCATTTATTTGTCGAAGCAAAGAAACTCGCCTTTGCCGACAGAGCTAAGTTTTATGCCGACATGGCCTTTAATAAAGTGCCTGTTACTGAGCTTATCTCACAGAAATATAACTATGATCGCGCTAAGTTAATTGACCCTACAAAAGCCGCCAAGAGTGTCGATGCGGGTAATCCAGCGTTGCAACATGGCGATACTGTGTACCTGACTACCGCCGACAAAGATGGCAACATGGTGTCACTCATTCAGAGTAATTACCGTGGTATGGGTTCAGGGATGACACCGCCGGATCTCGGCTTTGTGCTGCAAGACCGCGGGCAAATGTTTGATTTAACGGAAGGGCGTTTTAATACCTACGCACCGGGCAAGCGTCCATTCCATACCATTATTCCGGCTTTTGTGACCAAAGACGGTAAACCTTGGCTGAGCTTTGGGGTGATGGGCGGCGCGACTCAACCACAAATGCACGCGCAGATTGTAATGAATCTGATTGATTTTAAAATGAACTTGCAAGAAGCGGGCGATGCCCCCAGAATTTTGCATATGGGGTCAACCGAGCCCACAGGCGAAGTGATGAAGGATGGCGGCTACGTCAGTATGGAATCAGGTTTTCCGGTAGAAACCCGTCGTGAGTTGATTAAGAAAGGCCATGTGCTGCGTGACGGACTTGGGGAGTTTGGTGGCTATCAAGCCATTGGATTTAATGCCGAAACCGGCGTATATCGTGCGGCCTCTGAGAGTCGCAAGGATGGTCACGCCGCAGGCTATTAACACTAAGATAAATGCTAAGGTAAACTCAACACTGAGTGAACCTGACGTCATTGATTCGATTTAACTGATTGGCGAGACTTTAATGGTCTCGTCAATTTTTATGTTTAAGGGTCTGGGGTGGGATAATGCTCCGCTATTGGCATTATCATAAACAGATCAGAGCAAACTGTGCGTTAGTTAATGTCATTTTTAGGTAAAGTTGCGGATAATATTGCCGAAAATGAATTTAGAAAAAGGGTGATAACCAAATGGATATTCAAAATATGCCGCGTGAACAGTTGGGTGTGTGTGCAGAGGGGAACTTACACAGTGTCTATTTGATGTTTAATGCCAATGACAATGTCGAGTCGCAATTACGTCCCTGTCTTGCCAACGTTGCGCAGTATATTTATGAGCTGACAGATCAATATTCCGACAGTGCATTCAATGGTTTTGTTGGTATTGGTGCTAATTATTGGGATAGCCTCTATCCTACTGCTCGCCCAGAACTGCTCAAACCTTTCCCTGCGATGCAAGTGGGCAGTCGTGAAGCGCC
This sequence comes from Shewanella sp. S23-S33, assembly GCF_043359565.1. NCBI lineage: Bacteria > Pseudomonadati > Pseudomonadota > Gammaproteobacteria > Alteromonadales > Shewanellaceae > Shewanella > Shewanella sp. S23-S33. The sequence goes on along the minus strand of NZ_JBHFFD010000069.1, from coordinate 69,816 downwards.
TGCAATTGAATATGATTTATTCGTGCATATTCGCAGTGATCGTTACGATATTCTGCATTTAGTGGCTAATGAAATCAGCCAAATGTTTGAAGATTTAGTGGAGTTAGTTGAAGAAGAGCGTGGCTTTAGATTTATGGATAGCCGTGATTTGACTGGTTTTGTCGATGGCACCGAAAACCCTAAGGGGCGCCACCGCCAGGAAGTGGCACTTGTGGGTGATGAGGATCCTGAGTTTAAGGGTGGCAGCTATATTCATGTGCAAAAATATGCCCATAACTTAAGTAAGTGGCATAGGTTACCAGTTAAAAAACAAGAGGATATAATCGGTCGAACTAAGCAAGATAATATCGAGTATGAATCTGAAGATAAGCCACTGACCAGCCATATCAAGCGCGTTAATCTTAAAGATGCCGATGGTAAGTCAATGGAGATCCTGCGTCAGAGTATGCCCTATGGTTCGCTGAAGGAGCAGGGATTAATGTTTATCTCTAACTGCCGCACGCCAGAACATTTTGAAAAGATGCTGCATAGCATGATGTTTGGTGATGGCGAAGGCAATCATGATCACTTGATGCATTTTACTAAGGCGATGACAGGTTCATCTTTCTTTGCCCCCGCACTGGATTTTATGCTGCAGTTCGACGAATAAGCTTTCTATAATCAAGCCGAATTAGTATCAATCGAGACGCACTTAAGCTAACGCCTAAGTGCGTTTTTTATGCTAATGCGCGGGAACCCATTTTTTGATATCGAGCTGCCATTGCAGGGCGGTGAAATCGATAAAGGCGCGCACTAGATTTTGCTGATAACTGCGGGACAAATATACCGCCCACAAGGTTTGGCCTGGTGTCGTAAATTCGGGTAGGACTTCTTTGAGTTGACCACTGGCAAGGTATTGGTTAGCTAAGTCACAGGGTAAACGCACTATGCCATGTCCACGTAGCGCCGCACTGACCAACACTCCCATATCGTTAGCCCTAAGATTCCCTGTAACTTTGACGTGCTCGGCTTGCAGTTCTTTTAGAAAAGGCCAGTTTTGTTGCGCTGAGTGTATGAGGCAGTTGTGGGCCAACAGATCAATGGGTTCGAGGAGTGGCGTTGCGCTATCAAGATAGCTCGGTGCCGCGCAAAGTACTGCATCTATGGTCATCAAACGCCGAGCTATGAGATTCTCATCGGGTTGCTCGGTATAACGTAGCGCCACGTCGACTCTCTCATCTACCAATTGCGCAAAACTGTCCGACATCACCAGTTGAATGTTGACCTTAGGATGAATTTTAATAAAGCGATCGACGACATCAAACAGACTGTGCTGCCCAAGACCAATAGGCGTAGCGATACGAATACTGCCTACCAGTTCACTGTTATGGCTGTGGGCACGGCTCTCCATGGCAGCAACTTCACTTAAGATCCGCTGGCAAAATTGTAGCGCTTCCTCACCCTGCAAAGTCAAGCTGGCGCTGCGCGTGGTGCGGTGTAATAAGCGTAAACTCAACCACTGCTCCACTTCTTGAATATGACGGGAAACCTGCAGGCGGCTGAGGTCTAAATGTTCGGCAGCTTTGGTAAAGCTGCCGCAGTTTGCGACTTCGACGAAACTGCGTATAGCGGCAATTTTATCCACATTAGTATCCTATATTGAAACAATCATGCTCAATTATTGATGTTTATTAGGTGAAAAACTGCAAGTAAACTGGATCCAATGTAAATCATCTGAGTGGGACAATGAAATGAAAATCGCAATTTTAGGTGCAACGGGTTGGATTGGTGGTGCAATTTTAAAAGAAGCACAGAGTCGTGGACATCAAGTGACAGCGTTAGTGCGTGACCCAAGCAAGTTATCCGTGGCTGACGTAGTAGTACATGCCGTGGATTTAGAGCAGCCATTGGTCGCCGATACCTTTGCTGGTGTAGATGTCGTGATTGCCGCCGTTGGTGGCCGCGCCCAACAAAATCATGGTCTAGTGGCGAGTACGGTTCAGCATTTACTGGATGTGCTGCCTAACGCTAACGTGCCACGTTTATTGTGGGTCGGTGGTGCTGGGAGTTTAGAAGTGGCGCCGGGTGTGACGCTGGTATCTAGCCCAGATTTCCCTGCAGCATATAAAGATGAAGCGTTAGCTCAGGGTGAAGCCTTGAAGGTATTCCGTGCGGCGCAAACGACAATCAATTGGACGTTTGTGAGCCCTGCGGCTGAGATATATCCCGGTGAGAGTGAAAGCCCGTACCGTCTTGGTGGCGACAGCTTCTTTACCGATGCCAATGGTCAAAGTCGTATCTCTGTAACCGATTACGCAAAAGCCATGGTAGACGAAGCCGAACAGGGCACTCACGCAAATCAGCGTATCAGCGTGGCTTACTGATATCGCTACAGTTGAGTTAGAGATTGTGAGTTAGATATTGTGCTGTAATCTGTAACGTAATCGGGACAATGGCCAAATAACCAGCGCGGCATCGCACTTCAAAAGGTGCAGGTAAAATAGAACAGGTCAGCTCACTGACCTGTTTTTTTTATTCTGCGTAATTGAATAAAGATTTGATGGTTTCTAAGGTATCGGCGATATCTTGGATGCTCGATGGGCAAATGAAGATAGTGTCATCACCGGCAATCGTACCCAAAATGCCTTCTGGTTTACCGATAGAATCCAACAAGCGGGCAATCAGCTGCGCGGCACCTGGGCTAGTTCGCACGACGATCATCGCTTGGTTGTGATCGACGTCGAGTACCAAATTCTTCAGTGGGCTACCCGCGGTGGGTACGCCTAATTCGGCTGGTAAGCAATACACCATCTCTTGCTTAGCGTTGCGAGTCCGCACTGCGCCGAACTTGCTGAGCATGCGTGACACTTTTGATTGGTTAATATTACCAAAGCCTTCAGCTTGCAAGGCGGTGACGATTTCACTCTGAGAGCCAAAGCGCTCTTCTTTTAAAATCGACTTAAAAATTCTAACAAGGTCATCCTGATTCTTGGTCGTTTGCATAATATTATTATTCGTTATTCAAAAAAACAGGCCCATTTTGAATATTTTTAGAAAAATTGTCAACAAATAACCAGATTGGTTGAATAAAAATTCACTAAGCCCCAGTGGTTAAGCGTTTGTAGGGGGCGTAAAAATCCCAATTTGAGTAATTGTCCTACATTGCTTCTACATTATTCCGGAATTCTTTTGTCCCACGACTAAGGGATAATTGAAATTGTTGTGACATTCCAGTAATGTGACGCCAACGCAAATTAGATCCATGTCACACATATCCGAGAAATAACGGAGATAACTATGAAAGTTGCTGTACTTGGTGCTGCTGGTGGTATCGGCCAGGCTCTTGCCCTACTGTTAAAAACTCAATTGCCTGCGGGTTCACAATTGTCTCTATATGATATCGCACCGGTAACTCCGGGTGTTGCGGTTGACTTGAGCCACATTCCAACTGCTGTTGAAATCAAAGGTTTTGCTGGTGAAGATCCAACGCCTGCCCTAGTGGGTGCTGACGTTGTTCTAATTTCTGCTGGTGTTGCGCGTAAGCCTGGTATGGATCGTTCTGATCTGTTCAATATCAATGCGGGTATCGTTCGCAACCTGATCGAAAAAGTAGCGGCAACTTGCCCTACGGCTTTGGTTGGCATTATCACTAACCCAGTCAACACGACCGTAGCTATCGCTGCTGAAGTGATGAAAAAAGCGGGTGTTTATGATAAAAACCGTCTGTTCGGTATCACGACATTAGACGTGATCCGCTCTGAAACTTTCATCGCCGAATTAAAAGGCCTGAACGTTGCTGACGTTAAAGTGAATGTGATCGGCGGCCACAGCGGCGTGACTATTCTGCCATTACTGTCTCAAGTTGAAGGCGCGACTTTCACTGACGAAGAAGTGGCAAGTCTGACGACTCGCATCCAAAACGCGGGTACCGAAGTGGTTGAAGCTAAAGCCGGTGGCGGAAGCGCGACTCTGTCTATGGGTCAAGCGGCTTGCCGTTTCGGTCTGTCTCTGGTTCGTGGTCTGCAAGGCGAGGCTAACATCGTTGAATGCGCCTATGTTGACGGCGGCAGCGAGCATGCTGAATTCTTCGCACAACCTGTGCTGTTAGGCAAAAACGGTATTGAAAAAGTACTGCCTTACGGTGAAGTGAGTGCATTCGAAGCTAACGCTCGTGATTCTATGTTAGATACGCTGAAAGGCGATATCAAACTAGGCGTTGATTTCGTTAAATAATATTTCGGATAATCTTTTTAGATTATGAGGAATTAAAAACGGAGCCATTGAGCTCCGTTTTTTTATGCCTGGGTTTTATACTTTACTAAGCTAATTCAGTTGATCAGCGGCGCTTAGTGGGAATTTGGCAGTTATCATCGCAGCGGGCTTTGCCCGTCAGTAAATAAGATATGCGATATCTGTGTTTTGCGAATCTGAGATAGCACCAATCGGCCACAGTTTTAATCACGGGCAGGCGTAACAGTTGGATCCAGGCGCGCGTCCCTGTCAGTGCCCACGCTTTACAAGTGACATCTAACCCGAGTAACACTTCGCCCGTTGCGGTTTCGCCATGGAGAATCGTATTGGCGTAGTCTTTATTGATATGGCTGAAGCGCTCACTAAAGTCTGGCGCATTTAAATCCTCAAGCGCAATCAAGTTGTTGGGATCGCGCGCTTTCAGTTGACGCATTTCGGCGCTACATAATGGACAATTCCCATCGTAAAAAATCCGCAGTTCCATCGGTATTACCTCTGATGACTTGATCACAATACTTGAAGTAAGTACTCAAGCTTGGTTTTCTTCTACCCTATACGCAGAAGAAAGGGTTTTAGATCGAAGTGATTGTAGAACGGATCAGCATCTCATTTGGCTTTTTGTTAGGTAAAATTCAAATGAGTGCAGTAACATCTTGGTTATTAATCAGTTTAACTTGATTGCTGATTTTTAAGTGAACAAGGTAAAGCCTGACAAATAACGACTCAAAAGGATAGGTATGACATCTCCCATCATTATCACAGGCGTGGGTAAACGCATAGGTTACGCCTTAGCCAAACATTTTCTCGCCCAAGGTCAGCGTGTGATTGGTACTTATCGCAGCCATTACGCTAGCATTGATGAGCTGAACGTTTTAGGTGCGACTCTGTATCCCTGCGATTTTTATGACGATGCCCAAGTGCGATCCTTAATTAATGAGTTAGCTAAATTGCCGCAAATTCGCGCCATTATTCACAATGCCTCTGACTGGCTGCCTGATCCTGTGCTTACAAAGAATGAGTCTTTAAAGAGTACCACTTTTGCGCCGAGCGAAGTGCTGCAGCGGATGATGCAAGTGCATGTGAGCGTACCCTATCAGTTGAACTTGGCCTTAGAGGCGCAGCTACGTGCGGCTGCTGGCGATGAAATCGGCGGCAGTGATGTGATTCATATTACTGACTATGTGGCAGAGAAGGGCAGTCAGAAGCATATCGCCTATGCCGCCAGTAAAGCCGCGCTGCACAATATGACGCTATCCTTTGCCGCCAAATTTGCGCCCGAGGTCAAAGTGAATTCGATTGCGCCTGCGATGATCCTATTTAATGCAGGAGATGATGTTGCCTATCAGCAAAAAACCTTAGCCAAAGCGCTGTTGCCGAAAGAGGCGGGGAATGAGGAAATTATCGACTTAGTGGAATATCTGCTGAATAGCCGCTACGTCACTGGTCGTTGCCATAATGTCGATGGTGGCCGGCATTTGAGGTAGAGAAGGCTCTAGAACGCCACTGCATGGCTCTAGATTCTAGAAGGAGCTAACGACTGCATGATCTATTTTGTTTCATACCAAATATGACATTTTCACCCTCCAAAGTTGTCAGATGTAGGAGGTAGAACTCTTTAATAAAAAGAGTGCAGGAGCAGTTATGGAGCGACGCTCTGCTTTTTCTAGCAGCGCCGCGCCCTAGCTTCTAGTTTCTCGATCCTTCTTTTTCAAAACGTCAGTACCCGACTTGGGGTGATGATGAACGGTAAAGGCACATCCCAATGTTCGCAAGGTAAACTCGTCACTTGCTGACAGTCGTGGGCGTAACCCATAGGCAAAGGTTTACCCTTAAGCTGCCAGTTCGCCAGCGTCCTATCGTAATAACCGCCGCCCATGCCCATGCGATTGCCCATTAAATCAAAAGCCACTAATGGTGTGATAACAACATCTAATTCTGTCACTGGGATAATGGCGCGCACATCTAATTTAGGTTCTAAGATGCCGAATTGATTCGCCTGCATGGGGGTGTCTGCGGTGTAATGCAGGAATAACAATTGTCCGGCATTGAAGGGATGCAACCTAGGTAGATAGGTGTTTATGCCCAACTGCCACAGCGCAGCGATCAGCGGCGGCGTGGCGAGTTCGCCATCATGGGTGAGATATAATGCCACATGTTGCGCTTTGTTGGTCTGCAATGCATCGAGCATTCGCTGGCAGGCGTTTAAACTTGCTTGGGTTTGTTCTATTTCGGAGAGAGATTTACGGGCGGTGCGAATGGCTTTGCGTAACAGATTGCGGCTTTCTTTTGTATGGAGTGCGATATTTGCCGCATAGCTTGCGACATCTACGGCATCAGCGACTTCTACGGCAAGCTGCGCCGTGTTGCTTTGGGGATTCAAATGAGAAAGTTTGGAAGATGTAGACATAGAATTAAGATGCTCCCCAGAATGCCGCTACCGGTGTAGCCCTTGAACCGTAGGTTCAAGGCGGGTAAATGATTACCTCCTAAGGCTTCTCGGTACAAGCCGAGCATGCACAATGTCAGTAAAGCATTCACCCTGAGATAAAAATTATCGGCACAGGGACATTACCAGTTGGCATGCATCCCAGGGAGCAAAACGGTATTGAATCGCTAAAGCATTGGTTTATGTTGATAATCCAGTTTAGCCATTCACTGTGCGTCAGTTGGTTTAACTCAATGAGTGTTAAATCACTAAGGTGCACAGTTTAAATCTATTTAGTTGAACGCTCAACTAAGGCACATTCGAGGGTCGACTGCAGCAAGCTGATCCTGTCGTCCATCTGTTGCATGTAGTGCTTATTTTTTTGCTTTTCTTGGAACAACTCGTGTCCAATATTCAGCGCCGCCATGATCGCAATTTCTTCACGGCTTAGGCTATTGGTTCGGGTTTTTAACGCACTGAGTTGTTGTTCAACTCCCAACGCTACCGTACGTAAGGCATCCTCTTGACCTTTCGGGCAAGCGATAGAGTAGGTGCGCCCAAGTAGGGTAATTTCAACAGCACTGTTACTCATGTCGCGGGTGATCCTTTCGTTAGCCTCTTAGGGCGGACTATATAGGGCTGATCTTAAAAGTGCAAGGTAAGCCGCAAATGGATTGGTCTTTGACGGTTTTGTTTGCTGTTTGTGTGAGCAGTTGGATAGTTTTTTATCAGGGCGTGGCCGATTTCGCCATTATTGGGATTCAGTATTGGTTCAAGTCTTTATCTCTGCTAGCATTGCTGCTGGAAAAATCTTATTGGGATCTGATATGGCAACCCCTCCTTCGTTACGTATCGACAGCTTAAAACTCGCCTTAGATGCGGCTGAAATCGGCCAGCATCCGGTAGAAGTTCACGGTGCTTTAGTCGGCTTAATTTGCGGTGGTGTAGAGCAAACTGGCGACACTTGGATCAAGCCTTTATTCGACCTGATGAACGATGGTCAACCTTTGCCGGCGCAGTTGCACCAATTAGTGTGTGATTTGTTTAACGATTCAGTGACGCGTTTAGTGGATTTTGAATTTGGTTTCATGCCGCTGTTGCCCGAAGAAGAAGAGCCGCTCAGCCAACGTGTTGAAGCCTTGTCCCTGTGGACCCAGAGTTTTTTGACTGGCATGGCGATTATTCAGCCTAAATTGAATCAAGCCTCGGCAGAAGTACGTGAAGTGATCAAAGACTTGGCGGAAATTGCCCAAGTGGAATTTGATGTTGCCGACGATGAAGAATCCGAAGCCGCTTACACTGAATTACTCGAGTTTGTTCGTATTGCAGCCATCATGTGTTACTCGGAGTTTGGTCCTGAGCTTCCCCATGGCGAGGCTGACGATACTGCGGTGGTGCATTAATTTACCGCAGTTGTTTAATGTTCAATAAGTTAACACAGTAGTGGCTTCATTAGATGTCAAAGGTGGGCAAACCTGCCTTTGAGTCCATAGCACTGGTATTTTTGAGTGCATAGCACTGATGTTTACATCTTTTATGTTTACATGCCTTAGTGTTATGCCAAAGCTTGAATGAGATCCCCATGACGGCCACAAATCACATGGATACTTCAGTTCAACACGTCGACATCGCGATTGTAGGCGGTGCGATGGCGGGGGCGACCCTAGCGTTAGCTCTCGCGCGTCTTTCTCTATCCGCAGCTCGGCCACTTTCTATCGCCTTAATCGAAGCGCACCTTCCCGATAAGCAACACCCCGGGTTCGATGCCCGCTCTATTGCTATCGCCCACGGTTCTATTTTCGAATTATCCCGTTTAGGTTTATGGCAAAAGCTCGCCCATTTGGGCACGGCGATTGAAAATATCCATGTGTCGGATCGCGGCCACTTTGGCATGACAGAACTCAATGCGGCGCAGTTTCATTTAGATGCCCTAGGCCAAGTGGTTGAGCTTGAACGGGTTGGCCAAGTGCTGTTTAACGAGTTGAATAAGAGTAATGTCAAACTCTATTGCCCCGCCAAGCTTGCCCAAGTAGAACCCGCCGTTGAAGGTCACACCTTAGTGCTCGATACGGGCGAGCGAATTCAAGCCAAACTTGTGGTTGCCGCAGATGGTTTGCAATCCAAAGTGCGCAGCAGTTTTAATTTGCCCGTGACTCAAGTGGCCTTCGAACAAACGGCCATTATTGCCAATATTCAAACTGCCGATTTGCCAACCAATAGGCCTCACAAACATTGGGCCTATGAGCGCTTTACCCAAACAGGTCCCTTAGCGTTGTTGCCTATGGCCGATATTCAAGGTCAACCTCGCTTTTCTCTCGTGTGGGCGCTCGATGATGCGCGGGCTAAACAGATGCAAGACGCGCCTAAGGCTGAGTTTTTAGCGGCGCTGCAACAGGCCTTTGGTTATCGTGCAGGCACGTTTATCGATGTCAGCGCGCGCCATGCGTATCCGCTTAATTTGTCCTATATGCCAAGGCCAATTCATCACAGATGTGTGTTTATCGGCAATGCGGCGCAGACACTGCATCCGATTGCGGGGCAAGGGTTTAACTTAGGGTTGAGGGATGTGGTGAGTTTGCTCGAGGTGATCCAAACGGCGCTCGCGCAGGGTGACGATATTGGCTCCGCCGCTGTGACCCATGCGTACCTTAATGCCCGCGAGCACGACAGAAACAGCACTATCCGAAATATCGAATTTTTAGTCCGTGGCTTTTCAAACCAATATTGGCCGATGGCGCTGGGTCGTAACTTAGGATTAAGGCTCTTGTCTTGGTTTCCGCCACTGAAAACCCCCGTTGCTCAAAAGGCAATGGGCTGGAAATAACTCCGCAATTTACTGGTATCGCAACGCGAAAAGGATGTACCCATGTTAAGTTCACAAGCCTATGACATCGCCATTGTGGGTGGCGGCATGGTGGGACTCGCCACCGCGATTGGATTGGCGCAGGCCGATCTGAATGTTGTCGTTATCGATGCGGGCCACACAGAGGCCGTGAGCGGCGAGCCACGTTTACGGGTGAGCGCCATCAATAAGGCGAGCCAGCGCTTGTTAGAAAACTTAGGGGCATGGAGTTATTTAGACACTTCCCGCGCCACGCCTTATCAAAAAATGTCGGTGTGGGATAAAGACGGTTTCGGTAAAATTGCCTTTGATGCCAACAGCATCAGCGAAACCAGTCTCGGCGCGATTATCGAAAACGATGCCATTAGCTTTGCCCTCGCCAAACGCGCCAGTGAGTTTGACAATATCACCCATATTCAAAACCAACGCTTAGAGCGCATTGCTTTTGGTGAGCGCGAAGCTTGGTTGACCCTTGCCAATGGCGTCGATTCTGAAATAGAAAGTGTCAGTGCTGCACTTGTGATAGCCGCCGATGGCGCCAACTCTTGGGTGCGCGAGCAGTGCAAGATCCCGCTGACCTTTTGGGATTACGGCCACCACGCAATCGTCGCAACTATTCGTACCGAAATGCCACACCTTGCCACCGCCCGCCAAGTGTTTTTGCAGGACGGCCCGCTAGCATTTTTACCTCTGTATGAAGACAATCTCTGCTCTATCGTCTGGTCGGTGCCGCCCGAGCGCGCCACTGAATTATTGGCAATGGATAAAGTGCAATTCGAGCGCAACTTAACCGCTGCTTTCGACGGTCGTTTAGGGATTTGCAAGCTGGAAAGCGAGCGCCAAGCCTTTCCATTACGGATGCGCTACGCCCGCCATTTTGCCCGCCACCGTTTAGTGTTAGCAGGTGATGCAGCCCATACTATTCATCCGCTGGCTGGCCAAGGGGTGAATCTCGGCTTTTTAGATGCGGCCAGCATTATCGAAGTGATCAGCGAATTACAGCAAGCGGGTAAAGATATCGGCGATTATGCGCAGCTGCGTGCACTTGAACGTTGGCGCAAAGCCGATGCAATGGAGATGATCGCGGCGATGGAGGGCTTTAAACGCCTATTCGAAGGTTCAAACCCAGTCAAAAAGGCGATTCGCGATCTGGGATTAAATCTGGTTGATAATGTCGCTGGGCTGAAAACAGTGTTCATACAACAGGCCATGGGTAATAAGTTGGCACTGCCTAAGTTGTGCCGTTAGCCTAGGTTGCGCTAATGTGATCAGAATTGCTGACAATATCAGCAATTTGACTGCAAGCTGCGCAAATCTGGCCTTCGCATGTAAAAAAATTACATGTTGAAGATGAGAAAATCTAATGGCAATGGCTTCGGATTAGAAAAATCTCCTGTATACAAATTTGTGACGCAAGGTATAATTTCGCCGCATTTTAGACCCTAGTATCTACACCCTACACTAGGCAGAGACCTGAAAAAGGCCGCAAAAAGGGATAACAATGGCTAACAAAACTATTCTGTTTAACAAGCACTTAGAATCAAACGCTAAGATGGTCGACTTCCACGGTTGGGATATGCCCCTCAACTATGGTTCACAAATCGAAGAACACAACGCTGTGCGTCAAGACGCGGGTATGTTCGACGTATCCCACATGACTGTGGTTGATGTGATAGGTAGCGACGCTGGTGCATTTCTACGTAAGTTGCTGGCGAACGATGTGGCTAGACTTAAAGTGCCAGGTAAAGCCTTATACAGCGGCATGTTAGATGACAATGCCGGTATCATCGACGACCTCATCACTTATTACCTCACTGACACAAACTACCGCGTGGTAGTGAACTCAGCGACCCGCGAAAAAGATCTCGCTTGGATCGCCAAGCAATCCCAAGGTTTTGATGTCACTGTGACTGAGCGTCCTGAGCTGGCGATGATCGCCGTTCAAGGTCCAAACGCAAAAGCGAAAGCCGCTGCCGTGTTCAGTGCCGAGCAAAACGCCGCCATCGAAGGCATGAAACCTTTCTTCGGTAAGCAAGCTGGCTCACTGTTTATTGCGACTACGGGTTACACAGGCGAAGCGGGCTACGAAATTATCGTCCCAGAAGATGAAGCCCAAGCCTTGTGGCAAGCATTGTTAGATCAAGGGGTTAAACCTTGTGGTCTCGGTGCCCGTGACACGCTGCGTCTCGAAGCCGGTATGAACCTTTACGGCTTAGACATGGACGAAACCATCAACCCATTAGCCGCCAACATGGGCTGGACTATTGCATGGGAACCAAACGACCGTGACTTCATCGGCCGTAAAGCCCTCGAAACACTTCGCGATGCCGGAACCAGCAAACTTGTTGGTCTAGTGATGGAAGAAAAAGGCGTGTTACGCCATGATATGCCAGTATTTTTCACTGACGCAGCCGGTGTAGAGCAACAAGGCGTGATCACCAGCGGGACTTTCTCGCCAACATTGGGCTATTCTATTGCGATGGCACGTGTTCCTAGCTCGATTGGGGATACTGCGGAAGTCGAAATGCGTAAAAAACGTGTGGCTGTTAGAGTAGTGGCGCCAAACTTTGTGCGCAACGGTAAACAAGCATTTTAAAAAAACGGAACAAGGAACAAGAACAATGAGCAATATTCCGACAGAACTGAAATACGCCTCTTCACACGAATGGATCCGCAAGGAAGAAGACGGTAGCTACACAGTAGGTATCACTGAGCACGCCCAAGAGCTGTTAGGTGACATGGTTTTCGTTGAACTCCCAGAAGTTGGCGACACTGTGACTGCGGGTGAAGACTGTGCTGTAGCTGAATCAGTAAAAGCGGCGTCTGACATTTATGCCCCCATTTCTGGCGAAGTGATTGCCGTGAACGAAGCGCTGGAAGATTCGCCAGAACTCGTTAACAGCAGTGCTTACGGCGAAGGCTGGTTCTTCCGCGTAATGCCTTCTGACGAATCAGAAGTCGACGCTCTGCTGGATGCTGAAGGCTACCAAGCTGTTATCGACGAAGAATAATCGTCGACGCTAACGAAGCCCTAAGGGGCTTCGTTTGTTTTAGCGCAAGATTGACATAACAACAGTCCGTTAATCAGTACCCTACAGTTCTGAATTTCGGCAAATCTGGAACAAGGTTTATCATGACCAAGCAAACCCTCACTCAGTTAGAACAGCACGATTTATTCCTACGTCGTCATATCGGCCCAGATAGCAGCCAACAGCAAGCTATGCTGAACTATGTTGGTGCTGAGTCTCTGGACGATCTGACTGCGCAAATCGTGCCTGAGTCGATCCGTTTAAGCCAAGACCTGAGCATTGGTGATTCCTGCGGCGAAGCCGAAGGCATTGCCTACATTCGTGGTTTAGCGGACCAAAACCAAGTATTTAAGAGCTACATAGGTATGGGTTACTACGGCACTCAAGTGCCAAACGTGATCCTGCGTAACGTATTTGAAAACCCAGGTTGGTACACGGCTTATACGCCATATCAGCCAGAAATCGCCCAAGGCCGTTTAGAAGCCATTCTAAACTTCCAACAAGTGTCGATGGACTTAACGGGTTTAGATTTGGCTTCTGCTTCTTTGTTAGATGAAGCAACTGCTGCTGCCGAAGCGATGGCGCTGGCCAAGCGCGTTTCTAAAGCGAAAAAAGCCAATATCTTCTTCGTTGCCGATGATGTGTTCCCGCAAACCTTAGACGTAGTGAAAACCCGCGCTGAGTGTTTTGGTTTTGAAGTGGTGGTTGGCCCAGCATCTGAGGCCGTTAACCATGAGCTGTTTGGTGCTTTGTTCCAATATTCAAACCGTTTTGGCCAAGTTACTGACTTCAGCGAATTATTCGCAACTCTGCGTGCGAAGAATGTGGTTGTGACTGTCGCTGCCGACATTATGTCTTTGGTATTACTGAAATCACCGGGCGCTATGGGCGCCGATGTGGTATTCGGTAGTGCGCAGCGTTTTGGCGTGCCAATGGGCTTTGGTGGCCCACACGCGGCCTTCTTCGTTGCCCGTGACGAGCACAAACGTTCTATGCCTGGCCGTATCATTGGTGTGTCAAAAGACGCCCGTGGTAACCGCGCACTGCGTATGGCAATGCAAACTCGTGAGCAACATATCCGTCGCGAAAAAGCCAACTCAAACATTTGTACTGCACAAATTCTGCTAGCGAACATGGCGTCTTTCTACGCCGTATTCCACGGCCCAGATGGCCTGAAAACTATCGCATCACGCATTCACCGTTTCGCCGACATTTTAGCGGCAGGCTTAAAAGCGAAGGGTGTGAGTTTAGTCAACAGCACTTGGTTTGATACTGTTAGCATCAAAGGCTTAGATGTTGCTGCCGTCAATGCACGCGCACTGGCTGCTGAAATGAATCTACGTTTCGATGCCGATGGTATTGTGGGCGTGAGCTTAGACGAAACCACGTTGCGCACAGATATCGAAGCCTTGTTCGATGTGATCTTAGGTGCCGGCCATGGTTTAGATGTTGCCGCGTTAGACGCGCAAATAGTTAGCCAAGGTAGCCAATCGATTCCGGCGGCACTCGTGCGCCAAGATGCGATTTTAAGCCACCCAACCTTCAATCGCTATCAAAGCGAAACCGAGATGATGCGTTATATCAAACGTCTCGAAAGCAAAGACTTAGCTCTTAACTACTCAATGATTTCACTGGGCTCTTGCACCATGAAGTTAAACGCAGCGGTTGAAATGCTCCCTGTGAGCTGGCCAGAATTTGCCAACATGCACCCATTCAGCCCACTGGATCAAGCTAAAGGCTTTACTCAGTTGATTGAAGAGTTGTCGACTTGGTTAGTGAACATTACAGGCTACGATGCGGTGTGCATCCAACCTAACTCTGGCGCTCAAGGTGAATACGCTGGCTTGTTAGCTATCAAGAAATACCATGAGTCACGTGGCGATGCGCACAGAAACATCTGTTTGATCCCGCAATCTGCCCACGGTACTAACCCTGCATCGGCACAATTAGCCGGTATGCAAGTGGTAGTGACTGCGTGTGATAAGCAAGGTAACGTCGATTTAGAAGATCTGAAGACTAAAGCTGCCGAAGTGGCTGAAAACCTGTCTTGCATCATGATCACTTACCCATCGACCCACGGTGTGTATGAAGAATCTATCCGCGAAATCTGCAACATTGTGCATCAGCACGGTGGTCAAGTGTACTTAGATGGCGCCAACATGAACGCTCAAGTTGGCTTAACCTCACCTGGCTTTATCGGTGCCGACGTATCACACCTTAACCTACACAAAACCTTCGCGATTCCACACGGCGGCGGTGGTCCAGGTATGGGCCCAATCGGCGTGAAATCACACTTAGCCCCATTCGTTGCCGGTCACGTTGTGGTTAAACCGGGCCGCGTGAGCGACAACAACGGCGCCGTCTCAGCTGCACCTTACGGTAGCGCTGGCATTCTGCCGATCAGCTGGATGTACATTAAGCTGCTTGGTTCAAAGGGTCTGAAAAAGTCGACCCAAACTGCGCTGTTAAACGCTAACTACGTGATGAAGAAGTTGTCTGAACACTACCCAGTATTGTTCCGTGGCCGTAACGATCGCGTCGCGCACGAATGTATTATCGACCTACGCCCACTGAAAGAAGCTTCAGGCGTGACCGAGATGGATATCGCTAAGCGTCTGAATGACTACGGTTTCCACGCGCCAACCATGAGTTTCCCGGTTGCGGGCACCCTGATGATTGAGCCAACCGAATCTGAGTCTAAGGTGGAACTCGATCGTTTCATCGACGCTATGGTGTCAATCCGTGCCGAAATCGCCAAAGTGGAATCGGGTGAATGGCCAGCGGACAACAACCCGCTGCACAACGCACCGCACACTATGGCCGATATCATGGACCCAGAGTTCGATACGCGTCCATACAGCCGCGAAGTGGCCGTGTTCCCAAGTGCAGCAGTGCGTACTAACAAGTTCTGGCCAACAGTTAATCGTATTGATGACGTTTACGGTGACCGTAACTTGATGTGCTCATGCGCACCGATGGAAGACTACGAATAAGGGCTGAATAGTTACGTTATTCAGTTCTAACGTTTGATGAAAGCGAACCTTTAGCGGTTCGCTTTTTTATTACCTAAAATCTTGTTGCGGATTGTCATAAGGCGCTAATCCATTTTTAAGTTGCGGATAGCACAGTGCTGCTAATTGCCTGCCGCAGGCTCTCGCACTGTTACACCAGTGACTCGCTGTAAATACATCCCTGTAAGCTCTACTAAAACATCCATGTTTTAGAAGGTCACTGGTGTAACAATGCCTGATCTGGTGTAACAGTTGAGGGGAGAGTTATGCCAGTCCTGTCTTTTAGCAAATAATGTTTAGCGAGGCTAACTTTTTTTCATAAAAGCTGAATATATTTTTCTCTCCTTGTGTTACTTCTATCTACTCTGCATTAAATTGACCCGATAAAGGTAGGTTGTGTATCCAAATTGGTTGAAGTAAAATTAAAATGCTCTTTAGCTTAAGACGTATTTCGTCTAGTCGGGTGATTAGCCAGACTCAAATTTATTGAACGGTTTTCGATGCGAGGTCTACGCATCCCAAACTCGTTCCTCCTTTGGGATGCGTAGACCTCGCATACCTTATAGTAAAGAGTTAAGCCCAAGGGTTTTTTACCTTGGGCTTTTTTATGAGGATAAGATGACATTCACTGAACGATTAGCGCAAGAACTTGGAAGCTCTAGGAGTGAGGTTGAGAGCTTTTTATACTCAGCTCCAGAGCGGTATAAGGTTTACCGTATTCCAAAGCGAAAGCATGGTTTTCGGGTTATAGCGCAGCCTTCCAAAGAATTAAAAGAATATCAACGACAGTTTGAGTCACTTTTACCCCTACCAGTGCACGATAGTGCAACGGCATACAGAAGAGGAAAAAGTATTAAAGATAATGCTTTAGCTCATCGAAAGCACTCTTACTTATTAAAGCTTGATTTAGAAAATTTTTTTAATAGTATTACACCATCATTATTTTGGAATGTTTGTTCAAAAGCAGGTGATTTACCTTGTAAAACAGATCAAATATGGATTGAAAAGCTACTTTTTTGGAATTTAAAAGGCAGGTTAGTACTCAGTGTTGGGGCTCCAACTTCACCTCTGGTATCTAATTTTTGCATGTTCTATTTTGATGAAGCTCTTACTAAATACTGTAAAGGGGAAAGAATTTCTTATACCAGGTATGCCGACGATTTAACTTTCTCTACTAATTCGAAAGATATTCTGTTCTCGCTTCCCTCAAAAGTCGAACATTTACTACAAGAGCATTTCTCTGGCGATTTTTCAATTAATCAAAGTAAGACTGCATTTTCTTCAAAAGCTCATAATCGTCATGTTACGGGTATAACTATCACTAATAATGGAACTTTATCTCTCGGACGTGAGCGTAAAAGGTATATCAAACATAAAGTTCACCAATTTAAGCTTAAAAAATTGGATGATGACGAGATAAAGCATTTACAAGGCCTTCTGTCATTTGCAAAACATGTAGAGCCACTTTTTTTAGATTCATTAAGTAAAAAATATTCAAACTCTGTGATGAAAGAAATTTTCGAGGCGAAAAATGAACAAAGAAGCTAAAGAAGCTAAAGAAGCTAAAGAAGTCAGAGATAATAAAGTTAATAAAAGTAAGAAAGATATTACTGATTTGGAAAGAAGATTTAATAAGGGCGATGTCTCAGCTGGTTATAAGTTATATTTATTGTTTGAGAATGGAGTCAGTGAAAAGAGTGCTGATGGGAGTTTAGATTATATAATCGAAAATAATCCGGAATTAGCTAGTAAATATTTGTTAGAGTGTGAGCGTGAGATTAATAAGTCATCCTCACTTGGTAATAGTAGGTCTGTAGATAATAAAGTTCATTTAGCAAATTTAACATTTTCTGACTTTAGGAAATTTAAACATTTAAAAGTTAAATTTGATAATAAGTTAACCGTAATCATTGGTGACAATGGCTCTGGTAAAACAACAATAATTGATGGAATATCAAAAGCTATTAGTTGGGTTGCTAGTAATATTGTTAAAAAAGGTGGTCGAGGAAAACTCGTCACTGATCTCGATGTTAATATTAGTTCACGGACATATTCTGAGGTTAACGTTCAAATTAAAATTGGTGAACATTCAGAATATATAGCTTCTCTGTGTAAGACAGCGAAGGGCGCAAAGGACTCTAAAAACAGTGAGTTAGAAGCACTAGAAGAATTAGGTGGGTTGTATAGAATTATAAACGATTACAATCTAACTCATAATAAATCGGAGCAAAATCTTCCAATTTTAGTTAGCTACTCTGTAAATAGAACTAATATTAAGTCTAATAAAACATTTGCTCCCGAAAAAATATCTTCTGTTTCTACAGGCTCTAGGTTTGATGCATATGAAAACTCTATAGATGGAACAGGGAATTTTAGCGATTTTTCTGAATGGTTTATGATGCTTAATAACCTTGCCGGAGACGGTTTGAAGGCGTTACTAGAAACAGCTAAAAAGAGGCTTGATGCATTAACTGTAGCGGGAGCAGATAAAGAAGATAGTGATCTTTTAGATATATTCCTTACTGCAAAATTAGAATATGAAAAGCACTATTCTGACTTCCTGAATAGGGAAGTTCATATCAAAAATTTAGATGTAGTAAAAAGTGCAATAATTTCAACTATTCCAGGGTTTACGGATATATTTGTGGACAAAAGTTCTGGTAGAGTAGAACTAAAAGTTGAAACTGATGGGGTCGTCGTAAATATATTCCAAACATCTCAAGGGCAACATGTTCTACTCTCTGTTATCGCTGATATAGCTCGTCGACTGATTATGTTAAATCCTTCCTTAGAGGATCCTTTGTTGGGGCAGGGTATAGTATTGATAGATGAAGTGGAATTACATCTTCACCCCAAGTGGCAACAGGAAATAATTATTTCTCTTACGAAGACGTTTCCAAATATTCAATTTATTTTAACAACTCATAGCCCGCAAATTTTGTCAACTGTGGATAAATCATGTATCAGACAATTTATCCAGGATGAATACGGGAACATACAATCTGTACCGCCTAAATTTCAAACTAAGGGGGTCAGAAGTGCGGATATCTTAGGTAACATCATGGGGACTGACTCTGTACCTGATATAGAAGAAGCTCGTCAAGTTGACCATTTTGCTGAACTCTTATTGTTAGGTCGAAAAAGCGAAGCAGAATTGTTATTAATAAAACTAAACTCTCATTTTGGAGAGGAGCATCCAGTTATTCTTGATTGCGTGAATAAAATAAAAATCTTTGAAATGAAAGAACGAGTTCAACTAAAGAAGAATGAAAGGAAGGGTACATGAAGAGACTCGATCGCTCTTTAGCAAGCTCTCCTGTTTGTTTAACCACCCTTTCACCTACCATTCATACATGGGAGGATATGAATAAGAAGAGACGAAAAGCTCAAGTCTGGACAGAAATTTATAAGTTTCAAGACAAGTTCTGTGCGTATTGTGAATCAGATGCATTTCAAGGAGAAGCCTCTGGTCATATTGAGCACTTTTACCACAAAGGAGAGCCTAGATATAGGGGGTTAACATTTACATGGAGCAACTTATTTGGATGCTGCTCTTCAACAACTCACTGCGGGCATTATAAAGATCAAATTTTAGAAGGAGGGATAGCACGCCAATATGATCCAAATTTGATTTTAAAACCAGATATTGATGACCCAGAGGAGTACTTCCAATTTTTACCTAGTGGTAAAATAAAAACTAAAGATGGTCTCGATGACGTTAAGATTAATAGGGCTGAAGAGACTATTCGAGCCTTGAACCTAAATGCTTCGGAACTTAAGCTTGCTAGGGAAACCCAAATTAACTTGTTTCAAGCACGTATAATGCCATTCTTAGAGCTATTAGATACTCTTGATGAAGATGTATTAGAAGAATATTACTATGTTAAAGATGAGGCGAGGACAGTGGCACATAGAACGGCGGTTAAGCAAGCTATTATCTGGCTTTAGATGTTGTGGTTTATAGTCGCGTAAATCATGCCACCCATTAACCCGCTCTATACGGTTTAATCAATGCGCTTTATCACAAAAACGTATTTTAAATAACAACTTGTATACAAGTTACTCTGGGGAAAAGATCTGATAGGCATCATTTCTCGCGTCGCATTTTTAGATGCTGCTCTTTTTACTTACTAAACTTGCAGATCTACACAAGTGTTAAACAAGATTAATCACTTAATGTAAATAACTGCCCGTAGTAAGGATATTTTATACTTCCTCATCGGACCAGTTTCAAGTGTCAACATACTAATTATAATATTTTTTTGAGTTTTTTATCATTATTCTCCCATACTTAATATTTATTCTGATATTGGCTGTGAAAAAACTTATTAGTCTATTGAATTACTAGGTTTCTCAATTTTAATTTTATGGCCAATTTATATGTGTTGATTTTATTTTTGTTAAGGAAATGTATGAATAAGGCTTTATTATTTTTTTCATTAACCCTACCTTTTTCAGCTGCTTGGGCTGCTAATGAAACGTTTAGGGATGATATGGAGAGCCAAACTAGCATATTGGAAACGCTTAGATCTGCGGATATCGATGAGATAGATGAGACAGATGGTCCAGATAACCATTTGGAAGCTGGTCACAGTCATACTTATATTCGTTGTTGGTATAGATTAGATCAAACGCATAATAATCCTGCAACTGAACATAGGTGGGCAAAGCAAAAGGACAGTGATGAATATTATTCTATTCAAGGCGCTTGGAGACATAAGCTTTCGGGTAAAAATATGTTTTATACAGAGACGTCACAAGATGAAATCATGCAACGGTGTGTCGATACATTAGGGGTTTCAAGCAACGAAGTCGCAGATATTACCTTCTTTGCTGCTAATGAAAAATTGTCATTTAATCAGACTATCTGGACGCAAGATAAGGCGGACCAAGGGAATAAAATTAACAAAATTATCGCATTTGGCGATAGTTTGTCTGATACGGGAAATCTATTTAATGGTTCTGAGTGGCGATTTCCAAATCCTAACTCTTGGTTTTTAGGGCATTTTTCTAATGGATTTGTATGGCCGGAATATTTAGCTAAATCACAGAATATTCCTCTGTATAATTGGTCTGTTGGCGGGGCCGCAGGTATTGATGAGTATAAAATTATTCCCGGTTTAGGTCATCAAATACAATCCTATTTTCATTATTTAAAAAAGGCTGAAAATTACCAGCCTGCAAATACGTTATTTACACTTGAAATTGGCCTTAATGATTTCATGAATTATGATCGTGAGGTTAAAGATGTGAGTCAGAACTTAAGTGATGGGTTAAAACGTTTAGTTGATGAAGGCGGGGCTCAGCATATTATTTTATTCACATTGCCCGATGCTACGCGCGCACCACAGTTCAAGTATTCTACTCAAGAAAACATTGTGAAAATAAAATCAAAAATTGAAGAGTTCAATGACTTTATTAAACAGCAGGCTCTGTTGTATCAAGCAAAAGGTATAGATCTTGTGTTGTTTGATGCTCATTCTATCTTTGATGAAATTATTCAAAATCCTAATGAGTATGGTTTTGTTAATGTCACAGATGCTTGCTTAGATATCAATAGAGATAGTAGTAAGGATTATTTGTTGTCACACAGCTTAACAAAAGATTGCGCCTACTATGGCTCTGATAAGTATCTATTTTGGGGGATCACTCATCCAACGACTGCCGTGCATAAAGTTTTTGCGGATAAGATTATTGAAACAGGTTTTTTTAATCGTCATTAACAGGCGAATAGTCGGCGAGTAAGATATTTTGGTTAAATATATCTCTAAATAATCAATAATATGGAGGTAAGCCAGTCAAAGCTGCTTTACCTCCATGAGTCAATTGTAATTTAAGCCAGTAAAGCCACATCTTTTTGCATTTTTTAGCACAGCTTTTAAATTGCCCGAATAATGCTGATACTTTGAACTGTGGTGAAATCATGTTACTTGACGTGTTGCTCGCCGAGTAGAATGAGCTGCTAAGTAGTATTAGCTAGCTTATGCTTTGTTTTATTGAAGGAATTGCTCACAAGGCCAATCGTGAAGACAAGTATTAAAGGTGCGTTTGGGGAAGGCCGCTTTAAATCTCAAGCGCAGTTAGACGAGTAAGCGCTGCTCGCTTACATGATGTACATGAATTCAAAAAGCAGCATAAGGGTAAAAAATCGACTCAAGCTTAACATCCTTAAACTCAGGATGTGTAGTGTTCATGGATTTAGTTTATGTTTAGTCCGCGGTCAGTATGAGTGGCGACTCTTCAGCTGCGTGAGTTTTTGCTGGTAAGGCTGCATGTATAGTGCTGCGAATAAGCTCTAGTTGATAGCTGCGTTTGGCATCGAAGCGGATTAATGGCAGTTTGGCGCTTTCGCAGGCTTGCTCGATGAGGAGGTCGCGTTGCTGAGTACGTGTTTGCTTATGGCTTTTATCGTCGAGTTCGATGGCGGCGATAACTTCAAGTGTATTTTTGTCGCAGAGTAAGTAATCGAAGTGCTTGGCTGAAATTCTATTAAAGGCAATTTGCCAGTGTTTGCGGTTCATGCCTTTTTCTGGGGTGATAACGTCGGCGATACGCACTTTGCCCAGAACTCGGAATTGTTCGCCTACAGCTTGATCTAATATCCCGAGAAAGGAGCGTTCAGCACTGGAAAATAGGGCATCTTGTTTACGGTAGCGATAGTTATTATTTGAAGATGGGATAAGCAGATTAGTGAAAATGCGTAAGAGTAGCGGCACGAAAATGATAATCGCCAAACCCAGCCCGATAAGTATTAATTGATTCGAATTCATCATTACATCCTTGTTTAGTATTGTCATTGTAACTTGCTAAGTACATATCCGTTAGCTGCTAGTATTTTTATGCCAAAAATAATGAGTCTTTGAGTGTAGTGATTACATTTTGTTAGCCACTACATCAACAGTCGTACCGATATTATCAGTACGCATACTCTTAACGATAAAACGCTTCAACAGTGCCTTTTACTGCGAGTAAAAGAGGTTGGCCGCGACGGTCTAAGGATTCATTATGGATGGCCATTTATTTTAATGTTTTATGCACTTTAGTTTTCGATTTTTTGAGTTATGCTAAATGCAACATATAAATTTGCGGGTATCTCTATGTATTTTAAAAGTATCCTTGTTTCGTTGCCTTCTGTTTACGCAATTTTGTGTGTGCTTGGTTGTGGTTTTTTCGCGGGCATCATTGTCGCCGCTGAGGTGCAATCGGCTACTTTTTCTAACGTGTTGCGTGCCGATTTTCGGCATCGTCCTCCTGAGATGGTGCTTGATGAGCGAACTAATACTATGACGAGTCCGTTAAAGGATATTCTTGAGGAAGCGGCGGCTAAGGTCGGTTATCGCGTCGAATGGAGCGCGCGTCCTTTTGCACGTAGCATTCATGAGTTGCGGGTAGGCACGGTCGACATTGTGCCGCGCACGATACGAGACGAAGAGCGAGAGGCATTTGTACGGTTTCTTGGTCCTATCGGCACTCAGACTCGCGATATTTTGTTTCTCGTAAAAGCCGGCGAGGAAGGACGGATTAAGTCCTATGAGGATTTGTATCAGCTTACTGTAGGGGTTAAACGGGGCACAGTTTATTTTGAGCGTTTTAATACGGATCCCGCGCTACGTAAAATTGAGTCTACCGATGATGAAAACATGGCTCGCATGTTTATCATGGGGCGTTTTGACACTATGGTGGTGCTCGATCGTGCCGCCATTGAGAATGCCTTCAAGCAGCTCGGTTACGATCGTTTTAGCTATGCCGATTACCGTCAGTCAAATCGGATCGAACATTATTTTGGTATGTCCCGTAACTCTACCCATGCTGCTATTTTCGATGAACTTAATCGGGCGCTGCTTGATATGGCTGCATCGGGCCGTGTAAAACAGATTTACCAGGCCTATGGTTTAGCCGCAGAAGTCGAATAGGCAAACAAAAACGGCCAATCAGATTGGCCGTTGTTATGATCCCGCTCTTTGCGCTAAGGCTTAACGATAAAAGGCTTCAACTGTGCCTTTGACTGTGAGTAGCAGTGGTTGGCTGTGGCGGTCCATGATTTATTGCGGATGACCATTTATTTTTTGTTTAAATTTTTTCAAAGGTAACATTTTTAGGAGGGAAACTATTAGGTAATGATCCTGATCTTATTTTTCTTAACAATAAACCAGTCAATAGAGAGGTTATATTTTCATCAAAATATTCTACATCTGGCGATCTAGATGCGATTATTGCAGTGCCCCATGTCTCACTGTCTTTTAGATCGGAAACAACCCAAAATATGCAATCACCATTATCCGTTACGCCTATTGGTAAAAGGCCATTAATTTCTGGATAGAGATTATATTTAAAATACTCTGGGTCTTCATTATTAAGGTAATTGAAATCCTCAATGATTGATTTCTTCTGCTCAAAAAAATCAAGGTCATAATTTGTAGTAAATGGATTGAATATCGCAATAAAATCAGCAATTCTTCCTGTGCCATAACGATTAATAAACGCAATGTAATCACTGGGAAAACTAAGACCTTCATCTATAGAAGGCCAAACGTTACCAATCCCTGATTCATTAGGGATGTTAGGGGGAACTAAAATGCTATTTAATACAGATAGGGTCATGATCTACATTCCACGAGGATTAAGAAGAGTAATGTTTTCAAAGAAACCACCACTACCTTGAGCATTCACTGTTATACCTGCCGGTATTCTGGAAGGACCTTTATATATTGGAGTTACCGAGACATCAACTATTTCTCCTCTCTCTAACGCTTTCTCTAGCGAATCCCCAAATAAACTTGATGATATTCAAATAAGTAGGCATGCATAATGCTATTTGATTTAATCCATTTCGCCAAAAATCGACTAAATAGCTGTTCCGAATAGTCGTTCACTGCACTGGTGCAGTTTCAGCAAGTAGTATTTAATTAGTATCATTTGCTGCTGGGCAAACAAAAACGGCCAATTAGATTGGCCGTTTTTATGATCCTGCTCTTTGCGCTAAAGCTTAACGATAAAAGGCTTCAACTGTGCCTTTTACTGTGAGCAAAAGAGGTTGGCCGCGACGGTCTAAGGATTTGCTTGGCACTTTTACCCAACCTTCACTGATGCAATATTCTTCGACATCAAAACGCTCTTTGCCGTTGAGCTTAATACCGATATCGTGCTCGAAAATTTCTGCCACATGGTGTGGGCTGCGTGGGTTAACGGAAAGGCGATCCGGTAAAGCAGGTAATGATGTTGTGTCGGTCATGGTCGTGATCTGTCGTTGTCTATAGTGAAAAAGCGTGCGCTATTGTAGGCAATCCCAGCGCAACGCTCAAGACTTTAACTGTGACTGATTACGCGCCTTGCGTTACAAGGTTAGGTTGTTCTGTTAGGACACTGCTGTTAGGACACTGTGCCGCAGCTGGAAAAGGCTTTCAGCACTCGGCCGTTTTCTCTGCCCATGACTGAGCGCAAATAAACCTTGGCTAATATGTCGGCATTGATTGCACTAAAACCGGGAAAATAGTCCTGATAGCTCGCTAATGACTCGCTTAATACCGTTGGGCTGACAATGTTTATTCGCTGCTGCGCAGGTAATTCTCCCGCGACGGCGGTAACAAAATGCTCAAGTGCGCCATTGATTGTGGCTGCACTGATGCCATCTTTTACTGGGACATCGGCAATAATGCCACTGGTTAGCGTAAAACTGCCCCCAGCGTTGAGGTATTGGCTACCTATTTGCACTAACTGTATCTGCCCCAATAACTTACTTTGGAGCCCTGTATACCAGTCTGCTTGGGTCATAGCGTTGAAGGGTTTAAACACGACGTCACCCATGGCCGAAATCATTGCATCGACTTTACCGATTTTTTCTAGCCCTTGTTTAAGTGAATGTTCATCCCGAATGTCTATCAGGACATCCCCCGTTGTTCGTCCTACCTGAATAACTTCATGCTGAGTTGAATGAAATAAGCGGACTATGGCTTGTCCGATTGTGCCTGATGCACCCACTACGACTATTTTCATGACATGCTCCTAAATTGAATACGAATTGAGGATAGTCTGGTTAATAAAATAGAAAAAGCGCATATAATCACTACATTGTTTCGTTAATAGGCTTAATTGATGAATCTCACTCATCTGCAGTCATTTATGCTGGTTGCCAAAATGCACAGTTTTAGCGCTGCGTCTGAACAACTCGGCGCATCTAAAGGCTTAGTGTCGCGCCATGTTAAATCCCTTGAAGATGAAATGGGTTGTCAATTACTCCACCGAACCACGCGGCGAGTATCAATGACCGAAGCAGGGCAAGCGTTATATGGTAAAGCCTGCGAAATCGAGAGGCTGGCCAATGAAGCTGGACGTTTAGTGCAGGATTTAACGCAAGACTCCTGTGGGACTTTAAAATTCACCGCTCCAACGGAACTGGGCAAAAAATTGCTGAGTCCTATGCTGCTTCAGTTTATTGCTGCGTATCCTCAAGTGAAACTCGAACTGTGTTTTGAGCAGAATATTCAAGATGTTGAGTTTGGCAAGTTTGATCTCGCCTTAAGAACAAGCATTGCGCACAGCGATAATCTGATCGCCAAATATCTTGGCAGAATTCGCCATGTCTTAGTGGTTGCGCCCGCACATCCCGCAGCCGCAGAAGTTCGTCACCCTGATGATTTACGCCATTATCGTCTATTGTCTTCGGGCGAAACTCAGTGGGTGTTTGAACCGCTCGCGGGGGACAGTCTCACGCTCACTTTTGAGCCTGCACTGTGCAGTTCAAACTATGCCACTACGCATTTGCTTACTTTGAGTGGTACAGGTATCGCTAGCCTGCCTTATTATTTGGTAGAGGAGGATATCGCTCAGCACAAACTCACTTTGCTCGTTCCCCAATGGCAATGCTATCCACATGAGTTGTATATGGTTTATGCCAAGCAGAGCCATTACCCAAAGAAGTTGCGCGATTTACAACATAAGCTACAAACTTGGTGCGAAACTCACTCAAAATATGTGGGTTAATGAGTCAAAGCATAATTGCATCAAATCTTATCCGGCAGAGGGCGGAGCTTTTAGAATAAAGTGAGGCAGAGTACACTGCCGCGCATTGAATTTTTGTATTTGAATGTAAAGTCGAGCGGGCTTTTACCCATGCAGGCATAAAAGAGCGGCGATGAACCAAGCGTTATGAACGACGACATTAGTATCTCGCTGCCCTCGCTGATTCATCGAATTGGGCGGGAGGCGGTTAAACAAGCTCAAGCGATTGCAACCCAATATGATTGCGAGCTTAAGCGTGTGCGGCGTTCGAGAAATTGGTGCATGGTTGGCGCGGCGATCAAGATCCAATCCTGCTGTGCGCATTTACAAAGTGAGCCATTGCTGGCGCAGCAGTTAACAGCTAAAGATGGCCAGTTTGGTTATCTTATCAAAAAGTTGGAGTCAGCCTTGCTGCAACATGCGGACAAACTTGAACCATTAGACGCTAAGCTGATTCGGCTTATCACAGACAATCCTGCGATTACCTTAGGTGAGTTGATGCAACAGACCCAATGCACTATCACAGAGGCCAGATTGGGACGTTTTCAAGCTGACTCTTGGTAGTTTGTCTGCTGAGTGTTTTTGCTTTGAAGGTTTATTTATGGCTTGTTGTTTCTAACACTTTTATTTGATTTTCGATTTGCTCGGCTTCAGCGGTCAGCATTGAGTAGGATCTAATATCGCCTTTTCTCTGGGCATGCATAGCTTGTTCAAGCTTGGCGTTATATTGCTGAGTTAATTTTTTTAAGGGATTTTTCTTAAATATTGAGAACATGGCCATTTCTATTGGATTGGGTATTTGGGCTTATATACGTAGGCAATGGGATTTAAGTTTTACTTTTTGAAATTAAAAAATCCCACAATCTCACAATCCTTCAATTCCACTGCCATCGGCCTCAGCAAGGCTGAGGCCTTATCTTACATTTGCAGCAAACTAATGGGTTGCTATGTCTTATCTAGCTTACAACCCATTGAAAATATTTTAAATCTTAAACTGACCGACGAGCTTACCTAAGTTAATTCCTTCCTGTGACACGGTTTGGCTGACTCTGGCAGCATCTTCGCTGGAATGGAGTAACTCATTCACTATCTCTTGGATGGCGAACACATTACGGTTGATTTCTTCGGTCACAGAGCTTTGTTCCGTGGCCGCCGTCGCAATTTGGGTGCTCATGTCGTTAATTGCCGTGACCGCCGATGTCACTGAACCAAGGCTTTCAGAAATTGCACGGGAAGAGTCTACCGAGCGCACGCAGCTTTGCTGACTTTCTTCCATCGTTTTTACTGCCAGTGCGACAAGCTTGTGCAGTTCAGTTAGCATCTCATTGATTTCTAAAGTGCTTGATTGCGTTCGGCTCGCTAAGTTACGCACTTCATCGGCCACCACGGCAAAGCCTCGGCCCTGTTCTCCGGCGCGGGCCGCTTCGATGGCGGCATTTAATGCCAATAGGTTAGTTTGCTCAGCAATACCGCCAATTACTGACAACACGTTGTTGATTTTTTTAGATTGTTCGCTCAAGGATTGAATGCTGCCCGCCGCATTGTTGATTTGCGCCATGAGTGCCGAAATTTCTTCTAAAGAAGCATCGACGCAGCGCTGAGCATTAGCTACATCGCCAGTGGCAGCGTGGGTCGCTTCTGCCACTTGCGTGGTATTTTGTGCCACTTCGCTGGCGGTGGCTGACATTTCAGTGATGGCGGTAACTACTTGATCAGTTTCATTGTTATGACTGATGAGTTGGCTCGACATGACTTTGGTTTGATCGTGAATCGCGTTGGCGGCGGTTTTAACTTTAGCCGTCGCGTTTGCCACATCGCCTATGATGGTTTGGAGTTTATCGACAAACAGATTAAAGGATTGACCTAGTTGTGCAATTTCATCTTCACCTTTCACTGTGAGGCGTTTAGTTAAATCGCCTTCGCCTTTGGCGATATCGTTTAAGTTGTCCGCCATATTTTTAATTGGCGCGACCATACGTTGGGCAGTGATCAGAATAACAACGGTAGTAATCGCGGCGAGTAACAGCGCAATTAACAGAATGGCATAGGATTTTTCGATCATCTGCTCAGTGACCGTCGCACGATAATCCTCAACGACAGTGTCGATATCATCGATATAGACTCCCGTGCCTAGCATCCAGTCTGTGCCAGGGATCATCATGGAGTAACCTATTTTTTCAATTTGCTCACTGGTATTGGGTTTTTGAAAGTAGAACGAGAAGTTACCGTCCCCTTTTTTAGCTGCATCGAGTAAACCGACAATGATTTTAGTGCCGCGGGGATCTGTCATATCAATTTTATTTTGCCCTTCGAGGTTGGGCATGACGGCATGGAACAGGTTTTTACCTTGGGAGTCGTAAATAAAGAAGTAACCAGAACTGCCAAAACGGATATCACGTAGCGCTTGGTTTACATTGCCATTTTCTTTTAAAGACAACTGATACTGCACTATTCCTGCGGCAATTTCGGTGGCTTCTTTTATTTGTGTTTTACGTTCACCGATGAGCTTAGTTCTAAAGGTCGTCACTTCATCTGCAAGGGCGTCTTTTTCGACATAGTAAGAAACTGTCATGAGTACGAACAAAGTAAAAATTAAAGGGAATAACGACAACAGCAGTAATTTATTACGTAGGCTGAAATTAGACATGCTTGACGACTCCATGATGAACATCTTTTTTATTGCAGGGCAGTATAGCTAATTTCCCGCATTCTTAAGTGTTTAAGTTAACAAAAATGTAATGGAAATCGATAAAATGCGCGCTGTTGATTTATTCCAAAATCGTTAACTATGCTGTGAATCTAGGCCTTTCTTTTGATCTTTATCAACACTATATGGGCCCAATGAGTTCACTATATTAGCTAAAATTGATGCAAAATTAGCTAGAGCTGGTGCAGCTGGTGCAGATAGTGGCGAATAGTAAGGGCAGGGTTGTGACAAATGAAAAGTTGATCCTAACGCTTAAGATCTGCATTACTGTAGGCATTTGTCTTATTGCGCTGGGCATCTACTTGCATAACTTTAATGAAACCGTTGAGGCTATGGGCGTGCAGGGGATTATTATCAGCGCTATGTGTGTCGCCTTTGGCATGGCCTTGTCATTACCGACTAAGATGTATTTAACCTTTCTGTTGGTTAAGCGAGAAACTGAAAAACATCCATAATGTGTTTTTGCGCAGAGTGTTACTCTGCGACTCATTGGTTTCCTCGCCTTCTTGAAACTCAATCTAAGTACTCGCTTAACCCTGCTATTCAAACCGTCAAGCTCAGCCGTAAATGGCCTGATTATGGTTTTTAACATAATTAACCCAAGACTAATGGGCCAAAAACACCGATAATTCACCCTTAATGACTCATTACCAATGACGCGACTTGGTCGATGGGCTGCTACAGACTCGCATATTTAGTGGAAATCATATTCAATGGAAATCAAAGTTAATTTTCTCGACAATCTTAGACTTGAAGCCAAGTTTGATGATTTTACCGTGACCGCCGATCAGCCAATCCGCTACAAAGGTGATGGTTCTGCCCCTAGTCCGTTTGACTATTTCTTAGCGTCGTCAGCCCTGTGTGCGGCCTATTTCGTGAAGGTATATTGCAAAGCCCGTGATATTCCAACGGATAACATTAGACTGTCGCAGAACAATATTGTCGATCCAGAAGATCGCTACAACCAGATTTTCCAAATTCAAGTTGAGTTACCCGATGATATTTCGGAGAAAGATCGCGAAGGTATTTTGCGCTCGATTGACCGTTGTACGGTTAAAAAAGTGGTGCAAACGGGCCCAGAATTTAAAATTGAAACCGTTGAGAACCTAGATTCAGACGCCAATGCCATGTTGATGGGTCAGCCTAATGGCGCATCGAGCACCTTTATTCTGGGTAAAGATCTGCCGCTGGAGCAAACCATTGTCAATATGACGGGCATGCTCGCCGATCTTGGAATGAAGATAGAGATCTCATCATGGCGCAATATCGTGCCGAACGTGTGGTCACTGCACATTCGTGATGCGGCTTCGCCAATGTGTTTCACCAATGGTAAAGGCGCGACCAAAGAAAGCGCGCTGTGCTCGGCACTCGGCGAGTTTATTGAGCGTCTGAATAATAACTTTTTCTATAATGATCAATTCTTTGGGACTGAAATCGCCAATAGCGAATTTGTGCATTATCCCAATGAAAAGTGGTTTGCGTTAGAGGAAGACGATGCGCTGCCAGCGGGTATTCTCGATGACTATTGCTTAGAGATTTATAACCCAGACGACGAGCTGTGTGGCTCGCACTTGATTGATACTAATTCAGGCAATGTTAAGCGCGGTATCTGTGCGATTCCTTACACCCGTAAATCTGACGGTGAAACGGTTTACTTCCCGTCCAACCTGATTGAAAACTTATTCTTAAGTAACGGCATGAGCGCGGGTAATAACCTGCAAGAAGCCCATGTGCAGTGCTTATCAGAGATTTTTGAGCGCGCTGTAAAACGTCAAATCATTGAGCAAGAAATTGTCCTGCCCGATGTGCCTATGTCTGTACTAGAAAAGTACCCAAGCATCCTCGCGGGCATTAACGGCTTAGAAGAGCAAGGTTTCCCAGTTGTGATTAAAGATGCCTCACTCGGCGGCCAGTTCCCTGTGATGTGCGTCACCCTGATGAACCCGAAAACCGGCGGTGTATTCGCCTCCTTTGGCGCGCACCCAAGCTTTGAAGTGGCATTAGAGCGCAGCCTAACTGAATTGCTGCAAGGGCGTAGTTTCGAAGGCTTAAACGATGTGCCAAAACCGACCTTTAACAGCATGGCGGTCAGCGAGCCAGAAAACTTTGTTGAGCACTTTATTGATTCAACAGGAGTGATTTCATGGCGTTTCTTTAGCAGTAAATTTGATTATGAATTTTGTGAATGGGATTTTTCTGGCACTAGCGAAGAAGAAGCCAGCGGCCTGTTTGGGATCTTAGAAGCGTTAGGTAAAGAGGTGTATATCGCCGAGTTTACCGATTTAGGCGCATCGGCGTGCCGTATTTTAGTTCCTGATTATTCTGAGATTTATCCAGTTGATGACTTGATTTGGGATAACACCAACAAGGCACTGGCGTACCGTGAAGATATCTTAAATCTACATTCGTTAAGCACTAAGCAATTGGCTAATTTGGTCAACCGTTTAGAAGAAAGCCAACTCGATAACTACACGGATATTCGCACCTTAATCGGCATTGTATTTGATGAAAATACTGTGTGGGGAAAACTGACGATTATTGAGCTTAAGATCCTGATTTATTTGGCACTCGGTGCACACGAAGACGCGATTGAGCTGGTCGGTGAGTTCCTACAGTTTAACGACAATACCGTTAAACGTGGCCTGTTCTACCAAGCCATGAATGCTGTGCTGGAAGTGACCTTAGATAAAGAGTTAGAACTTGATGATTTTATCCATAACTTCAACCGTATGTTCGGTAAAGAAGTTATGGACAACGTCGTAGGCTCAGTCACAGGTAAAGTGCGTTTTTATGGTTTAACTAAAACCAGCATGCAGCTCGAAGGTATTGAGCCGCATTTAAGATTGATTGAAAGCTATAAGAAGCTGCATCAAGCCCGTAAAGCTGCGAAAGACCTGAATTAATTCTGTTATTTTGCATTAGCTTAATGTGTTTAAAAGCGAACCTTTTGGTTCGCTTTTTTGTTTGTTGCTCTTTTGATTCGCGCTTCTTATGAGCACTTGTGGCTATCATTTATTAAGGGCGCTTGTTATTGCTATGTGTGGTTTGAAATGTTCAGCCCGCTTAGGCTGTATTTGATATAACTCGATTTTTGCCGTTACGTTTAGCTTGATACAAGGCGGCATCGGCTCGCTTAAGCGTTTCTTCATAGGACTTATCCAATGGTTCGATAGAAGCGACTCCAATGCTTACGGTAGCAAACAAGCCATTGACCGCATATTTTTGCAGTTCAGTGTAAAAGCAATCGCAGAGGTATTCTGCAAATTCAACCGCTTGCGAATGCTCTACCCCAGGTAGGGCAATCACAAATTCATCGCCACCAAAACGATACGCGCTATCGGTTTTTCTAAATTGAGTTCGGCAGGTTTCGGCAACCGCGATGATGATTTGATCGCCAGCATAGTGACCCAACTGATCATTGATGGACTTTAAGTGGTCTAAATCGAGGATCAAGATTGAGGTGGGAATACGGTGGCGCTGAAATATATCGAATTGAAAGGTTAAATCACGTTCTAAGCGGCGACGGTTATACAGCCCTGTCAGCTGATCGGTATCGCTTAGTTGACGTAGTTGCAGTTCAAGTTCATGCCGCTTGGAAATATTACTGGCGACCCAAAGTACCACAGGCTCATCATCAACCAGAAAGTCTAGTGCTTGAATGCGTCCCTCAAACCAAATGGGTTGTTCAGGGCCTATATCGGGTAAGCCTTTGACATCTTTATTGCTCAATTCATATTCTTCGATCAGTAATTTTCGGCTGGTTAATGCACTTTCGATAACCTGTAAGAAGTAATTGAGTTTGTCAGCCTTTAACACATCGCTAAGATACAAGCCGATTAGGCCACTACCATCGTGGTAATAACGGTCATCTTTACCACCGAAGACGGCAATATATTTACCACTTTTTGACAGAACAAAAGTAGGATCAGGAAGTGCATCAAGGACTAAAGCCATTTCTTCTATTTTGATCATCGATTAAAATCCCTGTGGAAAATCACCCAACCTTAAGTCCGCGTGTCCAAGTTATCATAGATAAACTACTCTTTGGCGCTTTAGCCGCGAATGCATCCTGCGAACTCATTACAATTTAGCCGCTTTTGTGGGTAACAACAAACCATAACAATATGCCGTACAATTTATTTGTCGTCGCGATTTTACCAAGGCATCAGAGCGTTCGATGGCGCAGAGTTGTATCCCTGTTGAGGCTTAAAACCTAAGCCTTGCAATCGTATCGAGTCAGTCGTGATGTCTTGAACTTTAGCGTTTGTGCTTATGTTCAAAAAGCTTCATTGCGGTGCTTAGTGGACAGATGATTTTCGAGTAGAATCTAGGGCCTTAATTGTGGTTTTAATTTTACACAGGGATTTATAATGCATACTGCAGATGATTTTATTGAACATTTAGCGCTAGAGCAGCATGTTGAAGGCGGTTATTACCGCTCATCCTATCGTTCAGAAACGGCATTTGATCAGACTCGGGCATTATGGAGCAGTATCTATTTTTTGCTGCGTACGGGAGAGGTTTCCCATTTCCATCGTCTGACAGCTGATGAAATGTGGTATTTCCATGCGGGGCAATCACTGACGATTTACATGATTGATCCTGATGGGGTGCTAACGACGGCGCAATTAGGGCTTAATTTAGCTGCGGGCGAGCGGCCACAGTTTTTAGTCCCTAAGGGCTGTATCTTTGGTTCAGCCATGAATCAAGATGGTTTTTCATTAGTGGGCTGTATGGTATCGCCCGGTTTTACCTTTGATGATTTTGAGCTGTTTAGCCAACAAACTTTGTTAGCCCAATATCCACAGCATAGTGACATCATCCAACGTCTGAGCCGTTAGGGAAGCGCCAAAGTCAGTTAAATTTAGCTAGTTGATTTGTTAAATGGTAACTTGGTTGACATTGCCTCATTCGGCAAAACCAAGGTCGCTCTGAGTCATTAAATTTGACTCAATAGTAAGATATCCCCGCGACAAGGCTTGTCTATTGGCGTTTAACCACGTAAAACATGCTTTTTGGCGTACCTCTATGTACCAAGTGTTATGGAGTAATTGAATTTGGAACACTTAGTGTGGGAGCTCGATCCTGTATTAATCTCGTTTATGGGACTAAAAATACATTGGTATGGAGTCCTGTTTGCTCTTGCTATTACTGCTGGTTTTCAGGTGATGAAGCGGATTTATATCAAGGAAAATCTCGATCTTGAGTCCCTTGATAATTTACTGATTTATTGTGTGGTTGGCATTATTGTGGGTGCGCGTTTGGCCCATTGTATGTTCTACGATCCGACTTATTACTTTGCTCATCCGCTTAAGATCTTGGCGATTTGGGAAGGCGGACTCGCCAGCCACGGTGGTGGTTTAGGCGCGATTCTGGCCTTGTATTATTACCAACGTAAAGTGAAGCTACCCTTTCTGTTTTTGTTGGACAGACTCGCGATCGCCACCGCCATTTTTGGCTTTTTTGTGCGTATGGCAAACTTCGCCAACTCAGAAATTTTAGGCGATCCTACGACTCAACCTTGGGGCATTATATTTGCCCGTGTCGACATGTTGCCAAGACATCCAGCACAGCTCTATGAGGCTTTCGCTTATTTAGCTATCTTTATTGGTCTGTATGCTTTGTATCAATACACACAGATTAAACAAAGACATGGGGCTATTTTCGGTCTGTTTCTGGTGTCGGTGTTTAGTGCGCGAATTGCGATTGAGTCGATTAAAGTTAGCCAAGCGGCTTACTCTGAAACTTTCTTAAGTGCGGGACAACTTCTGAGCTTACCGTTTTTAGCCGTAGGTATAGTCTTGTTGTTCTTGGCGTATCGAAAGAAAACCGTTTAAATCTAAATATCAAACGGTTAAAAAAGGCTTTCTATCTTGATAGAAAGCCTTTTTTATGAATGAATTAATCATCAAGTATGACGTTAGGCTGTCTTCACTATATTGGTCACCTGCACCATGGCATCACGAGCGGAACGGCTCACGCCCGAGAGTTGGAAGAAGCCATGGATGACGCCAAGATAACGACGGCAGTGGGCATTGACGCCAGCCTCTAATAGATTCCTAAATAGCAGTTCACCTTCATCGACGAGTGGATCGAATTCGGCGGTGATGATATGGGTTTCGGGTAAGCCTGCTAAGTCATCACGGCGTAGTGGACTGGCTTCGCCATCAGTTCTGGGGTGCCAATCTAAATACAGATCGAAACCTGTTAGCAAGGTGTCGCGGGTGATGATGTATTTCTCGCCATTGTCGCTATAGCTTTGGCTCTTCGCGGTGGCATCGAGCATAGGATAGATAAGCACTTGTTTGTGTGGCAACCATTGCCCTTTGGCTTTTAAACGCAAGCAAGTGACTAGGGCTAAATGGCCGCCGGCGCTGTCGCCCATTAGGGTGATCTTGGTGTTATCACCGCCCCATTGGTGGCAATGTTGATAGATGACTTCTGCGGCATGGCTGGCATCGTCGTGGGCAGCGGGATAAACATGTTCTGGGGCGAGGCGATAGCGAACGGCGATCACCAGTGCGCCAGAATCATTGGCGAGTTTTCGCAGTTGTTGATTGTGGGTTTCAACGCCGCCACTGACAAAACAGCCACCATGGTAGTAAATGACGATAGGTAAATTGTCTGCCGCCGAGGGTTTAAACAGAGTTAATTCTGCGCCATCGATGGAAATAGATCTAACCTCGAACACCTCTTCAGGCTCACCCGCGAGTACAGTGCTGGCAATATAACCTTGTCTACGTTGCTCAATACTTTGCTCTCGCACCGATGGGCAACCCGCCGCGATAAACTCGCTAACCAATTGTTTAATTCCCTCTTCTAAATAGAGTTGGCTCATTTAATACTCCCTCAATTTTTAGTGCGTTCGGCTGTTCTGCAATGGGCTGAGTTTATCGGCAGCTTAATTGAATTGGTAGCCTAGATTCACACTCAGCCATGAGCTCTATCATGATTGCGGAAATTAACTTTGGTATTAACTTAGTAATGAATACGGTTGCAGTCGGCATCTTTTTTACTATTACAGATTGAGTTGTAGGGTGTCTTGTAAGAAAATTACCAACTTAATTGACTGTCAGGCTTAATGCGCTTAAATGTCCGCCTGATTGTGCGTTCGATAGCAATTTGATGTCTATTTGTGAAAGTGGGTTTCAGTCTCTTGGCTAAAATATAGGTTGCCAAGATGCTGTTTGAGCGACACATTGAGCCAGCGATCACACTCGTTATTCGTTCTCTATTTGCAGGAATCTTTCGTGGCAAAAGCACCCAAAACATTGCAACAGCGCATGGGCATAGTTGCCCTGACGTGGCCGATTTTTATCGAGACCTTGTTGCAATCTCTGCTTGGGATCAGCGATATCTTTATGCTGAGCCATTATTCCGATAATGCGGTTGCCGCGGTGGGACTCACGACTCAGTTGATGTTCTTCATGATGGTCATGTCCATGATGGTGAGTACGGGCGCAAGTATTTTGATTAGCCAAAGCAATGGGGCAGGCCAACCACAGCAGGCTGTCGATATCGGGGTGGCGAGTGTCGTATTGAGTTTGGTATTAGCCTTGGTCATGGGCGCATCTATGTTCTTTGGTGCTAAGGGCATTATCGGCTTATTTGCACTTGAGCACGATGTGGCTGGTTTTGGATATGACTATTTGGTGATTTGCGGCAGCTTGAGCATAGGGCTAGTGATGAACATTGCCTTCGCCGCTATTTTGCGTAGTTACGGTTTTACCCGCTCGGCCATGTTAGTGACCTCGAGCACGGGCTTAATGAACGTGATCGGTAATTATATTGCCCTGTATTCACCCTTTGGTTTACCTGTTTATGGGGTAACAGGGGTGGCGATATCGACAGTGACCAGCCAGATCATAGGTGCGTGTATCATGCTGATGGTGATCCGGCATAAGCAAATTCCGCTGCCACAGCAACGACTTAAGCTCTTGCCGCGCAGCACTTATTGGAGCGTGATGCGTATTGGCCTGCTCAATGCTGGCGAGATGCTGTCTTACAATGTAGCTCAGATGACCATCATCTACTTTATCAGCCAGATGGGCACTTTATCGCTCACGGCCTACACCTATGGCTTGAATATTAGCCGTTTTATCTATTGTTTTGCGGTAGCACTCGGGCAGGCGACGCAAATTCAGACTGGATACTATGTAGGTAAACAATGGTTCGATGAAATCACCACTCGGGTGCAGCGTTACTGTTTGGTGGGCTTTGTCGCTTCACTGACCATAGTATTAGTCTTCTACTGGCAGCGATTCGTTATTGTCGGCTGGTTGAGTGAAAACGAAGACGTCATCCAATTAACAGCGTTATTGCTTGCGGGTTCCATCGCGCTTGAAACAGGGCGAGTGTTTAATCTGGTGATTATTTCGGCCTTAAAAGGCGCGGGTGATGTGGCGTTCCCTGTGCGGGTAGGCCTCTTTAGTATGTGGGGTATTGGGGTATTTTTTGCTTGGTTCTTTGGCTTGCATTTAGGTTATGGCGTGTTGGCTGCTTGGCTTGCCGTCGCGGCAGATGAATGGGTGCGTGGATTGATTATGGTGCAGCGTTGGCGCTCGGGTCGCTGGCAGCGTTTTACGCGTATTCCGCCAGTAACCCCAGCTTAAACCGCGCTGATAACAAAAGGTCAGCACTTATTGGTTGCCCCATTTGCCCGATTTCAGTAGTTCATTTTTAAATTGTAGATACCTTGGGTGCCCTTCATCGGTTTCGATTTCCATAGTGCTATAAGGGGCAAAAATAGCCCCTGGAATTTGGCATCCTCTAGTAAGAACGTCCTCTAATGAGGGCATGAAACATTCTTTAATCGGGTCAAAATGGATTTTATAACTGGCATAGCCGCGTTCAACAAATCTATCGGTTATGGTTTTGAATAGCTGTCCAAAAGGTGTATCGAGCGTCTCTGGCGTGGAGTAATAAAAGCCTTGTCCGTACCAGTAGAGTAATAAGGCGGTACCTGCGTCGCAGAGTGGATGTTCGATAATCGCCCTGACCATGTCGGGATCATCGTTATCCCAATTCAAGTTGGCCGCGACAAAATGCAATTCCTCCATACTTTGTAAGTCACTGATACAGGTGATTTGTGTCGCCGCTTTGCCAAAGTAGGTACTGTCTTGATGTAAAAAGTCGTAATCGGGATCGGCGAGTAATTTGGCGAGTTGTTGTTGATTGGCAAAACAGCCAAATTCTGCGCATTCATAGGCGCGAATAAATTGTTCTTGTGAGAGTAATTTAGCCAAGGGAATCCTTTCTTTTTATAGAAAACACAGTTTATAAAAAAGACAGCGTCAGCCTTTACGTAGTAAAAGGCTGACATAGAAGAAAAGGAGCGTAAAACGTTACGCTTGCTGTTGCAGCAGGGTACGGCACAGCTTAATAAAGTCCGATGAAGTGACGATACCGAGTACCTTTTTATCGACATCGACGACGGGCAGGCAACCAAGTTTGTTCTCGATAAAATATTCAACCACCACAGTTAAGGGCTCGTCGGCGGTGAGATGCTGATAGTCTTTATCCATCACAGTTGTGATCGGCGTGTATCGTTCCTTGCGCTCGAGCGCGCCTTGGCCGTACTTGTTCAACATAGTCATCACGCTGGCGATCATCTTTTTATGGGTGAGTACGCCAACGAGGGTGCCATCAATTTCAGAAATCACAGGTAAGTGGCGTACGCCACGGGTTTGCATCAGATGGTGGGCATCTTTCAAACTGGCGCCATCGCTGATGCAGATGACTTGATCACTCATAATATCGCTGACTTTCATTGTTAAATTCCTTTTCTTGCCATTCTTAGGCGTGCATTTAACACGCTGCGTTAGCCTGCACCGATGTTAGCAGCTTCTCTGTAACCTACGCCAGTCCTGCACAAATAAAGTACGCTATCCAGTATAAGTGTTTGAATTGATAGATATCATAAAAGGCTGACAAAGATGTCACAAATATGTAACAGTGATATCTCACAATCGTGGTCTTATTAGACCTCATACCAGTGAAGCCTTATCTAACAAGGAATAATAATAATGAATCGTACCGTAACTCGTCGTGATTTTTTGGCTATGTCGGCCAAAGGTGTTGGTGTTGCTGTGATCTCTTACGGCTTGATGGGCTGTAGTGATAGTAATGATGATAATTCTGTACCCGCGCAATTTTTACATGGGATTGCCAGTGGCGATCCGGCAGTCGATGCCGTGATCCTATGGACTCGTGTCACGCCTGAGTCTGAGGGCGATGTAAAAGTGAGTTGGCAAGTGGCAAGCGATGCGGCCTTTAGTCAATTAGTGACTACAGGTGAGACTGTCACTAATGCGAGCCGTGACTACACGGTTAAGATTGATGCCCGTGGTTTACGTGCCGGGCAAACCTACTTTTATCGCTTTATGACGGGTGATAAAACCTCAGTTGTGGGTAAAACCCGCACTCTGCCTGAGGGTGACGTTAGCTCAGTCAAATTAGCCGTGATGTCCTGTGCTAACTTTCCTGCCGGTTATTTTAACGTCTATGAGTTAGCGGCGGCGCAGGATGATTTAGATGCTGTGGTGCATTTAGGCGATTACATCTATGAATATGCCCGCGGTGGTTATGCCAGTGAGCATGCTGCCGAATTGGGGCGTGAAGTGTTACCCGCCAATGAGTTGCTGACGTTGAGTGATTACCGCACTCGCCATGGTCAGTACCATACCGATGCGAGTCTGCAAAAGTTACACGCGAAAGTGCCTTTTATCACAGTGTGGGATGATCATGAAGTGGCCAATGATACTTGGCGTGATAGTGCCGAGAATCACAACGAAGGCGAAGGGGATTTTGCCGTTCGTAAAGAAGCAGCACTACAAGCTTATTTCGAGTGGTTGCCGATTCGCCCATGGCGTGAAGGGAACCATGAAGAGATTTACCGCAGCTTCAGTTACGGCAATCTCGTCGATCTGCATATGCTGGATACTCGTGTATTAGCCCGTGATAAACAGCTCGATTATGCCGATTATATGGATCCTACCACTGGCTCGTTTGCGGGTGAGCGTTTCCTTGCCGATGTCACTTCGACCACTCGCACTATGCTGGGGTTGACGCAATTATTATGGCTGCAGGGCACATTGCTACAGTCGACAGGCAAGTGGCAAGTACTGGGACAGCAGGTATTAATGGGTAAGATGTCATTGCCTGCTGCGATTGCCACTCAGCAGATGAGCATTCCTCAATTTGCCATGTTAGGGGCTTTAGCTAAGCTAGCGGCCCGTGCGGCGGCAAATGATCCCACGCTGACTGCTCAAGAGCTGCAATATCTTCAAGCCAATCAAGCCTTACTCACGCCAGAAGTTATCGGACTGCTGCAATTACCTGCAATCCCGTACAACTTAGATGCTTGGGACGGTTACGCCTATGAGCGTGAAGTGATTTTAGGTACGGCTAAATCGAAAAATCTCAACCTAGTTGTGATCGCGGGTGACACCCATAATGCATGGGCTAACGAGCTTAAAGACGTGAATGGCGATACCGTTGGGGTGGAGTTTGCGACTAGCTCAGTATCATCGCCGGGCCTTGAATATTACTTGAATCTGCCAGCGGAACAGATCCCCGCGACCGAGGCGGCAATCGTCGAGTTAGTGCCAGATCTTAAGTACGCTAACTTAAAAGACCGAGGCTTTATGACGCTCACTTTTACCGCTGATGAGGTGCGCAGCGACTGGCATTATGTGGATACCATTTTGTCGAAGGATTTCCAAGTCGCAACGGCCCGTGGTTATAGCACTAAGACAAAAGTAGGCGAGCATGTGATTACGCCTATCGTTTAATGCGGTATTGTTCGCTTGTTTATCGGCCACCTTAGGGTGGCCTTTTTGTTGCTTTTGGCTTTAAAAGACAAAATAAATGTCTGTTGTCACGCAAGTTCTTAC
This sequence comes from Shewanella sp. S23-S33, assembly GCF_043359565.1. Taxonomy (NCBI): domain Bacteria; kingdom Pseudomonadati; phylum Pseudomonadota; class Gammaproteobacteria; order Alteromonadales; family Shewanellaceae; genus Shewanella; species Shewanella sp. S23-S33. The sequence continues at coordinate 28,680 of NZ_JBHFFD010000069.1, read as the reverse complement.
TATTACTGCAGCACATCGCATTTTTTTGGTATAAAATTCGCTCCCAAAATTCGGCGGCTGCCTACACTTGCTAAGGCAAAGCTGTTCTAGTGTTTTGGGAACCTTTACCCGCCGAACAGACCTTACAGGGGTCATAAGCTTTTGCTTTAACGACCTAAGAATAAAATCAATGTGATGGGGACTGTGTCATGTCAGAAAAGTATTTTGTTACCGCGCAGCAATTGCTGGAAGATTCATTTTTATTAGCTTCGCAAGTGTATGAGAGTGGCTTTCGTCCGCAATTTATCGTGGGTATTTGGCGTGGCGGTGCTCCAATCGGGATCGCGGTACAGGAGTTTTTCGATTTTAAACAAGTTGAAACCGATCACATTGCCGTGCGTACCTCTTCTTATTATGGGATTGGCACCGACAAACAAAGCAAAGAAATCAAAGTTCATGGCCTGCATTACATCGTTGAAAATGCGAACGCGAGTGACGGTTTGTTGATTGTGGATGACGTGTTTGACTCTGGCCGTAGTATTCATGCATTAAAAGAAAAACTCAGCCAACTGATGCGCCTAAATATGCCAACCGATATCCGTATCGCTTGCCCTTATTACAAGCCAAAAAATACCGCAGTGCCTTTAAAACCCGACTATTACATTCACGCCTCTGAAGACTGGTTAGTTTTCCCGCACGAAGTCACAGGGTTAACGCCTGAAGAAATTGCCGAAGGTAAGGGCGATTTAAAGAATATCCAGCACCTGTTTAAATAGCTTGCTCGCGGCGAGATAAAGACTATTTTCGCAATAAAAAAACGCGTTAACGATGAATCGTTAACGCATTTTTTTTCTGTTTTAAAACTTATAAATCCATACAGTTAGCATAGTAAGTCACTGTGGCGGGCCAGTCGGAGAACACTCCAATCACGCCGACATCTTTCGCAAGTACATCAAGTAATTCAAAGGTATCGCCTTCATTATCTATCGCTTCGGTAATGCTTTGATAGTAAAAGCCGCCGCCATTTTTTAATAAACCAGATCGCTCCAGCGACCAAGTGATGATCTTAAGCCCAGCGCCTATGGCGGCCTTAGCGTATTCCGAAGGAATGATTTTCTTATCCGCATCTAAGGCGACTAATACCCAGAGTGGCGGTGCAATAATTTCGACGCCTTGGGTCTTTAAATCCGCCATTGATGGTGACCAAGTGGCTGAGTTCTGCGGATCAAAGGCGCTGTTATAATCGTATCTGTCATCGAGAAACACGGCTTGCTTCGCAAATTCAGGTGCGTTGGCGACCCAGTATTTGATGTCATCCAAAATAAATGACTGGGGGAATACTTGCGAAACATCGACGCCCGCCGCCGTGTATTCATCCAACATTTTTTGCGCGTAATCCTGCTGAGTAAAACCATCGAAGGGCATAGATACGCTCGCCGCTTTTAGCTCAGGCGTCATCTTCACACCGGCTTTTTTAAACATTTCAATACTTTCAGCGTGGGTCATCAAGGTGCCATTGCCAGCATAAAGATCGGTGCGCCAGCTTGGGGTGCCATTGATGAATTCGGCCGCAGTGGTCGCTTTCGGATTGTTGCCTTCCATCTTACCCTTGAGAGTTTTAAATTCGGCAAGGGTGATATCGCTAGTGCAACAGGTTGCCGATGCGCTGACGCCATTGGCGGCATCAGCAGGAGTGAATGGGCTTGAACATTTATTGGCAAGTTCGGGTATGGCTAAAATGTTGGTCGTGCTGGCAAGATCGCACTGTGAGTGGCGGCAAACTAAAACTTTATCGGCGGTGAAGGTGACATCACACTCGACTATGCCTGCGCCAGAATCGATAGCCGCTTGGTAGGATTCCTTTGTATGCTCAGGGAATTTCATTGGCGCGCCACGGTGACCTATGGAAAATTCGCTGCGATAAAAATTGTCAGTGGTGCATTGTTCTAAGCGGGTTTTAAGTGTGCTGTCTTGCATCTGACGTACGAGGAAGAAGGGTCTTTCTCCCACTTGAGCAGGAACGGGTTTGCTGGTGGGTGGCGTGACTGCGGCGTTATCATCGTCATTATTGCAACCGGCTAATAAAGCGCTCGTGGCAATTAACAGGACGAGTGAGAGCGACGAAATAGGGCGTAGTTTCATCAGATTTACCTATGAGTAATGATGTAAATTATTAATATTAATCAGAAACTCTAAAGTGTTAATGTGACTGAAAAAGCCTATTTGTATGACATAAACAAGAATATATACCGTTTGCACGACTATTATCTAAGGCACGCTAGCTTGCGATAAACTGCCTTAGACAGAGGACGTTCGGGATATATGCACAGTGTTGCTTTAGAGGTGAGCATTGACTCCACTGAGCGAGTCGATGAAACTGGCATGAATATTTTCATCTGGGCGATCTTTCTGGGCCGAAATCAAGTACACTGCGCTCCTTTTGTTTTATGATGAGCGTTTGGTTCGCTTGATAAGACAAACGTGACAAGCATCATTTAGGAAATAGAGCAGAATGAGCAAGGGCAAAAAATACGATTTTCGCGTGACACAGGGCGACAACGGTTGGAAAACTGAAATCACTCGTCGCATGACATCAACTAAAACAGTTGTGTCTAAGAGCCACGATGGCTTTGCGACTGAAGCCGAAGCGCAAGCTTGGGGCTTAACTGAATTACAAGTGTTTTTAGGCACGTTAACTGAGCGCAATAAACGTCGTTCAGAGAAACAAGCTAAAGCAAAATTAGCCGCTGCATTAGCGGCTGAAGCGGCAACTGATGCCGAAGATCTTGATGAAGATGATTTCGACGAAGAGTAACACTCATTCGTTTAACCTTGTCTTATCAAGCCAGTGTGACTATTAGGGCGCGCATAACGCGTTCTGAAACGTCACTCTGGCGATGAACAGCAAAAGGCAGATCTTAAGATCTGCCTTTTGTGATTTTGTCGCTCGCGAAACTGTGCATATCAATTCATTTCATCCTATTTCCTCGTTTATCTTCATACACTCTGTTCGGCTGGACTGATCTACTGATGCTGTCATTAGCTTGTTTTTATCGCATTTAGCCGGGATTACGTACTCTATACCATTAATAATTAACGATAACTATTATCATTTGATTTACTTAGATGCTGCTCTGTGCTCATATGTAAGGAATTCGAACGCACGTTTAACTTTATCAAGGTAAGGGAACTCCTATGAAACTACTTCAATCCAGTTTATTGCTGTGTTTGTCGGCTTCGGCAACCCTGAGTTATGGCCAAGCCTTAGATGGAGAGGCGTTACGCTTACTACAAGCGTCGCTAAAGGATTCGACTTTGGATGCACAAGTGCAGTTAACCAATACTAAACGGGCATTGGCGTTAGATTTAAGCCATCAATATGCGCAGCTCGCGCCTATCTTACAGACTGAAATAAACCAGTATCAGTTGGCAGTAAATGCCGATGACATTCTGTCTCTGCATAGGCTCAATGATAATGTGATCACCCAAGCCGATGCATCAATTCGCCGAGTGAAGGGCTTAAGTGCCAAAGCGGATTCTCTGGTGCAAGTGCGTCTAGCGGATGAAGCCATGTTAACCCCATGGCAGCAAGGTGAGTCTCCTTTATTTGCCTATGAGCCCGATGGTGACGAGAGTCAGTGGGATTATATTGAAGCCTTTGATATTCATGGGAAAGTGCATCAATTAGACGTGTATAACCTACCGCAGCAGCCAGTGTTTGTGGTTGGCATCGATAGCAAAAAAGCCTTTGTGGCTGGCTTAGAGGTGATGCGGGCGACATTTGCCGAGGCGCAGTCAGCGAAAAAAGAGGGCGCGCTACTGAGTCGTGCGCAAACACAGGCGGTAGCTGAAAAGCCGATTTCAACCACAGTGATCAAACAAATATCCTTGACGGATGACCATGAGCCGTGGATTTCTGGTCGTGCCGAAATTTACGGCATAGTGACTGGGGTTGACCCGAGCCGTGAAGAACCTGTGCTCGATATCGTCGAAATGCCCTATTTAGATTATGCGGATACGACCTATTATCCGAATCAAATCATCATACATTGGGAGCGTTATCGTTGGGCGGCTGCGGACATGATCTTAATGGAGCATGACGATGGTACTAACTATAAAGTGTTGGCCACTAAGCTGTTGGAAGCGGCGGAGCAGATCTTAAAGTCGATCCCCGATCCTGAAGCTCAGGGTTATGCGCTGATCCCGCAAATTACCAATGGTATTTTAAGTGTGATGCCGGATGCTTGGTTCACCAATGACGATGACTTTGTCGACGTGTATTACACTTTACAGGAAGGGGTTGAATATCCTAACTTGAACGGCGCTAACGGTAATGCGATGACGAGCTTTGCGCCATTAGTCATCCAACCAAGACCATGATGAATTAGTGCGGCTAAATGCAATGGCTGAAATGTAAAAGCGGATCCTAAGATCCGCTTTTTTGTTTTTATCACTTAACGTTAGGCTAAGCCATTCACCTTAAGCTTTTAACTTGAAACTGCCTTGCATAATCGCCCAGTGACCTGGGAAGCTGCAGAAGAATTGGTAGGCTTCGGTGGCGCTCATACCGGCAGTGCTAAAGGTGATAGACGTTGATTCGCCACCGCCCACTAAATCTGTGTGTGCGATAACGCGCGTATCACCGGCTTTGACATAGGCTGCATCAGGACCGGCGCTCATACCTTCGGTCGCTACGGCTGACATATCGGCTGCCTTAGTTAATACCCAGTTATGGCCCATCGCTGCTTTTGGCAAGGTGCCTGAGTGGGTTAAGGTTAAGGTCACTTCTTTACAGCTTGCAGGTACTGACAGCTCTTTAGTGTCAAATTGCATTGCATCAGTGGCGGCAATTTTCAGTTCACATTCGTTGGCACTCGCTTGGCTAGCGAATAATAATCCTAGGCCGATTAGGCTAGTGCTGGTCACGTTACGTAAAGCTGTGCTTTTTGCTTTCATCTGGTACTTCCTTATTTGAACAAGGGTAGCCGAGCCGTTTTGACTCGGACATGCACCTGCTAGCATAAGCAATCTTCATTAAATGGGAATGAAATCAGCGTGTAAATTATGTATATGCAACTTTAGGTTGAAAGCTTGCATCGTTATTGGCGGCAAAATTGTTAGCGGTAAACATAGGTGAGTACTTATTTGGAGTGAACTAAGTACTCAGGAACTATTATTTATGTGTTTGATTTATAAATTATAATTTTTTGTTCTAACGCAGGGCGTCTACTTCAGAACGTCTTACGTTTTTAGTACGAAAGCTCCTGTCGATAGGGAATCGCACGTTGTGCGCCTGGGCGAGTGACAGTAATGGCACTGGCTGCATTGGCAAATCCCACGGCTGCAGCAATCGACATGCCCTCGCTTAAGCCCACAACTAAGGCGCCATTGAAGGTATCCCCTGCGGCGACTGTGTCTATGGCCTGCACTTCAAACGCAGGTATTAGCCCATTAAAACCTGGGCTGCTGATAAATGCGCCACGGCTACCTAAGGTAATGACCACAATCTTTACTCCCTGCTGGTGGAGAAGTTGCGCTGCCATTTGTGCATCATCAATATGGTTGATCTCAACTCCCGTTAAGGCTTCTGCTTCGGTTTCATTGGGGGTAATAATATCTACCCACTTGAGTACATCTTGGCCAAGTGCCGTCGCTGGAGCGGGATTTAGTACAGTCGTCACGCCAAGATTCTTGGCTATTTGCAGCGCCTTTGCCACTGTGGCAGCGGGCGTTTCCAATTGTGCTAACAAGTACTCCGCATTAGCAAACAGGGCGTAATGAGCTTCTAAGTCATCGGGTGAAAGGCTGGCGTTAGCACCTGCGGCAACGCCAATCGTATTCTCACCGTTATCACCGATAAAAATCATGGCAGTGCCTGTGCTCAGTCCGGCTATTTGGCGGATCCCTTCCGTGCTGATGCCATCTTTCATCCAGCTTTGACGCATATCATCGCCGATACTGTCTTGGCCGAGATGGCAGATAAAATCAGTGCGTGAACCTGATTTGGCTAAGCGCGCGCAGGCGACGGCTTGATTGGCCCCTTTGCCGCCCTGTTCGAGGCGGTAATCTCGGCTCATTAAGGTTTGCCCTGCAGCGGGCAGGTACTCAAATTTCATCACATGGTCGGCATTTGCACTGCCGATAACGAGTATCTGGCTCATAGAAGACTCACTGTCATTTTTATCTGTGATTGAGATAAGTTGCATCATAGACGCGTAAACTGTCTACCAGTAAATCGACAAAGCCTTGCCTATCGATCCCAAACAGCACAGTCGCATTGGCGGCTTTACCTGTTAGCTGATAGCGATCGACCACTGTCATGCCTAAGGTCAACTCACTTTGGGTTTCAATACTTACCCAGCAATCTTGCGCCTCAAATAGCTCAGGTTTAAGCAACCAAGCGATAGTGCAGGGGTCGTGCAATGGCGCACCAATAAAGCCCCATTTAGGATCTCTGTGGTAAATCATAAAGAAATCCAATAATTCGGCGACGCACTGAGCAATTGGATTTTGAATCGCGCGAATGCGTTCTATGTCTTCATCCATGATTTGCGCCTGATGAGTCACATCGAGCCCACACATAGTGATGGGAATACCGGATTTAAAGACGATATCGGCAGCTTCCGGGTCGACAAAAATATTAAACTCGGCGGCTGGTGTCCAATTGCCGACACCGGCTGCACCGCCCATTAGCACTATGCGCTCAATTTTATCGTGTAACTCGCTATGACTCGCCAGTAAAAGGGCGATGTTAGTCAGCGGCCCTGTGGGAATTAAGGTTACTAGCTGATGACTTTGGCGAATTTGCTGCGCCATTAATTCAACTGCGGTAATGGCTTGAGGACTAAAACTTGGATTAGGCAATGCAGGGCCGTCGAGTCCGGTTTCACCATGGACATTGTCGGCAATGATTAATTCGCGAGCTAATGGCTTGACGGCGCCGCCAGCGACAGGAATATCACTGCGATTTAATAAGGTTAAGATCCGCAGGGCATTATTGAGCGTTTTATCCGGCGTTTGGTTACCGGCGCTGGTGGTGACTGCCAGTGGAACCAGCTCTGGATGGGCGAGAGCTAAAATGAGCGCAATAGCGTCGTCATGGCCGGGATCGCAATCCAGAATAATAGGGCGAGTCATACTGTTACTCCTTTAAACAGCGGTGATGGGGGCTTAGAATAGCATGCCATCAGTTAGGCGCTAGCCTGTGTAGGGGACTTGCAGAGTAAACTGTGAGCATTTTCGTCTTTTTATCAACAAGCTGCTAGAATTCTGCCCATTTTTGACATTAGGCGATGTTAGGTAAATCCATTCTCGCTCTGTCCGCTGCACAACATTGAATGACATCTCCAAGCAAATATAAGGAAATAAGTAATGCTCACTCATCGAATCACTTGGCCTAAGGTTTTACTCGTGGGCATGGTTGCCATGCAGATCTCTGGCTGTAGCGATCCTCAACCTATGGCCGTTGTGGAAAGTAATAACGAGTCATTGCTACAGTTTGATAACGGTAAACTCATCCAATTTAAGGCAAATCCGAGTCCACAGTATCGCCATATTCCCTGTGATTTACCCGCAGTCGAGACTGTGGTCACCAACAGTTCGGCCTTTGCGGCGTTAACGCAATCTGGTGAGGTGATCACTTGGGGCGACAGTTATGCTGGCGGTGATAGCCGCGAGGTGACGGAGCAGCTTAAGCAAGTTAAGCAAATCGTCCCAGTTAAGGACGGGTTTGCCGCGCTGCGTCAAGATGGCACTGTGGTGTACTGGGGCAATGCGGGGAAATATAGCCTCGACAAAGCCTTACAAAACCGCATGACCAATATTACCAAGTTGTTCGCCAATCAAGAGGCCATTGCCGCCCTTGATGCCAATGGCAAGGTGCATACTTGGGGTTATGGCCCCTACGGCGGCAATAGCTTACATGTACAGGATCAATTAGTTGATGTTGTCGATATCTTCGCCAGAGGACGCAGTTTTGTCGCCCTCAAAAAAGAGGGCAGTGCTGTGATTTGGGGGCAGGTTGAAGAGTCGACCAATATGAAAAAGTTACTCCCGCAGCTTACAGATGTGGCGAAGATCGAATATTTTCAACACACCTATGCCGCCTTGAAAAAGGACGGCACTGTGGTGAGTTGGGGCTGGCGCAGTGATGCTTACTCGATCCGCAGCGCCTTAAAGGATGTGGCGAGTATGACGGCAAACAATTGTGCCTTTGCGATTTTAAGTCCTACGGGGGATGCGCATTTTTGGGGCGATGGGATTAACTGTGGTGTCGATTGGATTAAAAAAACCGATATCACAGGGGTAAAAGAGATTATCAGCATTGGCTCAGGCTTTTTATTACTGCGGGATAAGGCCGTGCCGCAAATTGTGGCCGACGATACTGATTACGCTCATATGTTTGGGTTTCACTATGCCCAAGAGATTCTTGATAAATATTGGCAGGAAGGCAGCATCATTACTCGAGGGCCAGCCTCCTTTGTGTTTACGCGTCCCGATGGCAAAGTGGTGTCTGTTGGTTATCGCGCCAACCGTGATAATGTGGAAAAGTTAATGGCACGTATTCCGCGCCTCACTTGGTTAAATGGCGCAAATGACGGTTATGTTGGCATCAGCGAAAAGGGGGAGTTGGTCTCTTGGTCGATGAATTTGTCCATGTTCGACAAGTCGCCAGTGCAACCTGCTGACTCGTTAGTGATTAAACCGCTGGATTTTACCCCCGTTGCCCAATGCGAAACCCCTGAGCAGCGTCAGGCGATTTTGAGCAAAGACAGACCAAAACCTGCGGCAAAAAACTGGGATGGTGTTTTTTAGCTTATGTGAGTTTTCTCGCTAACTTGAGATTAATGGACTTTCATCCGTATAGACGTCTATAATGCGCGCGCTCAGGTCTGATATGCCCTGAGCCTTGTTGGGCGTTAACAGATTGTACGCCCTTTGAACCTAATTTTGAGTCAACCTTCTGTGGTGCTTGCGATGATAGCGTCGTGAGATAATCGGGAAGCCAGTGAAATTCTGGCACTGCCCCCGCAACGGTAAAAGGTGAGAGAAGACCGCGTTTGATTGGTGTGTTCAAGACTGAACCCGAAAGTCAGAATGTGAAAGGTCAGTCTCGCGTTAATCCAACTTTAATGGATTAACATAGCCTAAGTCCGGAGACCGGCCCTAAAGGTGTTTTTGAGATTTCGGTGGGCAGATCTCAAAATGCGATAATCACCGTCAGTATTTATGACTGAATTAACGGTATCGTGGCGTCAATGCCCCGTTTTCCTTGCAGGAGTTAAAGGTAAAATGGGAACAAATCCAACAAAAATCGCGCTGCTGATCGGCAGCCTTTGCAGTTTTTCAATTATCGCGCCCGTTATGGCGGCTGACGATACCAGCACAGCTAAAGTCGACGAGCATCTTGTCGTGATCGGCCGCTCTGATAAGACCCCGTTAAATATTGCCGCCAATGTGAATGTGATTGATGCCGCTGCGATTGAAATGAGCGGCGCGACTAATTTGACCGACGTCTTACGTGGTCAAAGCGGTATTCAAATTTCGGATAACAATATTGGAACTAGCTTTGCGATGCGCGGTTTTAGCGCCAGCACTGCCGTTAATAACACGCTGATTTTACTTGATGGTCGTCGTCTCAATAATATCGATATCGCCGCACCTAGCCTTAATGCCATTCCGCTTAATCAAGTGGATCGTATTGAAATTTTATCGGGTAGTGCAGGTGTACTTTATGGCGATCAAGCCGTGGGCGGGGTGATTAATATTGTCACTAAGTCCCCTGAAAATACTGGCGGCAGCGTGCAGTTATCTGGTGGTAGCTTTGATACCTATGAAGGTCGTGGTGATGTGTCTGGCGCGATCAACAAAGATTGGCGTTACTTTTTCACCGGTAGTTACAACCAAGGTGACAACTATCGCCAGCATAATGCCAACGAAACCGGCTCTATTCTTGGCCGCATTCAATATAAAACAGCCACAGACTCCTTCTTTGTTGAAACCAGCTACTACGATAACGATCGTGAAAATCCGGGCTCGCTTACTGAAAAGCAATTTAAAGACGATCCCCGTGCTTCATCAAATAAGGTAGAGTATGCCCACGAGATGACCACTGCGGCGCGAACGGGTTACCAGCATCAGCTTAATCAAAACTGGGCGCTGGCGGCGGATTTAGATTACAGCGATACCTTAGTGTCTTCTCTTAATTGGGGGGCGAACAGCCATAACACACGCTCACTGTTAATGTTTAGCCCTAAAGCGTTAGCGAATTACAGTACGCGTCAAGGCGAGCTAAACCTAGTCACAGGTTTAGACATCAGCCGTGGTAAGGCTGATTTTGACACTATGGCGCGCAGTAATGTGCAGCAAATGCAAAGCGCCTATCTACAAGCTACAGTGCCTTTAAGCCATACTTTAAGTTACGTTGTGGGTGGCCGTTATGCGCGTGTGACCGACGAGTTAGTCGATGGCAATGTCTATCCTAATGGCATGGATTTAGACGAAAATGCCCACGCATTCGAACTGGGTTTAAATTACCGCCCAACTGCGGAGCACAGACTCTATGTGCGCGCTGATGATAACTTCCGTTTTGCCAAAGTGGATGAGCAAGCTTATACATCGCCGGGCGTATTTGGCTTAAAGCCGCAAACAGGCCGTTCCTATGAGGCGGGTTGGGATTGGGCTGTCGCTAGTCAAACCCTGCGAGTCAGCCTATATCGTCTCGATTTAGAGGATGAAATTGTTTATGACTCGAGTGCAGTTAAACCCATAGGTGGAAATTTCAACGGTGCAAACGTAAATGCCGACGCTTCTCGTCGTTATGGCACGGGTGCCGATTGGGATTGGCAGATCACTAAAGCGCTGCAGCTAGGGCTGGAATATAACTATACCGACGCCGAATTTACCGATGGTGCTAACGATGGCAAAGAGCTGTCTTGGGTGGCAAAACACACGGGACGCGGTTATGTCAGCATGGATTTTGCTGAGCATTTCCAAGTATTTGCCGAAGCTATCTACACGGGGGATCGTTTTATCGAAGGCGATAACGCTAATCAAGGTGATAAGCTAGCAAGTTACGTGCTTGGTAATTTAGCCTTGAATTATAATCGTGATGCTTGGCTTGCCAGTCTGCGTATCGATAATGTATTCGATAAAGATTATGTTAGCGCAGGTTATTACGGTGGCGATTGGGGGGATAGTTACTATTCTGGTCGAGGTCGCGATATTCGTTTCACTGTGGGCTACCGCTTCTAAATATTAATGAGCTATCTAACTAACAAAGCCAGACTCAGTCTGGCTTTTTATTTTTTACGCTGAGTTCAAAGAATAAATCTTAAAATAGGTATAGTCTTGAATATCGTTTTAGTAGAGTGGTTTAATTGTCGTTATCTATAGTGTTAGCGGGCAGTCATTACTAAATAGGAGTAATTTATATTTTACTCTGCTGTTTATGGCTGAAATTCTTAGTATTTTAGGTATGATGTGAGCTGTAACCGAATCATCTTATTGTTAATAAACAGGTGTAAAGTGTCTTATGACTGATCTTGAGCAACAGGTTTTTACTCAAGTTAGAGCTATCATAGCGAACGAAGAGCAAGTGATTGGCCGCCGAGGAATTCTAATTCCACTCAAAAAAGCGATTCTTGCTGAAGGCGACATTCGTAATGTGATTGACATTATCTCGAGCGATCCCGCATTGGCAGCGCACATGCTTATGCGCAGTAATTCCGCACAGGCTGCTGTAGTGGAAAATCACAAAACTCGTTCGTTGAAAGAAGCTTTGATCCGCTTAGGTCAAGTTAATATCTATCGCTACGCCTTTACGTTCTATTTAAAAGAACGCCTCGATGAACTGCCACAGCCCTATAAAAAGTTGGTCCAAGGTTATTGGAAGCTGACTGAAGATATTGCAACGGATGCGGTAGATAGCTTAGCGGATATGGAAGGTGTGGAGGTTGATGCTGACGAAGTGCAAACCTTAGCTCTGTTCAGTGTGTTCGGCCAAATTATCGCACTGACCGCATTTGCCTATTTAAATGCTAATGCCGAACAGTCATTTCCTTTAAGTGTGATTAAGTCATTGATTGATAATCAACAACAGACCTTAACCATCGAAGCGTTCGAGGCGTTAGATCTCGATCAGGATCTGCGTCAAGAATTTATGATCGCCCATAATTTGCGTCAGACCCGTAATCCTAATTCATCGGGGTTGATACTGCGCCGTGTCTTGTCTATGCGTGGATTGTTGATGAATCCGCTGTAATTTGTCGATGCTATGAAATAGTCATTTGACTCAATAAACAAGCCTGCATTCGCAGGCTTTTTACTCTATGTCACCCGCATTAATTCGTCTTCTGCTGGCGGGATAAACCTTCCCTCGCCACCAGTTGTAACCAATTTTGGATCAATGCAGAGTTAGCACTGTGGCGGCGATAGGCACCAAATAGCGGTCGTTTCAGACCTTCTTGGCCGAGTTTTACCGTAGCGAGACTCAGTCCGTGTCCTTCATTAATCGACCAACTTGGCAGTGCGGCTATGCCGTCTTTACAGGCGATGCGTTGCAATAACATCATGGTTAAATCACAGGTTTTTTGCTCGCCTGCCTCTATGCCCGCAGGCTCTAAAAAGTGGCGATAAATATCTAAACGCGTCAACGGCACTGGATAACTGATAATAGGCAAGTGTGCTAATTGCTTAGGGGTGACATAGGCTTCTTTCGCTAAAGGATGATCCTTAGCAACCACTAACTTCACTTCAAAATCAAACAAATGCTGGTAGGCGAGTGAATGCCCAGGCACAGGATCTGAGGTTAAGACAATATCCAGTTCACCCATTTCTAAGGCATTGAGCGAGTCGAACAGATGACGGCTCGACAAGTCTAACTCGGCAGTTGGATGATCTTGCCTAAATTGCTCCATTACAGGCATTAACCAGCGAAAACAGCTATGGCACTCAATGCCGACACGCAACTGATTGGTTTCGGTTTCCAGCCCATTCTTCAAATCTGTCTCTGTTTCTAACACCTTAGGCAAAATCTCTTCGGCCAGATGCAACAGGCGTGCACCTTCTTGGGTGAATGACAGTGGCTTACTCTTACGCACAAAAATGGGCGAGTTAATCCTTTGCTCCAACTCCTTAATCTGGTGGGAGAGGGCGGATTGAGTGACAAAACGTTTTTTGGCTGCGCCCGCCAAACTGCCGCTTTCTTTCAGGGCCATTAAGGTTCGCAGGTGTCTTAGTTCGATCATGTTCACTCCAAGTGAATTTCGCTCATGTTGTGCTTGAAATCAATTCGGTTGCTGGCATAGAGACTAACACAATAAACTTCTAGACGTCCAGACGCCCATTGTTATTTATCAAGGCTGAAGTGCTGAAAAGTGCCAAGAGAAAACAATCTGGTGGGTGCAAGTGCCGAATGTGGCTTATCTCAAATAAAGGAAGATAGAGTATGCAATTAAATAGTCTTGGGTTTCCCCGTATTGGGCGTCGTCGTGAATTGAAATTTGCCTTAGAAAAATACTGGCGTGGTGAGAGCACTCAGGTGGAATTACGTGAAGTGGCGAGTGAACTTCGCCGCACCCATTGGCAGTGGCAAGCTGCTGCGGGCATTGAGCAAGTTCCCGTAGGTGATTTTGCCTTTTATGATCAAGTGCTGACCTTAAGCGCGACTTTAAATGCCATTCCTGAGCGTCATCGTGGTGAAGGGACAATCGATCTCGATACTTTATTCCGTGTTGCCCGCGGCAGAGCGCCAACGGGCCAAGATGCGCCTGCCTCTGAAATGACCAAGTATTTCAATACTAACTATCACTACCTGGTACCTGAGCTCAGCCAAAACCAAGAGTTTTCGATTGCCTATGAGCAGTTCTTTGATGAAGTTAGCGAAGCGCAAGCGCTAGGTTATAAAGCAAAACCTGTGCTACTCGGCCCTGTTAGCTACTTGTTCCTTGCTAAAACCGTGGGCCAAGAGTTTGATAAGTTAAGCTTATTACCTAATTTATTAACTGCTTATGCTGACATTTTGGCGCGTTTTGCTGCTCAAGGAGTGCAATGGGTACAGCTCGATGAGCCCATTCTCGCATTGGAATTGGATGGCGAATGGCAAGCGGCGATGATTGAGGCGTATCAAGCACTCAGCACTGCGAAGGTGAAGATCCTTCTTACCAGTTATTACGGTGGTATCGCTCACCATCAAGCGCTGGTATCGGCCTTGCCGGTCGCGGGGTTGCATGTCGATTTAGTCACAGCGCCGGATCAATTGGCAGTCTTTGCCAATGCGCTTGGTCAAGATCAAATTTTGTCGGCGGGTGTGGTCAATGGCCGCAACGTGTGGTCGGCAGAGGCGGATTTGATTGCCGAACGCATAGGCGCGGTTGCCTGTGATCTCGGAGATCGCTTGTGGATCGGTACTTCTTGCTCACTCCTGCACAGCCCTGTGGATTTAGAGGTGGAAGCCACGCTTGAGCCCGCGCTGCGTCAACAACTCGCGTTTGCGAAGCAAAAATTACTCGAACTGGCCAATGTGCGCCAATTGCTACTGGCACCTGAATCTATCGCGGCAAAAGAGATTGTGCAAACCTGTTTGGCACGCCGTGAGGCGAAAGCGCAGGCCGCCGACAGTCAAGTGATTGCCCGCGTTGCCGCGTTGACATCTGCCGATTATGAGCGCGTCAGTGATTTCAGCGTACGCCAAGCAGTGCAGCAGCAGAAATACCGTTTACCTCTGTTGCCGACCACCACCATTGGCTCCTTCCCACAAACACCAGCAATCCGTGGACTACGCAGTCGTTGGCGCAAGGGCGATCTGAGTGATGCACAATATACAGAGCAATTGCAGCAAGTCACCCGCGATACTATCGACCGCCAGCTTAAACTCGGTATCGATGTACTGGTTCATGGTGAGGCCGAGCGCAACGATATGGTGGAATACTTTGGTGAGCAGCTTGCGGGCGTTGGCTTTACCAAAAATGGTTGGGTGCAAAGCTATGGTTCACGCTGTGTTAAGCCGCCGTTGATCTATGGTGATGTTAGCCGTCCAAAGGCGATGACGGTTGATTGGGCCGAGTTTGCCCAAAGTCTTACCGACAAGCCTGTAAAAGGCATGTTAACTGGCCCTGTGACGATTCTGCATTGGTCATTCGCCCGTGAGGATATCGGCCGCGATGTGATTGCGACTCAGCTGGCGATCCGTGATGAAGTGGTGGACTTACAAAATGCCGGTATTGGTATTATACAAATCGATGAGCCCGCCTTCCGTGAAGGTCTGCCATTGAAACAAAGTGAATGGCAAGCCTATTTAGATTGGGCGGTGAATGCCTTTAAACTCAGCGCTGCTGGCGTGACTGATGAGACTCAAATCCACACCCACATGTGTTACAGCGAGTTTAATGACACCATTGCCGCGATTGCCGCCATGGATGCCGATGTGATTACTATCGAGACTTCGCGTTCACGGATGGAGTTACTCAACGCCTTTGAAGATTTTGAATATCCCAATGAAATTGGCCCCGGTGTGTATGACATTCACTCACCAAACACCCCAAGTGTGGAGGCCATGGTGCACTTAATCGAGAAAGCGGCGCAAAAAGTGCCCGTACGTCAGCTGTGGGTCAATCCAGATTGCGGCCTAAAAACCCGTACTTGGGATGAAGTTGAACCTGCATTGAAAAACATGGTCGATGCCACGCGAGAACTACGTCGCCGCCTTGGTTAATATTATGCTTGAGTGAAATATTTTTTTACTGAGCTTATTGAGTTTGATGAATTAATAACAGCGGATGCTTATGCATCCGTTGTTGTTTATTGCTTGCCGACTAACTTAAGCATCTCGCGGTAAGCCTTTTTCGATAATGCGCACCATGCGCTCGGTTTTGCGGCGGGCTTTTTGTTGTTCAGTTGCGGTGCTTTCAGCAAGGCGCGATTGCTGGGCATTAAGCGCCCATTCAATATGCTCACGCACTATCTCATCGATATCTTCGCTGTGATTGCGGGCGTTAAGTGCGGCAATAATCCTTGGGCTTGCGGGAGCGTTACCCAGTGCTACTGCAATATTACGTAGCCAACGTTTATGTCCAATGCGGCGAATGGCGCTGCCTTCAGTTTGTTTAAGAAACTCGGCCTCGCTCCAAGCAAAAAGGCTGAGAAGGTCTGGTTGCTTTAACTGCGGACGAATATGAAAGTCAGTTTCTTCAGTCAGCGGCGCTTGGCGATTGATGGGACACGCGAGTTGGCAATCATCGCAGCCATAGATGCGATTGCCCATGAGTGGCCTAAATTCTTCAGGAATCGCGCCCTGCAACTCAATGGTGAGATAGGAAATACAGCGTCTGCCATCGACCACATAAGGTTCTACGATTGCACCCGTTGGGCAGGAGGTGATGCAGGCGACACAAGTGTTACAGCCTTCTTGAATGGGAATATCCACAGGTAGAGGCAAATTGATCAGTAGTTCACCTAAAAAGAACCAACTGCCAGCCTCATGGTTGAGTATGAGTGAGTGTTTACCTGTCCAGCCTATGCCGGCTTTTTCGGCTAAGGGGCGCTCAAGTACTGGCGCTGAGTCAACAAAGGGGCGAAAGTCAGCTGCATCGAAACCGAGAGCAACTAACTCCGCACTGATTTTATCTCCGAGCTTTTTAAGTCGAGCGCGGATCAACTTGTGATAGTCGCGACCTCCGGCATAACGGGAAATATAACCTAAGTTGGGATCGGTGAGATTCGTTGCAAAGCCAGCTTCGGGTGGTAAATAGTCCATCCGTACGGAGATCACCCGCACTGTGCCCGGATGCAGTTCTTGCGGGCGAGCGCGCATCATGCCATGGGTAGCCATATAGGCCATTTCGCCATGAAAACCTTTGTCTAGCCATGCTTGGAGTTTGGCTTCTTCAGCGATTAAATCCGTATCGCAAATGCCAACCTGCGCAAATCCGAGTGCTTTTCCCCACGTTTTAATTTGCAGAGCGAGCCGCGACAGCATGCTGGCATAGGATTGGCTTGGGGTTTGATTGGCTAAAGTTGACATGAATTGATGGCAGCGAGGCTCTTGGCTAGGTGGCAATATGATAGCAGTTTTCACTTATTGAGGACGAGTTTACTCAGAAGGGGGCGTGAGGCGATATTTTCTTTGGGGTATTTGTTTATTTGCAGTTGGGATTGAGTCTATGATTAGGTCTAATGTTTATCGTTTGGTATTCGTATGCTGAGTGCGTTTCCCCTTAGGGCGTGTTTTCTTGCGATGAGCTTATTAGGCCTGATGCCTAATCTTGTTTTTGCGGCGCCTGACAAGTTGAAATTGGTGACCGAAGCTTGGCCTCCCATGAGTTACGAGCAAAATGGTGTGCCGCAAGGTTTTGCGGTGGACTTAGTCAATACCTTGCAATCAAGACTGGGTCAGAGTGAAAAAATTGATGTGTTACCTTGGGCCCGGGCGTATTCGATTGCCAATACCTCAGCGAACGTTTTACTTTTTGCTACGTCAATTAATGATGAGCGAGCTGAGCAGTTTGATTTTATCGGTCCTATTGCGACCAGCAAAATTGCATTGTACGCAAGGGCGGCAGATCCTATCGCTCTCGATCAACTTGCTGAACTGCAATCGACAGATATTGTGGGGGTTTATCGGGAATCGGCGGGTGCGCAGTTGCTACAACAAGCGGGCGTGGATAATTTGCTGGTGGCGAGTTTTCCGCAGCAATCGGCGAAACAGTTGCTGTTTTCTCGAATTCGTTTTTGGTGCCAAGCGGATCTTGCGGTAAAGCAGATACTCGAAGAAGTGGGGGCGAGTGAGACAGATATCCGCCAAGTGTTTGTAGTATCGGAGATTAATCTCTATTTAGCTTTTTCTAAAGGGACATCGGCGGCAACCGTTATCAGTTGGCAAACAGAGCTTGAGAAAATGAAAGATTCAGGTGAATTTAGTCGTTTGTATCAGACATGGTTTGGCACTTTGCCACCGCCATTACAACATCAAGTGTTTTGGCATAAGGCCGCTTAATTCTCTCTTAAAGCCTCATTCTTGGCTGATTTCACACAATTTCTGCCCGCATTTTTAGCCTCATAAAGAGCATTGTCGGCCCGCTTTAGCAAGGTGGCAAAATCTTTATCTTGATATGCATCTTCCGTATTATTTTGTGGTTCTAAAGTGGCGACACCAGCGCTAACGGTCAATTTGAGTTCTGCTGGTAAATTCTGTGCGCTAAGGCGGCTAATATGGTTCTGCAATTGATGCGCCAGCGCTAACGCACCTGTGGCATCTGTGTTAGGCAATAGGATTAAAAACTCTTCACCACCGATGCGGCCAACGAGGTCTTTATTACCCGATAAGGTTCGGCCTGCATTTGCAATGGTCATAAGGGCGCGATCGCCTAATTCATGGCCGAAGTTATCGTTGATTTTTTTGAAGTGATCCGCATCAAAAATAATCACTGAAAAAGGGCTTTGATGTTTTAAGGCTTGCTGAAAATATTTCGCGGCTTGGGCATAAATATGCCGACGATTAGGGAGTTTGGTAAGGTAATCCGTGAGGGCAATAACTTGCAGTTGGCGATTTCTATGTACTTGTTTATAAGCGAATATAGACACTATCGTCAGGATAAAGCCCGCTAGTAATAGGATAATGTGTTGCAGTGATTTGTTCTTTTCGAGTAGCGCGAGCTCTTGTTCTTTAAGGTTTTGGTTTTCAATCAAGCGTTGATTTTCAGATTCAATCCGACTGGTATCAAACTTGACCTTTAATTCTGTCGTATGATGGGAGAGAGAATTGCCATCGACTTTTTTTGTTAGGGTAACAAATTCTTGCAGCGCTCCGTAGGCGGCAGATAAATCATTCATCGCCACATATATGTTACTTTTAAGCTGCAGCAGTTGAGTGAGTCCCCGATTATTCTGCAGAGTGCGAAAGGCTTTTTCCCCTTGCTCAAGTTCGGTAAGCGCCTCTTTATAGCGAGCTTGTTGAAACTTTATCTCGGCCATAAAAAGCTTCATGAAGCTGTAATCGGTCAGATCTTTTTCATTAATAACAGTATCGGCTTCGATTAAATACTTTTCGGCTTCGTTTAGACGATTGAGTTTGATTAAGCTGTAGGCAATATTCGTTGCCATAGTTGCTGCCACTTTTTCCTGCTGATGTTCCTTGAAGTATTGATAACTTACTAAGAAATTATCTACGGCCTGTTGATGTTCACCGAGTTCATCTAAGGCAAGGCCAATGTCCGAGTTGACATACATTGCCTGTTCTTGGTTATTGTTTTTTAGATAGAGAGCTTTGAGTTTGGTGTAATAGCGGATTGCACTTTGGGGATCGCCATAACGTCTAAAACTGGTAGCAACATCGGCAAGGTTAATGTTAGCCCAACCGCTTAAATTGAGTGATTCATAGAGATCTTGCGCTGTGACGAGATCGTCTAATGCCGCAGAAAAATCGCCAATATAAGAGTAAAGTGCGCCGCGAATGCTGCGCGAGTCGGCGATTAGCTTTAGGTCTTCATGCTCATAGGCACGTTTAACACTGAGATTATAGCCTTCCATCGCGCCATCCATGTCACCACTTAATTGCAGAAACCAAGAGCGGCAGAGCGTGAGGTCGGTAATGAAATGGGGGGAGGCGGTTGGCGGAATATTGCTCAGTGCTTGGTTAGTATTTTTAAGTGCCAGTGCAATAGCTGTGTCGTTTTCTGTATTCTGATCCCAGCATTTAAGCAGTTGCAGCTTTTCATGACGGGTGACATCGTCAGTCGAAATTAGTTTGCTTAATAACGCTAGATTGCTTTCGATTTCTTCACGGGTCATAGGGACGCCGCTTTCAAATCTTGCAAATATTTTATCAACCTGAGTCTTTTCTTCTGCCATAGCGTTGCTGAGCGGCAGTAGAAGCAGCAATAAGGAGAATGATAAATACCTAAGTTGATGTAGCAAAAAAGATTCCTGTTCGAATTAAAATCAATAGCTAATTATTAGCTTAGCATAACTTGTTTGCTCATTTTGAATATAGATGTATAGCAATTTTGCATTCGGTTAATGATCAAGGTATAAACTCCGCCTTGGTTATTATCCCACAAAGGAATCACCCTTGAAGAAATTACTCTGTGCTGCATTATTCATGATGAGTGGCACTAGCTGGGCAGGCTCAGATTTAGAAACCTCTGGCGATGTATTGCATTTATTATTACCCGCTACTGCGATGGGTGCGACCTTGTTTTATGAAGAGGGTTATGATGGTAGTTGGCAGTTAATTCAGGCAGCGGTGTCGAGTCGGTTAATTGTTGAAGGTCTTAAGTATGGTGTGAGTAAAGACAGGCCAGACGATAGTGGCGATGATTCGTTTCCATCGGGTCATACCTCAGACAGCTTTATGGCGGCGACGTTTATTCAGCAGCGTTATGGTTGGCAATATGGTTTACCTGCCTATGTTGCCGCATCTTATGTGGGCTAAACCCGAGTGGCGAGCGACCAACATTACCTCGAGGATGTGTTAGCTGGCGCGGCGATTGGAGCGCTGGCGGGTTGGTATTTTACTCAACCCTATGAGGGGATAACAGTTACGCCGATTGCGGGTAACGGCGTTTATGGTTTATATGTGAGTGGCCAGTTTTAAGTCTATTTTTGGGATGCGAATCGAGATTTTTATGAGCGAATTATCAGCTGTTTACCGCGAAACTGCCGAGCAGATTTCTTACAATGTTGCGAATAAAGTGTTACCAATGGCTAAATTACCGAGTGACTTATTAGCAGCGTACCAAGGTTTGTGTGCCGAACTGTTGGAAGACAGGGAAGGTAAATTTAGCCAAGCTTGGGCATCTTTACCTGCCAGTGCACGTAATCTAATGGAACAAGCCGCATTCCACGGTTTCTATATTGCTAATGCTTGGTTGCAATTGAGTCGTGTCGCCCAAGAAATTTCTGAGCAAGCCGATACCGATAGTGCAATCCAAGAGCAAGAATATAATGGCATTTTTACGCGCTTAGCTGATGAATCGCTCAAAGAAAGCCTACGTAAGTTGAAGAAAGCGCGTACCGATCGCG
This sequence comes from Shewanella sp. S23-S33, assembly GCF_043359565.1. NCBI lineage: Bacteria > Pseudomonadati > Pseudomonadota > Gammaproteobacteria > Alteromonadales > Shewanellaceae > Shewanella > Shewanella sp. S23-S33. The sequence continues at coordinate 7,683 of NZ_JBHFFD010000069.1, read as the reverse complement.
CTTTGCTCAATAGCTTTAAACAGGTGATGGCACCTTAGTTTTTATTGAAATCAGCACAGAGTCAGAAAATTAAAAAGCCCGTTACTGCAAAGTAACGGGCTTTTTGCTGGCTAGCACAAACGCTCAACTAAGCTGCTTTACTGCGACTTGGGTCGCGGCAACGCTATGCTTAGAACGAAGTGCGTTTGTAGCGGCGATATTCTGGACTCCAGAAATTGCCTTCAATCGACTGCTGTAAGATCTCATCGCTCATTGGCAGCGTTAACCCTTGTTCAACTGCGACTTTACCTACGGCGAAAGCAATATGCTTACTCACCGCATGGATATCTTCGAGTTTAGGCAGTAGTGGACCTGTACCATCGATTGCCAGTGGCGAACATTCGGCAAGTGCGCGACTTGAAGCCATCAACATGGCATCGGATACATGACGTGCGCCTGAAGCTAATACGCCTAAGCCAATACCTGGGAAGATAAAGCTGTTGTTGCACTGGGCAATTTCATAGGTTTCACCATCGACAACCACAGGCTCGAATGGGCTGCCCGTAGCGACGAGTGCTTGACCTGAGGTCCAATGCAAAATGTCCTTCGGTGTCGCTTCTACGCGGCTGGTGGGGTTCGACATAGGGAAAATAATCGGCCGAGCACAATGGCTATGCATAGCACGGATGATTTCTTCGGTGAAGAGTCCTGGAACGCCAGATACCCCAATCAGCACTGTCGGCTTGGCGTTGTTAACCACATCGAGCAGTGAAATATTGTCGCTGAAATTGCTCCAGTTTTGGATGTTGGTGCATTTCTGCGCTAATTTTTGCTGGAATGGCAACAGGTTAGGCATGTTATCTAGCAATAAGCCCCAACGGTCAACCATACACACTTGGGTGCGAGCTTGCTCGTCGCTGATCCCTTCTGACACCATTTGTGCCACGATAGCTTCGGCGATACCGCAACCGGCGCTACCAGCACCGAGAAAGGCGATACGTTGCTGATTTAATTCAGTACCCGCAGCCTTACACGCGGCGAGCAAGCAACCAACGGCAACCGCAGCAGTGCCTTGAATATCATCGTTAAAGCAGCAATAGCGATCCTTATAGCGCTCTAGGATCGGCATGGCATTCTTTTGGGCAAAGTCTTCGAACTGGATCAAAGTATCTGGCCAGCGCACGTGGACGGCTTGCATAAAGGCTTCGATAAACTCGGCATATTCTTCGCCACCGATGCGTGGATGGCGCCAACCCATATACATAGGATCTTCTAACAACTGCGGATTATCTGTGCCTACGTCTAAGGTAATGGGCAGGGTATAAGCCGGACTGATACCGCCACAGCTAGTGTAGAGTGACAGCTTACCGATAGGGATCCCCATGCCGCCAATACCTTGATCGCCAAGGCCTAAAATACGTTCACCATCAGTGACTACTATGATTTTAACTTTTTGACGAGTCGAGTTATTGAGGATGTCATCGATCCTATCTTTGTTCGGATAGGAGATAAACAAACCACGGTTGCGGCGATAGTTTTTCGAAAAACGCTCACAAGCTAAACCGACTGTCGGCGTATAGATGATGGGCATCATCTCGCTGATGTTATTTTGCACTAAACGATAAAATAAGGTCTCGTTTGTGTCTTGAATATTCCGTAGGTAAATGTGCTTGTCTAAGTCGTTATTGAAACTTCTAAATTGATCGTAGGCGCGAGAAGCCTGTTCCTCAATTGTTTCAATGGCATAGGGGACTAAGCCTTCGAGGTTAAAGAAAATACGCTCTTCTTCAGAAAATGCACTGCCCTTGTTAATCAGTGGGGCTTCAAGAATGGCAGGTCCTGCAAACGGAAGATAGAGGGGGCGTTTATTATCGTCCATGGGTAACCTTTTGAGTTATTGTTTAAGTGGTCAATACGTGCTGTAAGTCACGTAAGGTTATCATGAAATGTGATCTTTGTTGTCCGTGGAACGAGGTATTTGTGGTTTTTTTTGCAGCAGTAAAAAAGTCAGCTGTTTTAAACAGGATTTCTGAGGTTGTTGAGATGGAATTGTTAAGGTCTTGTTTATATCCAAACAAGCTCAGGTGTAGATAAAAACGGATATAAAAAAACGCAGCCTAAGCTGCGTTTTATGTCATAAGTTTAGCGTTATACGCCGCGATACTTAAGTGATAAGCCGCGGATAAAGTTACGCAGTATTTGATCGCCACACTCTTTAAAATTCTTGTGGTCTGGATTGCGGAACAGGGCGCTTAGCTCTGATTTTGACATTTGCACTTCGGCTAAAGCCAAAGCTGCTACTATGTCTTCTTCACGCATTTCGAGGGCAACTCTCAGCTTTTTAAAGATGAGGTTGTTGTTTAAACGTGAAACGGGCGCTGGAATTTCTGCACCTTCACGTAGACCACGCTTCTCTATGATAAGACCATCTAAAAACTGACATAAGGTCGTGTCGTTACAAGCTTTATAACCTTCTTCCTCTTCTTTACGTAGAAGATCAATCATCTCTTCGACAGGCACTTCTCTTCCAGCTTTAGCAAAAATTTTAATCATTTTTGCATTGCTAAAATCAAACACGAAGCGCAAACGGCGCAAAATATCATTATTAATCATGGTCATCTCTTGGCGCGGCTGCGCTATCTGGTTTAAGAGCCCGCATTATATACCCAAACCACCTTAATTGCAGAATTCAGCGGGAATTTAATGGCAGTTAGTTAAGGCCATTTATTGCTCCGGCATAAACATTCTGGGTAATTAGCCTTTAATGATGTTGTACCAATAGATAAACAGCGCCGCGAAAATCAGTAGATAAATCAGGCCAAACCAAGAGAGTAGTTTCATCTTAGTGCCATATCTATCTGTCTCGGGGAGCTGTTTGCTGGTCATTAAGCGGTAATTTAACCAAGCAAAAATGACTGTGGTCATAAAGGCCAAGATCATCACAAACTCGAGTAACGGTAAGAGTGCACCTTTAAAGAAGAGGATCAGCAATAAGCCAAAGGCACTGATGGCGAGCATAATCCCAGTGAGGCGTTTGTCTGAACTGGTCTTTGAGGTGAGTAACTGCCAGCCCATATCTAAGGTACGGCTATAGCCATCGATCACTGTTACTGTTGTGCTGAAAATACACAAAAATGCCACAATACCAATAAGATAACGACTCTCGCCGCCCATCACTTGGCTGTAAAGATTAATCAATTGATTAGCAAACTGTGCGCCGGAATCTGAAAAGTGTTCGCCGCTGCCGTGCATCACTAAGGCGCCCAATGACAAAAACACGATCGCGAGGATCGCAGTGATGATGTAGCCTAAGTTAAAGTCGAGCAGTGCCTGCGCTTTCGTGACCGTCTGGCTTTTTTGTTTTTCGAGCAACCAGAGAGAATTCCAAGCGCTGACTTCAATCGGTGCTGGCATCCAACCCATCATGGCGACCAAAAATCCCACATGGGCCCATTGCCAAGGTGAAGGAGAGACAAAATTGCTCGCTAATGGTTGAGCGTGATCCCAAGCCAAGGCCACGGCAATTAAGGTGGTTAAGGTTAGGGCGAACATGATGATCTTAGTGAGTCTATCAAGCAGTTGATAATGGCCTAAAATCAGTAAAGCCAATGAACTCAGCAATACCAGTAGGGCTAACCAATCGATGGGGAGCGGAATAAATTGGGTCAACATAGCGGCGGTTAACATGCACACCCCTGCTGTACTGGCAATGGCGGCGATCACATTGAGCCCAGTAAACAGCAGTAAGTAACCTCGGCCCTGTTTTTGGTAGCCGTGCAGTAGACTCTCCCCTGTGGCAGCTGTGTAGCGTGCGCCAGCTGCAAAGAAGGGATACTTAAGTAAATTTACCCCAAGAATAACCCAAGCCAGTTGCCAACCAAATTCGGCGCCCGCCCGAGTCGAGGCGACTAAATGGGATGCGCCAATCGCCGCGGCGGCCATAAGAACACCTGGGCCCATGGCTTTAATGCCGAGAGTTAGGTGTGTCATCCAAGAGGATGAAGGAGAAGTTACTGAAGATTCTGTCATGTCGTTATTAAAAATGCCTGTTGAAAATTAATCTGGGGAATCGAACACTCCCTCATGCTAAGACTGCGCTCATGCTAAGGCTGCGCTCATGTTAAAGCCGCGCTAACGCTAAGAGAGTGGCTCAACATTAAAGGTAAAGTGATTGAACTAAAAGTCGTTTTATTCAATTTATCTGTTTAATTTTTGGCTGAGTAAAGTTTCAATGCGTTTTAAGCTTGCAGCCATTTCGGCTACGATTTGTAACAGCGTATTATCTGGCTGTGCCGATGGGATTGTTGGGTGCAAGGGTTGGGTAAGCCGTTCTTTTTGTTCTAATACGCGGGTTCTAAATTGAGGCGCATCGACTATGCCGACTAAGCTTATCAATGCGCCTGCGCCCGATTGCCCTGCGGTTTCTACCGTGAGTTTATGCAGACCAAATAGGCGCATAATTGGGCCTTGGATCAATGCCATATCGGTAATTTTGTCCAAAGGCACTGTGTTTTCAGTACGAGTTAATATGCCCCTCCTGACAATAAGTTTATTGCTGGTGAGCTGCGCACTCATGTTGTTAATATAGCGGCGAGTCCCCCACAGCCCTATTGGAAACCAAATCAATAACAAGGGAATACCTATTATGCTTAGGCTGAAATAGGCGGCCCCTGAAAGCAGCCAATACCAACCTAAATGGGTTTCAAACTCTGCTTGATAAATAATCTTGTCTTCCATATTTCTTCCTTTAATTCTGATATTCAAATACTGCGACTTGTCTTGTAGGTTGAATTTTTAGTGCTTAGACCTTCTTTGATTCTCGTATGAGGAAAATACACTGCCTCAAATGTAACAAAAGTTTAACTTTTATTTCTCTGCCATTGACTTTGGTTTGTAACTCATTACCTTGTGTGTTGTTAATTTAGGGTTTTCTTATTGTTAAAATAATTTTAGTGAGATAAATAAAACAAGGGAAATGTATGAACAGACCTCAGATTCTACCCAGTGCTTGTGCAATCGCAATTGCTATGGCATGTGCGCCAACAGTGGCCCATGCTGCCGATAAAGGTGCAGAAAAAGTTGAACGTATTGAAGTAACGGGTTCCCGTATTAAACGTACCGATATTGAAGGCCCTTCCCCTATTCAATCGATCAGTAAAGACGATATTGCCAATATGGGATTTGATAACCTGCAGCAATTACTTGAACGCATGCCTGCCAATGGTGCTGGCGCGTTTTCTACCCGAGGAAACAGCCAAGATTCAACCGCCAACGGCGGCGCATCTATCAGTCTACGTGGTTTAGGCCCAGACGCGACCTTAGTGTTAATTAACGGTCGTCGTGTTGCGGCGAGTGCTTTTGCCGAAGGTATCACTAATTCCTTTGTTGATATCAATAATATTCCGGTATCAGCTATTGAACGTATCGACATACTGAAGGACGGTGCATCGGCTATTTATGGTTCTGATGCGATCGCGGGTGTGGTTAACATTGTTCTGAAAAAAGATATTGAAGGCATTGAGGTCAATCTTGGCTACGGTGATGCTTCAGGCACTGGCTACGATGAAACTACAGCGAATATGGTGTGGGGGATGAAGTCCGATAAGGGCAGTGCCTCTATCATTCTCGACTATTTTAAAAATGATACTTTAGCGGCAACGGATTTAGGCCGTTTTGGAACTGCAGATCAGAGTCCTTACGGCGGTGAAGATTCGCGTTCTTCCCGTGGTTTTCCTGGGTATTTTTATGTGGATGGGGTGCCGACAGTTGACCCAGCTTGCCCTGCCGATCGCAATATAGACGGTGAAGTTTGTGTCTTTGATTATGGTCCGTATAACCTTGTTGTGCCTGCTGCTGAACGTGTGGGTGCTATTGGTCAATTCGAATATCACTTTAATGATGATTTAACCGCTTTCCTCGAGTTAGCTGCCCAGCACAATACATCGGAAGCGGGCGGTGCGCCGACGCCACTTGATGAGAAAGCTGGCTTAACCGTACCTGGAACTCATCCAAATAACCCGTGGGGGAAAGATATTGAAATCGGTCGTTTCCGCACCGTTGATGCGGGTGCGCGTCGTTGGGATATTGAATCTGATACTCTACGTTTAGTCGCAGGTTTACGCGGTGTAGTTAAAGACTGGGACTGGGAAGCTACGGTGCAAAAGGGGCGCAGTGAGTCAACTCAAACGGGTGACCGCAGCCAAGGTTGGGTAAGAACAGATTATTTGCAACGTGAAATTGATGCGGGTCGTTACAATCCTTTCGGTGGCACCATGAACTCCCAAGATGTCATTGATGATATTACCACCAGTCTAGTGCGCCAAGGTCTGTCAACCATGACTTCCTATGCGGCGAATATCTCAGGTCAAGCATTTACCCTTGCTGATCGCGATATCATGATGGCGGCTGGAGTTGAATATCGTGAAGAAGCCATCAGCGACGAGCCGGATGAGCAATTTCAACGTGGATTGATTTTTGGTACCGAAGCTGTGTCAGCTAAGGGCGATCGCGATCAATGGGCGGCGTATACTGAATTTTCCATCCCTGTAACGGATAACTTCGAGCTGCAACTTGCGGGTCGATATGATCACTACAGTGATTTTGGTTCAACCACTAATCCTAAGATTGCTTTCCAATGGGGTATTAGTGATGAGATAACGGCGCGTGCCTCTTGGTCTACTGGGTTCCGTGCGCCTTCATTAGCGCAAATTGGTTTGGGTCCATCTGAAGAAAGTAGCTTCCTAATTGATAAATATCGCTGCGCAGCCGACGGTCAAGGTTGTACCTTGTCTGATGAAACGACTGAGTTTGCAGGTAACCCAAAGTTAAAGGCTGAGGAGTCAGAGACTTGGAATATCGGCATGATATGGGCGCCAAGCCAGAAGTTCGATATTGGTTTCGATATCTACAGCATCACTCAAGATAATAAGATTGATAAGTTGTTACTGCAGGATATTTATGACGCTAATTGTAACGATCAGAACAGCACTGTGTGTGTGCGCCTAGCACCTCAAGCTGGTCAAACATTTGGCGCACTAGATGTGATCCGCTCAAGCTTTGTTAACTTAGGTTCGCAAGAAGTTCAGGGTATGGATGTGTCGACCCATTATGGATTCGAACTCGATAGTTATGGCGACCTTAAGTTCGGTCTTGAATGGAGTTATCTGCATAACTTTGAAAAAGATGATACTCATCAAGTGGTCGATTATACCGGAGAGTATAAGTATCCGAAGAATCGTTGGTTAGCGACAACCAACTGGACTATGGATAACTTTGCCGCCAATTTAAATTTGAGTTATATCGGTGAGTTTGAAGATTTCAACAAAACTCGTACAATTGATGCTCAAATTTTAGTCGACATGTCAGGTACTTATCGCTTCAATGAGATGTTCAAGCTGACACTAGGCGTGAACAACGTATTTGACGAAGAACCACCATTCGCTATCGGTGATGGTGATACCGACCTCTACGGTTACGTGACATCAGTACATAATCCAATGGGTCGCTACATTTACACTAAACTCTCAATGAACTTCTAATATTAAGCCTACGAGTTTTATAGCTCAGTGCTTTATATCAAAGTGTAGTGAAATCGAAACGGCGCATTAAGCGCCGTTTTTTATGGGCAGATTTGCACTAACGCAAACTCAGTGTATCTTCGTTAGGACACGAATTAACCGGACTAAAAGGACGTTGCAATGATCA